>JBKDYO010000072.1:0-32192 GCA_046305855.1 Paracoccaceae bacterium
AATGAGTGTGACCGGGGTAACCGTGTCGGGCGCGGGCCGCTGGTCTTTTTCCAGCCAGTTCAGCACCGTTTCCGCCATCGCCCTACCAAAGCCCGCGATGTCGCAGCGGACCGATGACAGGGCGGGAAAGGCCTGGGCACAGTCCTCGATATCATCGAAGCCGACAATCTTGAGGTCGGGGCCGACCGCCCGTCCAAGCTCGGCGCAGCCGGTCAGCAGGCCAAGCGCGGTCAGGTCGTTGAAGCAGAGGACGGCGTCGATCTGCGCGTGGTCCCGGGTCAGACGAAGGGCTGCCTCGCGTCCGAAAGCGCGGCCCGGGCGGCCGGGAAGATGTAGCGGTTGCAGGCCGCGGTCGGCCAGGGTCGCGAGATAGCCGGACATCCGGGATTGCGTGACCGCCCGCCCTTCCAGCCCGCCGACGAAGGCGATCTGCCGCGCGCCCTGGGCCAGAAGATGTTCGGTCGCAAGGCGGCTGCCTTCGGGATAGTCGGGCGCGGCAAAGGGAAACCGCGCGCTGTCCACCACTTGTCGCAGCACTTGCAGGGCGGGGACATTGGCCCGGGCGATGGCGTCGAAGGTCGCGGCCTCGTCGCCATAGGCGGGCGAGACGATCAGGGCCGAGACAGAATGTTCCAGCATCGCGCCGACGACCTGGGCCTGAAGCCCCGGGTCTTCGTCCGTGTTGGCGATCACGGTCGCATAGCCCCGCGCGGACAGCGCCATCTGCAGCGAGGTGGCGAATTCGGTGAAGAACGGGTTCCGGAGGTCGTTGATGACAAGACCGATCAGGCCCGCATTGGCGGACCGCAGGTTGGCGGCGGCGCGATTGTAGACATAGCCAAGCTCGGTCATCGCGCGGCGCACGTCTTCGCGGGTCTGGTCCTTGACCAGCGGGCTGTGCTGCAAGACAAGGCTCACGGTCGACTTCGAGACTCCGGCCAGCGTCGCCACGTCGATGATCGTCGGCCGTTTGTCCATAGCACCTTATGTCTGGTCGATCCCGTGCAGGGAGAGAAGCGTCCTCATCCGCGCTTCTGCCAGATCGGGGCGGGAAAGCAAGCCTGCTTGGTCGGCAAGCCGGAAGACCTGAGCGTAGTGCGTGATGTCGCGGGAGGACTGGAAGCCTGCGGGCATGATGAAATGCGACTGGTGGCCGTTGAGCCACGATAGGAACGCGATGCCCGCCTTGTAGAAGCGGGTGGGCGCACGGAAGATCTCGCGGGACAGGGGGACAGTGGGCGCGAGGAGGCGGTGATAGGTCTGGCTGTCGCCTTGGGCCAGGGCTTCGAGGGCCTGCGAGGCGGCGGGGGCGATGGCGGCGAAGATGCCGAGGAGGGCGTGGGAGAAGTGGGTGCCGTCGCCTTCGATCAGGGGTGCGTAGTTGAAGTCGTCGCCGGTGTAGAGGCGGACCCCAGCAGGAAGGCGGGCGCGGAAGGCTTCCTCGTGGGCTTGGTCGAGGAGCGAGATCTTGATGCCGTCGACCTTGGCGGGGTTCTCCGCGATGAGGGAGAGGACGAAGTCGGAGGCTTTGGAGACGTCCGTTGACCCCCAGTAGCCGGAGAGCATCGGGTCGAACATGTCGCCGAGCCAGTGCAGGATGACCGGGTCCTTGGCCCCGTCGATCAGGCGACGATAGACGCTGTGGTAGGTGTCTTCGCTGGCCTTGATCGCCGGAAAGGCGCGGGAGGCCATGAGGATAAGCTGGCCTCCGGCGACCTCGATCGCCTCGGCCTGTTCGGTGTAGGCGGCGGTGATGGCGGCGGGCGTGGTCAGGTCCTGGAGCGGTTTGTGGTCGGTCCCTGCCCCGCAGGCGACGCGTGGGTTCATCGGGTGCGTCTTGGCGGCCAGCATGGTGCGCTGGATCAGTTCGAGGGCCGTCGGCCAGTCGACCCCCATGCCGCGTTGGGCGGTGTCCATCGCCTCGGCAAGGCCAAGGCCCTGGTCCCAAAGCTGGGTTCGGAAAGCGAGTGTCGCGTCCCAATCGACGGCGGGGCGGGTGTCCCAGGGGTTTCGTTCGCGCAGGGGGTCGGTGACAATATGGGCGGCGGCGAAGGCCGTCCGGGTAAGCGGAACGCGCGGGGCGCGGGGGGTGAGCGGCGACCCGGCGAGGCGGTAGGGTTCCAGGCGGGCGTCAGCGGTGGGGAGGGTGAGCATGGTGGGGCCTCAGCAGGGAAGGTCGAAGACGAGGATGCCGTCGATCCCGCCTTGAGCGGCAGCAACGAGGGCGGCGCCGACACGTTTGTGATCAGGGTGGGCCTGGTAGGTGGCAAGGGCCTGCCAGTCGGCGAAGTCCACCGTGAAGCCGTGGAGATAGCCGCGCTCGATTTGCTCGGGGCTTTCAGAGCGGCCGGAGTGGATGGCGAGGATGCCGGGGAGATTGAGGCTGTGGAGGTCGGCGAAGATAGCGGCGATCTGGGCGTCGGTGACCTCGGGGCGGGCTTTGAGAAGGACGATGTGGCGGATCATGCCGCGGCTCCTTTGGTGCTGCTTTGTGCGGCCTTGATCATATCGGCGGCCTTTTCGGCGATCATGATGGTGGCGGCGTTGGTGTTGGAGGAGACGACGGTCGGCATCACCGAGGCATCGACCACACGCAGCGCTTCGATGCCGTTGAAGCGGAGTTGGGGGTCGACGACGGCTTCGGCGTCCGCGCCCATGCGGCAAGTGCCGGCGGGGTGGTGGTCGGTCTTGGCGTTCTTCACCGCGTAATTGAAGTAGTCTTCGTCGGTGCGGACTTCGGGGCCCGGAAGGCGTTCAGCGAGGACGAAGGGTTTCAGGGCAGGCTGGCGCATGATCTCCTGCGCGAGCTTCAGGCCCTTGATCGACATCTCGCGGTCGTAGGGGTCTTCCCAGTAGTTCGGGTCGATCAGCGGGGCGTCTTTGGGGTCTGCTGACGCCAGGCGGACCGAGCCTCGGCTGCGGGGGCGGAGGAAGGCGGAATTCAGGGTGACGCCTCCCTGCGGCATGGCGGCGACGCCGGCCTCGATCCCCGAGCCGAGGCCGAGGTGGAACTGGATGTCGGGGCTGCGGGCGGAGGGGTCCGCGTACCAGAAGCCGCCGGTCTCAAAAAGGGAGGAGGCGACGGGGCCCTTGCGGGTCAGGAGGTATTGCAGGCCCGCTAGCGCCGACCAGTGGGGTTTGGCGTAGCGGTCGTAGGTGTGGGGGCCGGTGCATTCGGCGATAACAAAGAGGTCGAGGTGATCCTGCAGGTTTGCGCCTACCTGCGGGCGGTCGAGGACCACGGGGATGCCCAAGCGATGGAGGTCGTCGGCGGGGCCGATGCCGGAGAGTTGCAGGAGGCGCGGGGAGCCGATGGCGCCGGAGGAGAGGATGACTTCGGTACTGGCGCGATGGGTGGTCTCACTGGTCTGGACGCCGACCGCCCTGCCCTTCTCGACGACGATGCGCAGGACCTGCTGGCCGGTTTTGACCGTGAGATTGGGGCGGCCGAGGGCGGGCTTCAGGAAGGCGGTCGAGGTGGAGGAGCGACGGTACCAGCGCTGGGTCAGCTGGTAGTAGCCGAGGCCGTCCTGCGTCTCGCCAGTGAAGTCGCGGTTCCGGGGAATGCCGATTTCGGCCCCGGCGGTGAAGAAGGCCTCGCAGATCGGCAAGGGCGCGCGGGGCTGGCTGACGCCGAGCGGGCCGTCCTTGCCGTGAAAGCGGTTGTCGTGGGAGTCGTTCACCTCGGACTTGCGGAAGTACGGGAGCACATCCTCATACCCCCAGCCGGGGCAGCCCATCTGCCGCCAGTCGTCGTAGTCCTGCGCGTTGCCACGGGTGTAAAGCTGGGCGTTGATCGAGGAGCCGCCGCCGATCACCTTGGCCTGGGTGTAGCGGATCTGCATGCCCTTCATGTGGCGTTGCGGCACGGTCTGCCAGCCCCAGGAGCCGATGCCCTTGGTCATCTTCGCGAAGCCTGCGGGCAGGTGGTAGAACGGGTGGCGGTCGCGGCCCCCGGCCTCCAAAAGGAGGACTTTGGCCGAAGGGTCCTCGGTCAGCCGGGCGGCGAGGACGCAACCTGCCGAGCCGCCGCCGATGATGATGTAGTCGTAGCCTTCGGTCATTTCACAGTCTTTCGATGGAAAGCCCGCCGTCGACGGGGATCACCGCGCCGGTGGCGAAGGCCATCTGGCCGATGACGAGGGGGATCACCGCCTGGCCGATGTCGGAGGGCTGGCCCCAGCGACCGGCGGGGACGAGGCCACCTTCGATGCGGGCGGTGTACTTGTCTTTGACGCCTGCGGTCATGCCGGTTTCGATGATGCCGGGACGCAGTTCGAAGACGCCGATGCCGTGCGGGGCAAGGCGTAGGGCGAGGGTCTGGGCGGCCATTCCGGCGGCGGCCTTGGAGATGCAGTAGTCGGCGCGTTCGGGGCTGGCCATCTGGGCGGAGACGGAGGTGACGAAGGTGATGGAGCGGTAATGCGGGCTGGTGGTTGCAAGCATCCGCTGGGCGACTTGCTGGGCGAGGAAGAAGGCACCGCGCAGGTTAATGCCCATGATCCAGTCGAAGTTTTCGGGCGTGATGTCGAGCATGTCGCCCCGGACTCTCGCAGCCACACCCGCGTTCTGAATCAGGGCGTCGAGGGGGCCTTGTTGGGTCTCGATCGCGTCGAGGAGCGCGGGGATCGCGGCCACGTTTGACAGGTCGTGCTGGTAGTAGCGGGCTTCGGGGCCGAGGGTTTGCAGGGCCTGTTTGACGCTGTCGTCCCCGGGCGCGGAGCGGGAGGCGATGGCGAGGCGGAAGCCGTTGCGGCTGAGGGCTTCGGCGATGCCGAGGCCGATGCCTTGCTGGCCGCCGGTGATGAGCGCGAGGGGTTTCATTGCAGGGCTTTCGCGATGTGGGCGCCCGCACGGAGGGCGAGTGCGGCGATGGTGAGCGAGGGGTTCACGGCGGCGGAGGTCGGCAGGACCGAGGCGTCGCAGATGTAGAGGTTGTCGAGGTCGTGGGCCTTGAGGTTCACGTCGACGACCGAAGTCGCGGGGTCCGCGCCCATGCGGTTGGTGCCGCACTGGTGCGAGGGTTTGGACTTGGGGAAGCCGCGCGACAGGGTGATCGGCCAGCCGGCTTTGCGCATCGCCTGTTTCAGGCGCTGGACGAGGAGGTCGTGCGCCTTGGTGTTGGTCTTCTTCCAGTCGAGGGTCACCTCGCCGTTGCGCCAGAGGACACGGGAGTTGGGATCGGGCAGGTCTTCGGACATCGCCATGATGTGGATCGAGTGGTCGGCGATGTGGTGCGAGAGCCAGAGCGGCAGGCCGGATTCGCCCGCAAGGATCGGACCGGTGATGCGGCCGAGCATCTGGATGTTGCCGAGGGGTTCTCCACTGGGGCCGCCGGTCAGGTAGAAGTCGTTGATCTGGATGGTCTTCTCGTACACCGTCCGGTTCCGGCGGAAGGGGTTGTAGGCGACCATGCCGGTCAGGTTGTGGTTCATGAAGTTGCGGCCAACTTGGTCGGAAGTGTTCGCAAGGCCGGTGGGGTGGTGGTCGTTGGCACTGGCGAAGAGGAGGGCGGAGGAAAGGATGGCTCCGGCAGCGAGGACGACGGTGGGGGCCGAAAGGATCTCGCGGGTGCCGAAGCGTTCGACCTCGACGCCAGTGATGCGGCGGCGTTCGGAGAGGAGGCGGGTGACCTTGGTGTTGGTCTGGAGAGTGACAGTGGGGTGTTTCAGAGCCTCGGCCAGCGCGCAGCTTTCGGCGTCGGATTTGGCGCCGGTGGTGCAGGGGAAGGCGTCCCAGCCGGTTTTCGCTCGCTTTAGCCAGGCGTCGATGTCCACGCCCAGGGGGAGCGCGGAGACGTGGAGGCCTTGCGCCTGGAAGGCCTGGCGGAGGCGCTGGATGTCGGGCTCGTCCGGGACGGGGGGGAAGGGATAGGGGGCGGAGTGCGGGGGTTCGGAGGGGTCGCCGGTGACGTCGCCCCGGACGCGGTAGAGGGTTTCGGCCTGGGAGTACCAGGGTTCGAGGTCGGCGTAGGCGATTGGCCAGCCGGGGGTGGTGCCTTCAAAGTGGCGGAGGGGGCGGAAGTCTTCGGCCCGGTAGCGGAGGAGGACGGCTCCGTAGAATTTGGTGTTGCCGCCGACATAGGCGTAGTTGCCGGGGTGGAGGGCAGCGCCAGAGATGTCGCGCCAGGTCTCGTTCGGCTTGAAGTGGCCGCGCTGGAAGATGGCGGCGGGGTCGCGGGCCTCCGGGCTGTCGCGCAAGTGGTCGCCGCGTTCCAGGATCAGGATGCGGCGGCCCGTGGGCGCGAGGGCGGCGGCGAGGGTGGCGCCGCCCATGCCGGAGCCGATGATGATGACGTCAGCTTGCATTCAGGGGGTGATCCGTTCCTCGGTTGCCGGATCGAAGGCTACGGCCTTTTCCATGTTGACGGCAAAGTCGAATTTCTGACCCGGCGCAACGGAAGCATCGGCGCGCATCCGGGCGATGACGTCTTTGCCCGACAGGGTCATGGTGACGAAGGTGTCAGAGCCTGCCGGTTCGGTCACTGTGACGCGGTTGGTGAAGGGCTGGATGTTCTGCGACTTGCGGTCAGCGCCTTCGGGGTCGGTGATCGCCTCGGGGCGGATGCCGAGGAGGATGGGTTTGCCCTCCCATGCCGCAAGGTTGGCTTGTGAGAAGCACAGGCGGTGGACCCAGCCGTCGGCGTCGGTCAAGGCGGCGTGGGGGTGGCCGTTTTCCATGACCACGGTGGCGGGCATTATGTTCATCGCAGGGCTGCCCATGAAGGTGGCGACGAAAAGGTTTTTCGGCGTGTCGTAGATTTCCTTGGGTGTGCCAAGCTGCTGGACGTGTCCCTTGTTCATCACCGCGATGCGGGTGGACAGGGTCAGCGCCTCGATCTGGTCATGGGTGACGTAGACGATGGTGGTGCGCAGCTTCTGGTGCAGCTTCTTGATCTCGGTCCGCATGTCGACGCGGAGTTTGGCGTCGAGGTTGGAAAGGGGTTCGTCGAAGAGGAAGACGTCGGGGTTCCGCACCAGCGCCCGGCCCATCGCGACACGCTGGCGTTGGCCGCCGGAGAGCTGGCCGGGTTTGCGGTCGAGGAGGGTCTCGATTTGCAGGAGTTTGGCCACATCGGCGAGGGCGCGGTCACGCTCGGGCTTGGGGACGCCGTGCATTTCTAGGCCGAAGGTCATGTTCTGGCCGACGGTCATGTTGGGATAAAGCGCGTAAGATTGGAACACCATCGCGATGTTGCGCTTGGAGGGATGGACCCCGTTCACCACGCGGCCCTTGATGGCGATCTCGCCGCCGGTGATGCCTTCGAGCCCCGCGATCATGTTCAGAAGCGTGGATTTCCCGCAGCCGGACGGGCCGACGAGGACAAGGAACTCGCCTTCCTCGACCGCGATGTCGATGCGGTGCAGAACCTCCACCGGCCCGTAGGATTTGGTGACGTTGCGGATGTCGAGAAAGCCCATGTCAGTTCCTCATGTCGTTAGGTGGCCCCATCCCGGGGAGTGCGGGATGAGGCCGTTGCCTTACCGGGCCGCCGCGATGGCGTCGGCAAGGGCGGTTGCGGCGTCTTCCGGGGTCTGGTCAGAGTTGAAGAAGGCGGTGATGGCGTCGGTTGCGGCCCCCACGACGGCAGCGTTGGCGGCGTGGGTTCCGGCGAAGGTGGGGACAGCGGTGCCGCCCGCGTCATTGGCGGCAAGGCTGGCTGAGGTGGCTTGGGCGCAGGCGTCCATGGCCGACAGGTCGATGTCGGTCCGCGCCGGGATCGCGCCCTTGGCCTGGTTGAAGGCGATCTGGACGGCGGGGTCCATGATCGCGCTGGCCAGCACCTCCTGCCC
This sequence comes from Paracoccaceae bacterium, assembly GCA_046305855.1. Classification (GTDB taxonomy): domain Bacteria; phylum Pseudomonadota; class Alphaproteobacteria; order Rhodobacterales; family Rhodobacteraceae; genus Tabrizicola. The sequence continues at coordinate 7,794 of JBKDYO010000072.1, forward strand.
TTTCACGAGGTCCGGGTCGGTTTGTGTGAAGAGCGACAGCGAGTTGACGAGGTAGACGAACCCGTCACCCTGAGCTTTGGGGACCGGGATGCAGGCGTAGTCGTCGCCCGGGACTTTTCCCGCATTGGTGAATTCGCCCTTGGCCCAGTCGCCGATGATCTGCATCGCGGCCTCGCCGTTGATGACCATCGAGGAGGCAAGGTTCCAGTCGCGGCCGGGGAAGTTCGGGTCGACCATGCTGCGAAGCTCGGCCATCTGGGTGAAGACCGCGACCATTTCGGGGCCGCGGAGGGTGGCGTCGTCCAGCTCGATCAGGGCCTTTTTGTAGAAGTCCGCGCCCCCTACCCCGGCGGCGACGGCTTCGAACATGTAGGCTTCCTGCCAGGCCTGTCCGCCGTGGGCGAGCGGGATGATCCCTGCCTCACGGAACTTCGGCGCGAGGGCGTTCAATTCCTCCCAGGTGGTGGGATAGGCCGCGCCGATCTTGTCGAAGGCGGCTTTGGAGGCCCAGATCATGTCGGTCCGATGGACGTTGGTCGGCACGGAAACCCAGTGACCTTCGACTTGCGTGAAGTCCTTCACGGCCTGCGGCAGGGCCGCGCCCCAGCCCTGAGCGTCGGCCAGCGCATCGACATTGCCGAGCATGCCTTCGTTGGCCCAGTCGATGATGTTCTGGCCCAGCATCAGCATGGCGGCAGGCGGGTTGCCGGAGGCGATGCGGGCCTGGAGCGCAGTCTTGGCCTGATCGCCACCGCCGCCCGCGACGGGCGCGTCGGTCCAGGTGACGCCCTCGGCGACGACCTTGTCGCGGACAGCGCCCAGCGCGGCAGCTTCGCCGCCGGAAGTCCAGAAGTGCATCACCTCGACCGAGGGGTCGGCGAGGGCCGGACTGGCCGTGGCCAGCATCAGCGCGGTTATGGACAAGGCTCTCATATGCAGTATTCCTTCCTGATGTTCGCCCTTGTTGGTGTGAAAGCGGGCTTGGGTTGAACATGACCGTCGGGCGGTTGCCGCCGCCCGGCGGTCTCCTTGCTTAGGGGGAACCCCCCGCCCTCGGCCTGGGCCTCGGGCATTCGGCGCTATGATGCGTCAACTGGACGCCTCGCTGCCGCAAGGCGGCACCGCGCCTCATCCTTTCACCGACCCCGCCATGAGGCCGCGCACGAAGTAGCGGCCCGCGACGATGTAGACGAGGAGGGTGGGCAGCGCGGCCAGGATCGCGCCGGCAAAGTGGACGTTGTATTCCTTCACGCCCGTGGAAGACTGGACGAGGTTGTTGAGTGCCACGGTCATCGGCTGCGAGGTGCCTCCGAACGAGACGCCGAAGAGGAAGTCGTTCCAGATGTTGGTGAATTGCCAGATGACTGAAACGACGGCGATTGGGCCGGAGACCGGCAGGAGGATGCGCCAGAAGATGCGGAAGAACCCGGCCCCGTCGATCATCGCGGCGCGGACAAGTTCCGTCGGGAACGACGCGTAGTAGTTGCGGAAGTAAAGCGTGGTGAAGCCGATCCCGTAGACAACGTGGACGAGGATGAGGCCGGAGACGCTTCCTGCGAGGCCAAGCTTCCCAAGGACCACGGCCATCGGGATCAGCACGATCTGGAACGGGATGAAGCAGGAGAAGAGCATCAGCCCGAAGACCCAGGTGTCGCCCCGGAAGCGCCATTTCGTCAGGACATAGCCGTTGAGCGCGCCGACGATGGTGGAGATGGCGACAGCGGGGACGACCATCAGGATCGAGTTCAGGAAATAGGGTTTCAGCCCTGTAGGCTCGACCCCGATCTGGGCGGTGGACCAGGCCGACCGCCAGGGGTCAAGCGTCCAGGTGGACGGCAGCGCCATCATGTTGCCGCCGGTGATTTCCTGCAGCGGTTTCAGGGAGTTCACGCCCATCACGTAAAGGGGCAGCAAGTAGAACAGCGCAAAAAGGATCAGCACCAGGTAGATGAAGGCCCTTGTGATGCGTCCGGTGGAGACGGCGGTATCCTGCGTGACAGCGGACATCACTTCTTCTCCTTCAGCTCGGCATAGAGGTAGGGGACCATGATCGCGGCGATGGTCATCAGCATGATCACGGCGCTGGAGGCACCGATGCCCATCTGGTTCCGCGTGAAGGTGTAGGAATACATGAAGGTCGCAGGCATTTCGGTCGCCCGGCCGGGGCCGCCTCCGGTGAGGGCGATGACGAGGTCGTAGGACTTGATCGCCAAGTGGCTGAGGATGACGAAGGCACTGAGGAAAGCGGGCCGAAGAAGCGGGATCACGATGCGGCGGTAAAGCTGCCAGTTCGAGGCACCGTCGATCTGGGCGGCCTTCAGGATTTCGTTGTCGATGCCGCGCAGGCCCGCGAGGAACATCGCCATCACGAAGCCCGAGGTCTGCCAGACGGCGGCGATGACGATGGTGTAGAGCGCCATCTCGCCGTCCTTGATCCAAGTGAAGGAGAACGACTCCCAGCCCCATTGGTGCATGATCCGCTCCAGCCCGATGCCAGGGTCGAGGAACCATTTCCAGGCGGTGCCGGTCACGATGAAGGACAGCGCCATCGGATAGAGGTAGATCGGGCGGAGGACGCCCTCGCCCCGGATCTTCTGGTCAAGGAAGATCGCCAGCATCAGGCCGATCACCGTGCAGATGACGATGTAAAGCGTGGCGAAGATTGCGATGTTGACGATTGCAGTGTTCCAGGCGGGAAGGGCGAAGAGCTTGTGGTAGTTCTCGAAGCCGACCCAGGTGAACTTGGGCAGCATCTTCGAGCCGGTAAAGGACAGGACCACGGTGAAGAGGATGAAGCCGTAGACGAAGAGCAGCGTCACGGCGAAGGAGGGGGCGAGGACGAGCTTTGGCAGCCAGTCTTGCAGCGTCGTGCGGAAATCGGCCTGGGTGGCCATGTTCATCCTCCCGAGGGTCCAGGGGCCAAAATCCTTGAGTAAGGATTTTGACAAATTCCTTGCTTAAGGAATTTGGTCGGGGGGCGACCCGAGGGCCGCCCCCGTCGTCGGATTACTGTGCGGCGGCGACGGCTTCGGCCAGCGCGGCAGCAGCAGCTGCGCCATCGGCGTATTCGCCGTTGAAGGCCGCAGTGATCACGTCATAGGTCGCGTTCTTCACCGAAGCCGGGGCCGCGTGGCCATGCGCCATCGAGCCAAAGAGCTTGCCCGAGCTGTTGGCTTCCGCAAGGTCCGCCATCCCCTTCTTGCCGCAGTCGTCGAAGGCGTCGTTCGGCACGTCGGTCCGTGCCGGAACCGAGCCCTTGACCACGTTGAAGGCCGACTGGAAGGTCGGGTTCATGATCGCCGAGGCCATCGCGCCCTGTGCGGCCACAGCGCCCTCGCCTTCGACGCCGAACATCGCGAACTGGTCGGAGTTGAAGGTCACCGACCCTTGCGTGCCCGGGAAGCGGATGCAGACGAAGTCGGTGCCGGGGACCTTGCCGGCCTTCAGGAACTCGCCCTTGGCCCAGTCGCCCATCATCTGCATCCCGGCTTCGCCGTTGATCACCATGGCCGAGGCCAGGTTCCAGTCGCGGCCAGAGAAGTTGTCATCGACGTAAGTGCGCAGCTTGATCAGACGGTTGAAAGCTTCGGCCATTTCAGGCCCGCCAAGCGCTGCGGGATCAAGATCGATGAACGCCTTCTGGTAAAGATCGCCGCCCATCCCCAGGACTACGCCGTCAAAGACGGTCGCTTCCTGCCAGGGCTGGCCACCATGGGCCAAGGGCGTGATCCCATTGGCCTTCATCGCATCCAGAACCGCGACCAGGTCTTCCCAGGTCTCGGGCGCCTTGCCGCCAGCGGCATCAAGTGCGGCCTTGCTGATCCAGACCCAGTTGGTCGAGTGGACGTTGACCGGGGCGGCGATCCACTTGCCATCGGCCTTCGAGAAGGCCTGCAGCGCTGTCGGCACCACGGCATCCCAGCCCTCGGCGCTGGCAACCGAGGTCAGGTCGCCGAGTGCGCCCTCGCCAGCCCAGTCAAGGATATCGAAGCCCAGCATCTGCACGGCGGTCGGAGGGTCGCCCGCCGTGACCCGGGCGCGGAGCGCGGTCATCGCTGCCTCGCCGCCGCCGCCGGCGACCGGCATGTCGACCCAGCCGATGGATTTCGTGGCAAGATCGTCTTTCAGCACGTTCAGCGCGGCGGCCTCACCGCCGGACGTCCACCAGTGCAGGACTTCGACGTCCTCGGCGAAGCTGATTGAAGTGGTCATTACCAGAACCGCCGCAGCGGTCATCGTCTTTCCGAAAAGGCGCATGGTTTCCTCCCGTTTTGCGCTTCGTTTGCCCGCTATCCGCGGGGTCTTACCCAAGGCGCCCGCGTGCGGCCGATCCGCATGACAAGCGACTTGATTTCCATGAATTCGTCGAGGCCCTGGCGGCCGATCTCTCGCCCGAGGCCCGATTGCTTGACACCGCCGAAGGTGACTTCGGGGAAGCCGTCCATCCAGGTGTTGGTCCAGACGGTGCCCGCCTGCGCCCCGCGGGCGAAGGCGAGGCAGGTGTGGATGTTCTCGCTCCACACGCCGGCGGACAGGCCGTAATCGGCGTCGTTCACGAGAGTTAGGGCTTCGTCGAGGGTGCGGAACGTCAGGATTGTCAGGACCGGGCCAAACACCTCTTCCCGGGCGATGGCCATGTCGGGGGTGACATTGGTGACGATGGTCGGCTGGTAGAACTGGGGACCAAGACCCGGGACCGTCAGCGGTTGACCACCGAGGGCCACTTTGGCCCCGGCCTTGCGGGCGGCGGCGACGTAGGCGTCGATCTTCGCGCCATGCTCGGGCGAGACGATGGCCCCGACTTGCGTGGACGGGTCCAGCGGGTCGCCGAAGGCCACCTGCTTGGAAAGCTCGATCACCCGGGCGGTGAAGGCTTCGGCGATGTCCTCGTGGACGATGATCCGGCTGCCCGAGTTGCAGCACTGGCCGACGTTGAAGTAGACGCCGAAGACGACCGCATCGGCGGCTGACTCAAGGTCCGCATCGGGAAAGATCACCTGCGGGTTCTTGCCACCAAGTTCGAGCGCGACCTTCTTCAAGGTGCCGCTGGCTGCAGCGGCGATCCCCTTCCCCACGGCGGTCGATCCGGTAAAGGTCACCATGTCGACGCGCGGGTCGGAGGCCAGCGTGGCGCCGACCGGCTGACCATAGCCAAGGACGATGTTGACGACGCCCGCGGGCAGCCCGGCCTCTGCCAGAAGTTCGCCAAGGATGACGGTGGTCGACGGGGTAAGCTCGGACGGCTTCACGACGCAGGTGCAGCCCGCGGCCAGCGCGAAGGGGAGTTTCTGGGACAGGATCCAGAAGGGGAAGTTCCACGGCGTGATGATGGACACCACGCCAATGGGTTCCTTCAGGACCACGGCCAGCATGTCGGGGCCGAGTGAGTTGTGGCTGTCGCCGTGCAGCGTGCGGGCAAGCGAGGCTGCATAGCGCCAGAGGTCGGCGGCACCGGAAACCTCGCCCTTCGACTGGGTGATGGGCTTGCCGCTCTCCAGCGTCTCGATCAGGGCCATGCGGTCGACGTTGGCTTCGATCAGGTCAGCGACTTTCAGCAGGACGCCAGCGCGGGCCTTGCCGGAAAGCTGGCTCCAGCGGCCATCGTCGAACGTCTTGCGTGCCGCAGCTATGGCGGCTTCAGCTTCCAGTTTGCCGCCTTTCGCGGCCCGGCTGACGACGATCCCGTGCGAGGGCGAAACCCGTTCGGTCACGGCCGCGTCGGCACTGTCCTGCCACTGACCGTCGATCAGGTGCCGGGCGCGGAAGGGCGTCGCCGGAAGCGTGGCGTTGGACGAGGGGATCAGGGTCAGGTCAAGCATGTCAGGTCCCCGGGAATTCTGGTTTGCGCTTGCCCTGAAAGGCGGCGACGCCCTCATTCCGGTCGTCACTTGCCGCGATGGCAGCCGAGCCCAGAGCCTCGATCAGTGCGGCGCTGTCTTCGCCCTTTCCGGCGTGGATCATCGCCTTGGTAATTTCGGTCGCGCGGGGGGAAAGAGTGGCTGCCTTTTCAGCGATATCTTGAGCAATGGCGCGGACATCTTCGGCGATCTCGGCAGCAAAGCCGCACTGGACCAGCCGGTCGGCCCCGATGCGGCGACCGAAAAGCGCCATTTCCTTCAGCATCCCTTCGGGGATCAACCGGGCAAGCCTCTGGCTGCCGGACCAGCCGGGAACGATGCCGACCCCGGCTTCGGGCAGAGCGACGGTGGCCTTTGGGGTGATCAGGCGAATGTCGCAGGCCGCAGCCAGCTCTAGCCCGCCGCCGAAGGCATGGCCGTTCAAGGCTGCGATCGTGGGTTTCGACAGCCGCGCGAGGCGGTCGAAGATGCGGTGGCCGCCGCGGACCCAGTTCCGGGCGAAGTCGGCAGGCGACAGGCCTCCCCAGGCGTTGATGTCGGCGCCGGAGCAGAAGGCCTTTTCACCCTCGCCTGTGACGATCACGGCGCGGACTTCGGGGCGGGCTTCGATCAGGTCGAGGTGGCCCGCAAGCTGGGCCAGCATGTCCACGGTGAAGCAATTGAGCTTGGCCGGGTTGTCCAGTGTCAGCGTGGCGACAGGCCCCGCGAGGTGCAGACGGACGCTGGTCATGGCTGCCACCCCATCGGACCCTCGGCCAGCAGCGACAGCGGCATGGTGCTGGCATTCCCGGCGATGGAAACGCGCCCCTGTGACGCGGCAACGATGTCGCGGGCCGGATCGATGCCGGGCATGATCTCGGTCGCGACGAGGCCCTTGTCGGTCAGCCGGATCACGCAGCGTTCGGTGATGTAAAGGATTTCCTGGCCTTGGGCGCGGGCCCGGTTGCCCGAGAAGGTGACGTGTTCGACCCGATCTACCATCTTGCAGAACTTGCCGGGGGTGGTGACCTTCAGGCCTGCGGCGGACAGGTCCACCGTTGCCCCAGCCTCGAACCAGCCGGAAAAGACGATCTTGCGGGCATGCGAGGTGATGTCGACGAACCCCCCACAACCGGCCGTCAGGTAGGGCTTCTTGCCGAGCTTCGAGACGTTGACGTTGCCTTCGACGTCGATCTCCAGAAACGACAGGAACGACAGGTCAAATCCCGCGCCCTGGAAGTAGATGAACTGCTGCGGCGCGGGGACATAGGCGTCGGCGTTCGAGGCGCAGCCAAAGGCGAAGCCGGTCAGGGGCATGCCGCCGACTGCCCCCTGTTCGATAGCCCAAGTGACGGCCTCGGGGTGGCCTTCCTCGAGCAGGATGCGGGGGACCATCGCGCTGATGCCGAAGCCGAGGTTGGCGGTCATGCCTCCCTTCAACTCCATCGCGGCACGGCGGGCGATGATCTTTTCGACGCCGCGTTCGGCGAGCGTGAAGCTGGACCACGGGCGCATGATCTGGCCCGAGATGGCGGGATCATAGGGCGTTTCGCAGGTCTGTTTCTGGTCAGGGTCGATGACGATGAGGTCGACCAGATGGCCCGGCACGCGCACGTCGTGGGGACGAAGCGACCCTTTGGCGGTCACGCGGGAGACTTGGGCGATCACCAGACCGCGGTTGTTGCGGGTGGCGATGGCCTGCTCCAGCCCGCCAAGGTAGGCACCTTCGTGTTCGTAGGTCAGGTTGCCCCATTCATCCGCTGTCGTCGCCCGCAGGATGCAGACATCCGGCTGGATGTTCGGGAAGTGGAGCCAGGTTTCACCCCCGAACTCGACCCGCCGCACAATTGGCGCTGCTGCCCCGCGTGCGTTCATCGCGCAGCCTTCGCGCACGGGATCGGCGAAGGTCTCCATCCCGACCTTGGTCAGAACGCCCGGACGGCGTGCGGCCGCCTCGCGGTGCATGTCGAACATGATGCCCGAGGGCACGTTGTAGGCGGCAACCCGGTCCTCGACGATCATCTTCCAGATTTCGGGCATCGGCAGGTTCGACGAGCCGGACGGATAGGACCCGGCGAGAACCCGCGCCAGAAGCCCATCCTGCGCGATCCAGTCCATCCCCTTGACGCCGTACATGTCGCCCGCGGCGATCGGGTGCAGCGTGGTGATGGACTTGGGGTGGCCTTCTGCCCGGAAACGGTCGCCGAGCGCCTTCAGGACAAGGTCCGGGCAGCCAAGGGCAGAAGAGGAGGAGACGGTGACGACCGCCCCATCCGCGATGCGGGCGACGGCCTCGGCGGCGGGGACAAGCTTGGTCATGCGGCCACCTTTACAGTCTGACGCTGGCCCGTGCGTGCGGCCTCGCGCACAGCGAGGGCCACGGTCAGCGATGCTATGCCGTCCCGGCCGGTCGCAGCGGGCTGGCCCTGACCTGCGACGGCGGCCAGGAAGTCCTGAACCGACTGCAGGTAAAGGTCATGCGCGGGATAGGGCACGGTTTCCCGGCCTGCGGCGGTGACCAGTGTGATTTCCCCCACCGGTGCCTGGGTCATCACCCCCGTCGCGAAGACCGAGCCTTCGGTGCCGTGCACCTCAAGCCCCGATCCGGCGAAAGGATGGGTGAAGCTTTCGTGGCTAAGTACCATCGCGCCCGAGGGCATGGTCCAGACCGACATCGCGGAATCCTCAACCCCCTGCCCCATGCCGCTGGCCCCCATCTGCGCCACGACGGAAGCCGGCGTCTCGTCCAGAAGAAACCGCGCGACATCGGCGTCATGGACGGTGATGTCGGGGATCACCCCGCCTCCCGCCGCAGGGTTGTCGATCCGCCAGCCCTGCAGATGCGGCGGAAGATGAACCGCGTGAAAGAGCCGCAGGGACAGCACCCGACCGATCCGCCCCGCCCGGATCAGGTCACGGATGGCGCGGTGCGAGCCCGAGCAGCGCAGATGGTGGTTGGTGGCAAAGACCCGCCCTGCCGCCTGGGCGGCGCGGACCATGTCCTCGGCCCCGGCCACGGTCATGGCCAGCGGCTTTTCGCACAGCACATGCTTGCCCGCCGCGATCGCGGCCAGCGCCTGCGCCTGATGCTTTTCGTTGGTCGAGGAGATGTAGACCGCCTGGATCGTGGGGTCTGCCAGCATGGTATCAAGCTGGGCAAGGGCAACGGGAATGCCGTTCGTCCGGGCAAAATCTTCGGCGCGGGCGGCGTTGGTGCTGACGACTGCGGCCAGATCCTGACCTGCCGCACGCAGCGCACCGATCATGTGCTCAGCGGCAATCGTGCTTGCCCCAATCAGTCCCCAACGCATGATTCTTGCCTCATTTGGTTCGTTCCAATAACTACTGGAACGATCCAAAGTCCGTCAAGGGCCGATTTTCTGTCAAACCCCGATCCGGTCAGGAAAGGGTCATGACCGCGAGAACTGCTGTCTGAATTGGCGGGATGTCTGACGCCGGTCCGAAGGCCCCGGCCATGCCGATCGTCAGATCAACGCTTTGGTTTCGCGCTGGCCGCAGTCGACCCGTTTCTCAGGTCAAGCTTTTGCAGATCTTCCAGAAGATCCAACAGCGCCTCAAGCCGCTTGCGGCCGAACTCGGCTTCGATCTGGCCGAGGATGGCCGTGCTTTGCGCCGCATGGGCGTTGACCAGCGCAAGCCCTGCCGGCGTGATCGCCACGACGGTCTTGCGGCGATCCTCGGGCGGGGTCATGCGCGAGATCAGGCCCTCATCCACCATTGGCCCGACCATCCGCGTGAGACTGGACAGCAAGAGCACCGCTTCGGCCGCCACCTGGCTGAGTTCCAGCGGACCGCGTTCCTGCAGGACCCGCAGAACGCGCCATTTCTGTTCGTTGACACCGGACGTTGCCAGCATGTCGCGGAACGGGCCCATCACGGTTTCCCGCGCCCGAAGCAGCGCAATCGGCAAGGAACGGCGGATCTGGCGAAAGCTGGGCGTGTCGGTCATGATCCGGTTATGGCGCGTTTTTCTTGCGGCCTCAATCCGTGGAAAATTACTTGACAAAGCAAGTATCTTACCGCTGACTGACCACAGGAGGCTGCAATGCCGCACATTCACATCGACTACTCCCCGAACCTTGAGGACCGCCTGGATATCGCCAGTCTCTGCCGCGCCTTGCGCGATGCGGCAGTCGCCACGGGGATCCTACCCCTGGCGGGTATCCGGGTGCGGGCGATCAAGGCGGACCATGTGGTGATCGCCGACGGCAACCCCGACCACGCCTATCTGGATATCTCTGTCCGCCTGCGGGGCGGGCGCACGGACACGGCGAAGGCGGAAGCGACCGCGCTGATCTTTGCGGCCGCCGAGGCCTATTGCGCCAAAGTTATGGCTTCGTCGTCTTTCATGCTGTCGATGGAAATGCGCGACATTGATCCAACGTTGTCTCCCAAGGCGAGCTCGATCCGCAAATACCTGCCGGGAGGCACTGAATGACCCTTCAGACCCATCTGGAAAAGCTGGACCGACACCTCGCGCGGTTCCGGTCAGGCGGCATCCAGAACCTGATCGATGGCAAGGATGTGACCGGGGCCAGCACCTTCCAGACCCATTCGCCCGTGGACGAAACCCTGATCGCCGAGGTCGCGCGGGGCACGGCTGCCGACATCGACCGCGCGGCAAAGGCCGCGAAAGCCGCGTTCCCGGCCTGGGCGGCGCTGCCTGGCGACAGGCGCAAGGCGATCCTGCACCGCATAGCCGACGGCATCGAAGCACGGGCCGAGGAAATCGCGCTGTGCGAATGCTGGGACACTGGACAGGCCTGGCGTTTCATGTCGAAGGCTGCGCTGCGCGGGGCAGAGAACTTCCGCTTCTTCGCCGACCTCGCGCCCGGCGCACGGGACGGCAAGTCGCTGCCGACCGCCGACCATTTGAACGTGACCTCCCGCAGGCCCATCGGCCCGGTGGGCGTCATCACGCCGTGGAACACGCCCTTCATGCTGTCGACCTGGAAGATCGCCCCGGCACTGGCGGCGGGGTGCACGGTCGTCCACAAACCGGCCGAATTCTCACCCTTGACCGCCCGTCTTCTGGCAGAGATCGCGCATGAGGCGGGCCTGCCCCCCGGCGTGCTGAACCTGGTCAATGGACTGGGCGAGGAGGCCGGGAAAGCCCTGACCGAACACCCCGACATCAAGGCCATAGGCTTTGTCGGCGAAAGCCGGACGGGCAGCATGATCATGAAACAGGGCGCCGACACCCTGAAGCGCGTTCACTTCGAGCTTGGCGGCAAGAACCCCGTCGTGGTCTTCGATGATGCCGACCTCGACCGTGCGCTGGATGCGGTGATCTTCATGATCTACTCGCTGAACGGCGAACGCTGCACCTCGTCCTCGCGCCTTCTGGTGCAGGAGAGCATCGCGGAGGAGTTCCACGCCCGGCTGGTAGAGCGGGTCAACCGGATCAAGGTCGGCCATCCCTTGGACCCGGCGACCGAGGTCGGCCCGCTGATCCACAAGACTCATTTCGACAAGGTCACGTCCTATGTCGGCATTGGTCAGGCAGACGGCGCGACTCTCGCTGCCGGGGGCACCCGTGTCGGCGACACGGGCTGGTTCATCCGCCCGACGCTGTTCACGAACGCCCGTTCGGAAATGCGGATCGCGCAGGAAGAGGTGTTCGGCCCGTTCCTGACCTCGCTGACTTTTAAGGACGAGGCCGAGGCTCTGGCCATCGCCAACTCCACGGCCTATGGCCTGACCGGATATGTCTGGACGCAGGACCTGACCCGCGCCTTGCGGTTTTCGGACGCGCTGGAAGCCGGGATGATCTGGGTGAACAGCGAAAACGTGCGCCACTTGCCCACCCCGTTCGGCGGGGTCAAGGCCAGCGGCATCGGGCGCGACGGCGGAGACTGGTCCTTCGAGTTCTACATGGAACAGAAGAACACCGCCTTCGCCCTTGGGTCCCACAAGATTCAACGGCTTGGAGCCTGACATGCCCGTCCCCGCCCCGAACCTGTACCCGCCCTTCAACACCGTCCGCCTCAGCCATGTCGAGTTCGGCGTGACCGATCTTGCCCGCAGCCGCGCCTTCTATGTCGACACGCTTGGGCTGCAGGTGACCGAGGAGGACGCCTCGACCATCACTCTCCGGGCGATGGAGGAGCGTGGGCATCACTGTATCATCCTGAAACAGGCCCCCGTCGCCGAAGCCCGCTATCTGGGGTTCAAGGTCTGGGACGAAGACAACCTCGACCGCGCCGCCGCCTTCTTCGCGGCCAAGGGGCTGCCCGTCGACTGGGTGGAAAGCCCCCACATCACCCGCGCCTTCCGGACACGTGACCCTCAGGGCATCCCGCTGGAGTTCTATGCCCGGATGGACCGTCTGCCGCCGATCCATCAGAACTATGCGCTGTACAAGGGCGTGAAGCCGCTTCGGATCGACCATTTCAACTGCTTCTCCCCCGACGTCGATGCCTCGATCGCCTTCTGGAACGAGATCGGCTTTCGGGTGACCGAATACACCGAAGATGCCGAGACTGGCCGCCTCTGGGCCGCCTGGACGCATCGGAAGGGCGGGGTTCATGACCTGGCGTTCACAAACGGCCTGGGGCCGCGCCTGCACCACACCGCCTTCTGGGTCCCGACACCGCTGAACATCATCGACCTTCTAGACCTCATGTCCACCACCGGCTGGCTTCCGAACATCGAGCGGGGCCCGGGTCGCCATGGCATCTCGAACGCCTTCTTCCTGTACATCCGCGACCCGGACGGCCACCGGATCGAGATCTACTGTTCCGACTACCAGACCGTGGACCCCGATCACGAGCCGATCAAATGGGACCTGAAGGACCCGCAGCGCCAGACCCTTTGGGGCGCCCCTGCCCCGCGCAGCTGGTTCGAAGAGGGGAGCCTCTTCGCCGGAACCCCGACCCGCGCCAGCGACCTGCAAGCCAGCCCGATCATCGCGCCATGATGCTGGTCACCTTCACCACCGAAGGCCGCCAGCACTGGGGAACAACTGCGCCGGGCGGGGTGCTGGCCCTGTCGGGCGAGTTCCCTCAGTGGCAAACCTTGCGGGGCGTGATCGCGGCAGGCGCGATCCCACAGGTCATTGCGGCCGCCGCAGGCCGCGCTGCAACCCATCCCGAAGGCTCGTTCACATACGACCCACCGATCCCTGATCCGGAGAAGATCATCTGCGTCGGCGTCAACTTCCCCGACCGCAACGCCGAGTACAAGGACGGGCAGGACGCGCCCCCCAACATGTCGCTCTTCATCCGTTTCCCGCGCAGCCTCACGGGTCACGGGCACCCCCTGATCCGCCCGCCGGAAAGCGAACAGCTTGATTACGAGGGCGAAATCGCTGTGGTCATCGGCAAGGGCGGCCGCCGCATTCTGGAAGCCGAGGCGCTGTCACACATCGCTGCCCTCACTCTTTGCAACGAGGGCACGATCCGCGACTGGGTGCGGCATGCGAAGTTCAACGTGACGCAAGGCAAGAACTGGGACCGCTCCGGCGCGATAGGGCCGGGTCTTACGCCCTTCACCGACCCGGCCCAGATCGCCGACATCCAGCTTGCAACACGGGTCAACGGAGAGCTCCGCCAGCAAGACCGCACCAGCCGGATGCTGTTCCCCATCGCCCGCCAGATCGCCTACATCTCGACTTTCACCACCCTTGTCCCCGGCGACATCATCGTGACCGGAACCCCCACCGGCGCCGGGGCCCGCTTCGACCCCCCGGTCTGGCTGAAACCCGGGGATGTGATCGAAGTGATGGCCGACGGCCTTCCCACCCTTCGCAATACGGTTGCGGACGAATGACACCCGCCGAGATCACCGCAGCCGCCCGCGCCCTTTTGACCGCCGAGGAAACCCGGTCCCAGATCGGCCTTCTCTCCCAGGCCCACCCCGGAATGACGCTGGATGACGCCTATGCCGTGCAGGCCGAACTGATCGCGATGAAGCTGGCAAGGGGTCGCAAGGTGATCGGCTGGAAGATCGGTCTCACGTCGCGCGCGATGCAGGAGCAGCTGAAGATCGACACGCCGGACTCGGGCGTCCTTCTGGACGACATGCTTTTCGGGAACGGAGCGGCAATTCCGAAAAATCATTTCATCCAGCCCAGGGTCGAGGCCGAGATCGCTTTCCTGATGGCCCGAGACCTCTCCGGCCCCCAAGTTACTCGCGAGGACGTCCTCGCCGCCACTGCCCATGTCGCACCGTCGCTCGAAATCCTCGACACCCGCATCCTCCGCAACGACCCGGCGTCTGGAAAGCCACGGATCATCACTGATACGGTCAGCGACAATGCCGCCAACGCGGGCATCGTCCTTGGCCCGCAGCGCCATCATATCGACGCCTTTGACCTGCGCTGGGTCGGGGCCATCGTGAAGCGCAATGGCGTGGTCGAGGAAACCGGACTCGGCGCAGGCGTCCTGGACGATCCCGTCACCGGAATCCTCTGGCTAGTCCACCGTCTTGCTGCTTATGGTCAGGGCCTGAAGGCGGGCGACATCGTCCTCTCTGGCAGCTTTGTCCGGGCTATCGAGGCCCCGCCCGGCAGCCGGTTCGAGGCCGATTTCGGCGCTTTCGGCCAAGTCTCCATCAACTTCGAGTAGCTCATGCCCGCCCCCCTGAACCGCCTGAAGCACCGCCTCGCCGCCGGTGAAACCGTCTTTGGCTGCTGGGTCGGCATGGCCGACCCCTATGCCGCCGAAATGGCCGCAACCTGTGGTTTCGACTGGCTGCTGATCGACGGCGAGCACGCGCCGAACGACCTGCGCTCGACCATGGCGCAGCTGGCGGTCGTCGACTCGTCCCCTAGCCTGCCCGTTGTCCGCCTGCGCGACGACGACCCCGCTCGGATCAAGCAGGCGCTGGACGCAGGCGCGCAAAGCCTGCTGATCCCGATGATCGAAAGCGCCGACCAGGCCCGCCGCGCGCTGGCCGCGACCCGTTATCCGCCCGAAGGCATCCGCGGGGTCGGCTCCTCCCTCGCCCGCGCTTCGCGCTTTTCGGCGATCCCGGATTACCTCAAGACCGCGAACGATCAGATCTGCCTGATCCTGCAGGTCGAAAGCCGGGCGGGGCTGTCGGCGCTGGACGAGATCCTGGCGATCCCCGGCATCGACTGCGTCTTCATCGGCCCCTCCGACCTCGCGGCCGACATGGGCCACCTTGGCAACGCAAATCACCCGGAGGTTCGTGCCGCCGTGATGGACGCACTGACCCGGATCGCAGCCTCGGGCAAGGCTGCCGGGGTTCTGTCGACCGAAGACGCCTTCATCGCTGATTGCCTCAAGGCCGGGGCACGGTTTGTGGGCGTCGGGATCGACGTGCTGGCTTATGTCGGCGCGCTCCGGGCCCGGGCGCGGCAATACATTCCGGGCTAGGATCTCAACCCGAGATCAGCGCCATCGCCCGGATCGGTGACCCGGTCCCGTCTTTGATCTTCAGGGGCGTCACGATCAGCAACGCCCCCTTCGGCGGCAGTTGGTCGAGGTTGCACAGGCTCGCCAGCCCAAAACAATTGTCCCGGTGCAGGAAGTTGTGCGCCGGGAAGGGCGGGCTGAACTTGGCCGCCATGCCAGCGTCCGTCCCGATGCACTGGGTGCCCCAGCCGACGATCCCTTTGCCGAGGAGGTAGTCGATGCAATCGGTCGAGGGTCCGGGAGAGTGCGAACCGTCCTCGTAAGGATCGGGGTCCTCGTTCAGGAACAGCTCTTCGTCGTGGGACCGTTTGTCCCAGTCAGTGCGCATCAGGACCCATTCGCCGGGGCCGATCTGCCCGTGCTTCGCTTCCCAGGCTTTCACATGGGCGGCAGTCAGCAGGAAATCGGGGTCGGCGGCGGCCTCGGCAGAGCAGTCGATGACATTGGCAGGCGCGATCAGGCGCTGGACGGACAGGGTGTCGGTAAAGCCGTCCGGGTGGTCCTTGCCGGACAGCCAATGGTGCGGCGCGTCGAAATGGGTGCCGGAGTGTTCACCAAGCTCCAGCCAGTTCCAGGCCCAGAACGGGCCGTCTTGGTCGTACTCGCTGATCCGGTGGATGGCGACCTTAGGGGTGTTCTTCGCGAGGTCGGTCGGCAGGCGGAGGATGGGTGTCTCGGGGCCGAGCTGGGCGGTGAGGTCAACGACCTTCAACCCACCCGAAGCCAGGCCAGAGCCTAGCGCCGCGAGCACTTCGCTTGCGCCGGGGGACTTCTCCCCCTGCCCCGCGAAGCGACGGCGGCGGCGGGTCATCACCTCTTCAACCATGTCGAAGACAGCGTCCACGGCGCGTTCTTCGGTCACGAAGCCGGGCGACATTCGCAGGATCGGGCCACGGAAATCGACTGAGTAGCCCTCGACCCCGAGGGCCCCCACGCAGGCGGCGGCTTCGGCCTTGTCGGGCATCCGGATCATCACCGCGCCGCCGCGCTTGTCCGCATCGCGGGGGGAGTGGAGGGGGAGGTCGAGGCGGTCGGCGCGGGCGATCACCCGGTCCACCAGACGACGATTGTGGGCGGCGACGTCGCGCAGGTCCTGCTTCGAGAACCACTCCATCGCGGGCAGCGAGGCGATGGCCGCCACCGACCCCGGCGTGCCGGTGTCGAAGCGGCGGACGTCGGGGGCGTACTCGAACTTGTCGAGGTCCCACGAGAAGGGGTTGTTCTGGCTGAACCAGCCCCGGCCCTCCGGCGTCAGCGTCGGGATCAGGTCCTTGTCTGCGTAGAGGATGCCCGCCCCCGGCGTCCCGCAGAGCCATTTCAGGCTGGTGGAGACCACGAAATCGACCCTCGGGTTCATCGCGTCGAAGGGCATCAGGCCCGCGCCTTGGGTGATGTCGGCGACCATCAGGCTGCCCATCTGGCGGCCGTGCGCGACGAGGGTTTCGTAGTCCATCTTGGACGAGCCGATAGAGGTGACCCAAGTCAGGAGGGCAAGACCGACGTCGGGGCCCCAGTGGGCGAGGTAGTCCTCGGTCGTGACGAGCGGGAGGCCTTCGGACAGGGGGACCGTCGTCAGGGTGAAGCCCATCTTCGGGGCGAGGCCAGCGAGGAGGAAGTGGAGCGAGGGGAAGCAGTCGGCGGCGGCCAGCACCCGCTTGCCTTTCAGGCTGCCCTCCGGCAGGGCGCGGAGGATCTTCTGGAGGCCCTCGGTCACGTTGTCGATGGTCGTGAGGCTGCCCTTCGGGACGTTGATCAGCCGCCGCCAGCGGTCGATGAAATCCTGCCGCTTGCGCAGGACGTAGCCCCACTGCTTGTCATTCGGGGCGGACCAGACCTCGGAAAACTCGGCCATCGCGCGGGCGAGGTCTTCTTCCTTCCCGGGGTAGATGCCGATGGAATGGTAGAGGAAGTAGCCCCCCTCCGTAGTGTTGCGGGTCATAGTCGCCTCCCCTTCGTGGCGAGAGTGCCAGCGGGCCCGATGGGGTGCAAGGGGCCAAAGTGTCCACGGTGGACAAAACAGGATGGTCTTTTGAAAGCAACGACTTGGCCGCGGGCGTTCAGGATTTCTTGAGGATTTCGTCCGGCCATCCGGCGGCCCGCGCGATGGCGAAGACCTCGCCCGCAAGGACGTCCACCGTGCCGTCGGGATGGACCTTGAACGCGGTCGGCAGTCCCGCCGCCCGACACAGGGCCAGACCCGCAGCGCAATCCCATAACCCGCCGGTGCGGGCCTCGATGTAACCCGCAAGGCGGCCGGTCGCGACCAGCATCAGCGAGAGCGCACAGGAACCGAGGAGGCGAGGGGAAAGGCCCGCGGCCTCGATCGCGGCTTCGACGGCGTGGCGGTCCGATGCGGCCCAGCGCGAGCTGCGGCCGAGGCCGACGCAAGGGGGTTGGGCTGCGCGGGAACCGGGGGCAAGGCCGGTTTCGCGCAGGGTGCCATTGGCGTCGCCGACCACCATCAGACCGAGAGCGGGGGCGAGGATGCCGCCGGCGACGGGCTGACCGTCTTGCATCAGACCAAGGGAGATGGTCCAGAACGGCAGGCCGGAGAGGAAGTTCGAGGTGCCGTCGATCGGGTCCACGGCCCAGAAGCGGCCCGCAGGTTGGCCACCCAGCTCTTCGCCCAGAATGCCATCACCGGGGAAATGCCGCGGCAGGAGACGGCGGATCGTCACCTCGACGGAGCGGTCGGCGTCGGACACGAAATCGCCGGGGGACTTTGCCTCAACCGCGCGCTGCTGGAGGGTGTTGAAGAAGCCTAGGGCCTGGGTGCCTGCTTCGGTGAGGATTGCTGTCAGCTCGTCCAGGTCGATGGAGTTGGGCATGGGATGATCCTGCTGGGTCGCCACAAAGCTAGATCATCCTGGAAAGTCCGGGAACACTGCATCATTCCCATAGCGCGGATTGATGGGCGCGGACCGATCAGGTGACTGTCCAGTGGACAGTCGCCCGGTCCGTTGGCTGAAGGCGCAAGCCGGAAGCCAAGGGGCGTTGTGCAAGGCCTGACGTTAGAAAATCGGGACGCGTCTGCCTGGGCGGGCGCGTCTATCGCGCCTGCCGGGGGCAGGCAGGCGCGGCCCGATTTGTCGCGGGACAAATCGGGCAAGAAACGGTGCTCTACGCCTCCGGCACTGACACCACGATCCCGTCCAGCGACGCGGTCATCTTCATTTGGCAGGAGAGGCGCGAGGTGGGCTGGCGGCCTGCCTCGGTGATGTCGAGCATGTCATCCTCGAAGGTGCTTGGGGTCCCTGCCCTGTCCGACCATGCCGGATCGACGACGACGTGGCAGGTGGCGCAAGACATCGACCCCCCGCATTCGCCGATGATTCCGGGGACGCCGCGTTGGGTGGCGGCCTCCATCAGGCTTTGGCCTTCAGGCACATCCAGGGTGATTTCGCGGCCATCGGCCAGTTTCCAGGTGGCTTTCATGGGACCCTCAGACGTACCAGATGTAATAGTCACGCAAGGCCGCGCCTTCGAGGCCTTCGGTCTTCGTCATCTCGATGCGCTTCATGAAGAGATGGTGTTCCACCAGTTCGGGGCCGAGGGCTTCGGCCAGCGCCGTGTCGGCCTCAAGATCATCCATCGCTTCTGACAGGGACGCGGCAACGCCATAACCCGCATCGGTGCGGTCAAAACCGTCGCCCGCCTCGGGGTCGGGAAGCGTGTAGCCGTTCTCGACGCCCAGGAGCCCGGCCTGCAAGAGGGCTGCAAGCGCGGTGTAGGGGTTGCAGCTGGCATCGGCCATGCGGTGTTCAAGCCGGGTCTTCGGTCCACCCTCTTCCGACACGCGGACCGTGACGCCGCGATGGTCGCCGCCCCAGTTGCACCAGTAGCCCGACATCGAGGCGGGTTGCAGGCGGAGGTAGCTGCCGACAGTAGGGGCAAGCAGACCGGCGAGGCCCTTATGATGATGCAGCCAGCCCGCGACGACGCCTTTGGCAAGGTCGTTCATATGCGCGGGGCCGCCCTTGGCGCCGGTCATCAGGGCGTTGGCCCCGGTCTTGTCGGCGAAGGACAGGTTGAAATGCAGGCCCGAGCCGCCCTTTTCGAGGATCGGTTTCGGCAGGAAAGTCAGAAGGATACCGTATTCCAGCGCCACTTCGCGGGCCATCTGGCGGAAAAGGACCATTTCGTCCACGGCCTTCACCGCCTCATCATAGGCGAGGGTGAATTCGTACTGGGGCGTGTCGTATTCGGCGGTGATGAGTTCGAGGCGGAAGCCTGCTTCCTCGGCCCGGTTCCAGATCGCATCGGTGAAGCCTGCCGGGTCGGCGAAGGGACCTGTGCCGTAGACGATGCCGCCGGGGGCGTGCATGGGGCTTAGGCTGTCATCCTCGCCGATCTCGAAGGCGAAGGCTTCCAGCTCGATGCCGACTTTGGGAGAAAGGCCTTTGGCCTTCCAGGCGTCGACGGCGCGTTTCAGGGCAGAGCGGGGGCAAAGCGGGATGCGCGCGCCATCACTGTCGTAAAGGTCGCCGGTGACGACCTTGGTGTCCGGCTCCCACCCGTCGCGGATCTCATCGGCGATCCAGCGAAGCTCCATGTCCGGGATGCCCTCGCGGCATTTGGTGTGCGGGGCGTCAAGGATCAGGTCCTTGTCCCAGTGGACACTGAAGGTCGGCCGCGCCATTCGCGTGCCGTCGGATTTGAGCTTGGCCGCGGGCAGGTACTTGCCCCGCATCAGGCTGAGGTGGTCGCAGAACATCGCGCGCAGGCGGTCGGCCATGGTTTGTCCCCCGTTGGATTATTGCAGCGTCACGCGGACGGGCAGGTTTTTCAATCCGGCCACGAAGTTCGAGCGCAGGAATTTCTGCTCTCCGGCCGGTTCGATGGATTTGATTCGCTTGGCGAGCTCCTGGAAGAGGACGCGGACTTCGAGGCGCGCAAGCCACATTCCGAGGCAGAGGTGCGGGCCGCCCTGCCCGAAGGCGAGGTGCTTGTTCGGGGCGCGGGCGAGGTCGACGCGGAAGGGCTGGTCGAAGGCGGTCTCGTCGCGGTTGGCGGAGGCGAACCAGTAGAGGACCTTGTCACCGGCCTTGATGTGTTTGCCGTGGAGGTCGAAGTCGCGGGTGGCGGTGCGGCGGAAGTAGCTGGTGGGGCTGGCCCAGCGGATGATCTCGTCGGCCATGGTGTCGTCGACCTGGCCGGACTGGATGAGGGGCAGGAGTTCGGGCTGATGCGCGAGCGCCTGCAGGCCAGCGGCGATGGAGTAACGGGTGGTGTCGTTCCCGGCAGCGACGACGAGGCAGAAGAAGTTGCGGAATTCGTTTTCCGGCACGACCGTGCCGTCGTGGCCGGGCTGCAGGATCATGTGCAGGACGCCCGAGGTGTCGCCGGCCGCAGTTTTGCGGGCCATCAGGTCCTTGGCGTACACGAACAGCTCGGCCCCGGCGGGCGAGTTGAAGGGCATCATCCGGAATTCGTCGGTGGTGAGTTTGTCGAGGACGTGGGGCGTGAAGTCGGGGTCGGTGTTGGCGATGAGGGCGTCGCCTTTTTCGACGAGCCACGGCAAGTCTTCGTCCGGCAGGCCGACGATGCGGCCGAGCATCCGCATGGGAAGCTCGCGGGCGATTTCCTTTGTGGCGTCGAAGGTTTCGCGTTCAAGGGCTGCGTCGAGGATGGTGGTGCAAAGGTCGCGGATGGATTGCTCGAACGTGGCGATGACGGGTTTCGAGAAGGCCTTGGCGACCTTCACGCGGGTCATCATGTGTTCGGGCGGGTCGGTTTCCTGAAAGGTGCGGCGGGCGAGGTATTCTTCGTAGCTCTGATCCTCCATCCGGATACCGCGGGCCGAGGAGAGGAGGTCGGGCTGGCCGTTCAGACGGTGGATGTCCTCGTGGCGGGTGACCGACCAGAAGCCCTGGCCTTGCGGGTAGTCGGTCCAGGACATTGGGTCCTCGCGGCGGAGGCGGGCGAAGGTGTTGTGGGGCGCGCCTTGAGTGAAGGTGTCGTGCGAGGTCAGATCGGCGAACCCGTCGTCGGTGGGTGTCCAGATTGTCATCGCTTCCTCCTTGCCCTTCGGCCTCGTTTGTATAATGATGAACATGTTAAATATGTAAAGGGAAATCTCCATGCATATCGCGGTGCTGGCAACGAACACGGATGACAGCGATTTCGCCGCCCGGCACCCGCGGGATGTGGAGAAATTCCGGGTGCTCCTGCACGCGGTGCGGCCGGGGTGGCAGGTGACTTCGTTCGATCTGCCGAAAGGGCAGTTTCCCGAAGACATCCAAGGGTTTGACGGCTTCCTGATCGGGGGCAGCCCGTCCTCGGTGCATGACGAGGATGCGTGGATCGAGCGGCTTTTCACGGTGATCCGTGAGGCACATGCGGCGGGGAAGCCGCTGGCGGGGGCGTGCTTCGGGCATCAGGCGATTGCCAAGGCCCTGGGGGGGACGGTCGGCCCCAATCCGGGGCCGTTCGTGCTTGGGACGGCAGAGACGGAGGTCGTCGCCCCTGCCCCTTGGATGGAGCCGGTGCGCACTTTCAGGCTTGCGGCGGCGCATGGCGAGCAGGTGACGGCGCTGCCGCCGGGAGCGGAGGTCGTCGGGCAGACGGAGGGCTGTCCGGCCGCGTGCTACAGGATCGGGGATAAGGTGTTCGCCACGCAGTATCACCCGGAGATGACGCCGGAGTTTCTGTCGGCTCTGGTCGCGGAATTCGCGCCGCATTTCACGGCGGAGGTTGGGGAGGCTGCAAAGGCCTCGCTGCTGCACGGGACAGAAGGCCCGCGCTTTGCCGAATGGATCGCGCGGTTTTTCGAGACGCCGCGGGCGTAAGAGGCGATTTTTCGACGAAAAATCGGGCCTCCGGCTCAGGAGAGCGCGGCCAGAAGATCCATCGCCGTCACCTGGTCGAAGTGGACGTGGGACTGCATCATCGCTTCGGCCCCAGCGGAATCGCGGTCGGTGATCAGCCGGGCAATGGCGCGGTGTTCTTGCGCCGATTTCGGAATGGCCCCGGCAAACCGATAGCGGGCGCGGTAATAGGCCAGAAGACGGCGGGCATTGGTCTTGAGACTTTCCAGTAGCACGCCGTTGCCGGAGGCCGTGGCAACGCAGGCGTGGAAGCGCAGGTTCAGCTGGTAGTAGCCGTCGGGGTCGTCCGTCGGACTTTGCGCGGCTTTTGCCTCACAGGCGCGAACAGCGGCTTCGAGATCCTCGGCCCCTTGGCGTGACAGACGGCGGGCGGCAAGACCGGCGGCCTGGCCTTCCAGCTTGGCATGAACCTCGAGGATCGCGAGGAACTCTTCCAGCGTCGGCCGGAAGATGGTGGCCCCCTTGCGGGGCAGGCGGCGGACAAGGCCCAGCGCTTCGAGATAGAGGATCGCTTCGCGGACCGGAGTGCGGGAGACAGCGTGCGTCTCTGAAAGCTCCGCCTCGTCCAGAAGGTCGCCGGGGTTCAGCTGGCCAAGGTCGATCCGGTCCAGAATATGCTGGACGAGGGTCGGGATCTGCGGACCGGCGAAGGGGGTGGACATGAGGCTCTCCTTCCGCGGACCCTGCCATGCAAGGGGCGGCGCGTCGAGGCGTCAGAGGGAAATGCGCAGCCCGTCATGACCGACATGCAGCGGGCCGGACCAATGCGGCGCACAGGCGCGGTGCCAGTCAGCAGGACCGAAGGCGGGGTCGTCCGAAGGGATCAGGTGATGCAGCGCCAGAGCCTTGACCCCGGCGGACTGGGCCGTGCGCGCCACGTCTTCGGCCAGCGTATGAGAGCGCAGCCAGTGCCGCATCAGCCGGTCGTCACCGTTGCCGATGCGCTGTTGCAAGGCGACAAGGCCTTCGGCCAGCATGGATTCGTGGATCAGAAGGTCCGCTCCCCGCGCGAAATCGGCAAGCGCCGGATTGAACGCGGTGTCGCCGGAGAAGACAACATGCTTGCCGCCCGCGCGGAAGGCGTAGGACCAGCTCTCGGTCAGCGGCGGGTGGATCGAGGACTGCGCAGTCACGTTCCAGCTGCCTTCGGTGATCGGAATGTCGGCCGCAACCGTGTGGAAGCTGACCAGCGAGGCCAGGTCGGGACGCCCCTCGTCTTCGATCCGGGTTTCGATGTCCTCGGCCATCGACAGAAGAAAGCCCTGCCAATAGCGCTGAAGGCCCGCGGGGCCCCAGACGCGAACCGGGGTCTTCAGGCCAGCGGTCCAGGCCGTGTGGATCAGGGGGCCAAGCTCCAGATAGTGGTCGGAATGCAGATGCGTGATGAAGATCAGGGACAGGTCTTTCAGCGCAAACCCCTGATCCACAATCGCTTTCGTCACGCCAAGCCCGCAGTCGATGACGGCCCATTGCCCCGCCAGCGACAGGAGCGACGAGGTCGGCATCGGCGAGCCGGTGCGGATCGCCGGGCCGCCCTTGGTGCCCAGAAGGGTGACGAAGTCGGTCATGCGAGGCCTGCAAAGCCCGCGTCGAGGGCGGCAAGGATGGTGGTCGCATCGGCCTCGGTGATGATCAGCGGCGGCGAGAGGATGATGTTCGGGCCTGAGACGCGGACCATGGCACCTGCCTCGTAGGCCTTTGCCTGCACCTGCCCCGGTTGCGCCTTGGGCGGTGCGGCCTTGTCCGGCCCGGCCAGTTCGATAGCGAGCATAAGGCCGTGGCCGCCCCGGACATCGCCGATCTGCGGGTACTTGGCTTTCAGAGCATTGATCCCGTCCCAAAGCTGTTTGCCGCGCGCGGCGGCGTTGACGGGGACATTCAGACGTTTCGTCTCGGCGAGGCAGGCGATGGCAGCGGCGGCCCCGACCGGGTGGCCGGAGTAGGTGTAGCCGTGACCGATGGCGGCTTTGCCGGTCTCATCCGCCTCGAACACCTGGGCCACGCTTTCGGCGATCATCACCGCGCCGAAGGGGAAGTAGCCGTTGGTGATCGCCTTTGCGGTGCAGGAAAAGTCAGGCTTCACGCCCCAGAGCCGACTTCCCGACCAGGCACCGGTGCGGCCGACGGCGGTGATCACCTCGTCTGCGATGAGGAGGATGCCGTGTTTCCGGCAGATCGCCTCCACCCCCGGCAAGAAGGTCGGGTGCGGGGGGATGACGCCGCCTGCGCCGAGGATCGGCTCCATGATGAAGGCGGCGATGGTGCCGGCTCCTTGGAAGGCGATCTCGTCTTCGAGGGCCTGCAGGCACAGCTGGGCCAGCTTTGCCGGGTCGG
>JBKDYO010000073.1:0-5560 GCA_046305855.1 Paracoccaceae bacterium
GGGCGTGCGGGCAGACGGTATCACGCGGATTCGACGGCTTTCAAGCGCGGGAGGCGACTGGACGCTCGCCCCGCAGCTGGTCGAGGAAGCTGCGCAACAGCGGCACGCGGCGGGGGCGGAAGCTTTCGTCGGTCAAGCGGACATCGGCCATCTGCGCGACCTTGAAACGGCGGAAGTCCTGACGCAGGCAACAGAAGGCGAGGACCTGCACCTCTCGGTCAAGGAACACGGTGCCGAGCGGCCAGATCCGACGGGCGGTCTGATGACCGGATGCGTCAAGGTACGACAAGTCCACGGCGCATTCGTCCCAGGCAGCTTCGCGCAGAAGCTGCAGGTGCGGCGGGGCCGGGCTGCGTCTTTCAAAGCGGTAAGACCGGCTGACGGCGTGAATGGCCTGGCGCTGGACGCGGTCGGGCAGGGTCGCGATGATCTTGGCCTGCGCTGCGACAGCGGCCTTGGCCAGCATAGCATCACCTGATTGGGTGACTTCGGCCAGACCGAGAACCAGCGCTTCGACTTCCAGCCTTGAGAACATCTGCGGTGGAAGCGCCGGGTCTTCGGTCAGGGCATAGCCTGCCCCGGCTTCGCCGTCGATCAGCGCCCCCGCCGCCCGCAATGACTGGATATCGCGGTAGATCGTGCGCTCGGAGACGCCGGTCTCCTCGGCGAGACGGGCGGCCGTCACCGGCTGGGGCAGCAACCGGAAGGCAGACAGCAGGCGGAACAGGCGGTCGGATTTTGGCATGGCATCCTGACAGGATCTGACAGGAGAAGAAGGGTAAACCGGAGGCAGGAGCAAGCAAAGGAGATTGTCATGCTGACCCTGTTTCATTCCCCACAAAGCCGGTCATCGTCGATCATGGTCCTGATCGAGGAAATGGGCATCGCGGATCAGATCGACATTCGTGAAGTCACGATTCCCCGCGTCGACGGTTCCGGCCAGCGTGACCCGGCGAATCCACATCCGGAAGGCAAGGTGCCCGCCCTGTTGCACGAGGGGCAGCTTATCACCGAACGCGGGGCGATCATGCTGCACCTGACGACGCTATTCCCCGGCACCGGGATGGCGCCGGAGGTCGGTTCGCCGGACTGGGGGGCATTCGTCGGTTGGCTGACCTGGTATCAGGGCGTGCTGGAGCCTGTGGTCATCTTCGAGGGTGCGGGTGTAGCCCATCCCTGGCTGCAGGCGACGTTCCGCGACCACAAGGCTGCAGCGGCCCGCTTGCATGCGGCCTTGCAGCGGGGCCCCTGGCTTTCAGGCGACCGCTATTCCGCGGCGGACCTGCTTTTGCATGGCCCCTATGCCTTCTTCCCGGAGGCAACCCCGGATGATCCCCTGATCCGCGACTGGGTCGAGCGCTGCAAGTCCCGCCCGGCGCGGGCGAGGGTCATGTCTGCGGATGCCGAAAGGATGGCCCGTCTGGCTGCCTGAGGGCCCCTGTCCGTCAGCGCCTTGATCCTGTGGCTGGCCGCGTCGGCAACGGTGTGGCCAGCGTTGCGCTAGGCTCCACTGCTGCCGCTGGAAATGTCTTGGCAGATTCCAAAGGTACGGAAGACGGTCGTCAGATTGCAACAAAACCTCAATGTGAGTGTCGTGGAGGCAGACCATGCTGCCGCGACCTTTCACATTGGAACCCGACCATGGCAACTTTACCGCTTCTTGGCGCAGCACTGGACCGCGCCAGCCTTCCCAACCACATCGACTGGCTGCGCGAAGCCCCGCGCGATCTGGAACTGCAGCACTTCGTCGACGCCGAAGTGCTCGACGGCGACTGGTCGGGCCTTGCCGCCGAAGTGAACGGACTTCTGGACGGCCACCAAGGTCGCCGGGGGATCCACGGGCCCTTCTGGGGCTTCACGATCTCGTCCTACGATCCCGAAGTGCGCCGGGTCGTTGCGCGCCGGATGGATCAGGCGCTCGACGTCTGTGCGGCGGTCAGCGGCACCCATGTCGTGATCCATTCGCCCTTCACCACCTGGGGCTATAACCATCGCGGCCTTTATCCCACGGACACGGATCGGGTTCTCTCGGCCACCCGCGACACTCTGGGAGCCGCGCTGAAGCGGGCCGAGGACATGGGCGTGACCTTCGTTCTGGAGAACATCGAGGACGTGGAGCCATCTGACCGCGCCATGTTGTGCGAGGCGCTGGGCTGGCAGGCGCTGGAGCTGTCGGTCGACACCGGGCACGCGCATTACGCTCATGTCTCGACCGGCGCGCCGCCGGTCGATTTCTACATCCGTGCCGCAGGGTCGCGTTTGGGTCATGTCCATCTGCAGGACGCCGATGGGTTCGCCGACCGGCACTGGCAAATCGGGCATGGCACGATCCTGTGGCAGTCAGTGTTCTCGGCCATCGCGCAGGCGGGGGCCAACCCGCGCCTGATCCTGGAACTGCGCGACAAGGCGGGCGTCTTGCCTTCGGCGCACTACCTCAAATCGCTGGGCATCGCCGAATGAGCGCGCTGAAGTTTGTCGTCCTGTCGGACCTGCACCTTGGCCCGCCCGGCGTGCCGGTGAACGGGCTGGACACTGGCGCCCGGCTGGCAGAGGCCGTGGAGGTCATCCTGCGGGACCACGCGGATGCGGGGTTTGTCCTTCTGGCCGGCGACCTGGCCGACCGGGGCGAGGTTGCTGCCTACCGCCATCTGCGCGACCTTCTGGCTCCGCTGCCGATGCCGGTGCATATCACGCTGGGCAACCACGATGACCGCTCGGCCTTCCTGTCGGTTTTCGGGCCGGAGCTAGACGATCCGCAGGGCCGGGTCTCGCAGGTGATCGATGCGGGTGGCCACCGGATCGTTCTGTTGGACACGACCGAGCCTGGATTGGTCGGCGGACGGCTGTGCCAGGGGCGGCTGGACTGGCTGGACGATCGTCTTGCCGAGGCGCGGGATCGCCCGGTGATCATCGTGCAGCACCATCATGCCAACCCGCTGTCCCTGCCGGTTGACGAGATCATCCTTGAAAACGCGGAGGACTATGCGGCGGTTGTTCTGCGCCATCCGGAGGTCCGGCAGGTCATCGCCGGGCATGTGCACCTGCCTTCGACAGCGGTCTGGCGCGGCATTCCGATGACCACTCTGGCCGGGTCGCACTATTCGGTTTCGCCGCATGTCCCGGGTGTTCCGGGCGGGCAGCGGCAGCTGGAGGGGCCTGCGCAGATGGCCGTCGTGCTGGCATCCAAGGACGGAATAACGGTCCACTTCCAGGACCATGGCGAACGCCACCTGACGATGGCACCGGGCCTGTTCCACTAGGTCCGGGCGGCACTCATCCCATCGACCCTGTCTCGCCGGACCATGTCCGGCGGGGCAGATTGCTTTATGTTTAAATCATTGATTATAAATATTTAATTCACGAACTGTCGCGTTTCCGTCATCGAATCCCCGCATAAGGACGCCGCGCTGCACTCGCAGCAGCCCATCCATACGGAGACAGGGAAGATGACCCAGAAACTTGCGACCGCCGCGCTGGTGCTTGCCGCCACTGCGGGCTCGGCCTACGCCGAAAAGATCAAGTTCGAATACTGGTACGGCCTGACTGGCGACCTCGGCGCCGTCGTGGCCGAGACCTGCAACCGGTTCAACGCCTCGCAGGCCGAGTATGAGGCCGTCTGCGTCGGCCAGGACGGCTATGAAAAGGCCGTGCAGAACACCATCGCCGCCTTCCGCGCGCAAAAGCATCCGACGCTGCTGCAGTCCTTCGACGCCGGCACCGCGGATCTGATGCTGTCGGGCGAGTTCTACCCGGTGACCAAGCTGATGGCCGACACCGGCGTGACCGTCGACTGGGCCGACTACTTCCCCGGCATCGCCAACTATTATTCGTCGAAGTCAGGCGAATTCTTCTCGATGCCCTGGAACTCTTCGACCCCGGTCTACTACTTCAACAAAGACCAATTCGCCAAGGCAGGCCTGACCGAGGCGCCAGTGACCTGGGAAGGCATGGAAGAGGCGTTCAAGGCGCTGAAAGCCAGCGGCCAGAACTGCTCGCTCGCCTACGCGCCGTCGTCCTGGATCGACCTCGAGCAATTCTCGATGGCGCACAACATCCCGGTCGCCTCGAACAATAACGGCTACGACGGGCTGGACACCGAGCTTCTGTTCAACACCACGCTGCATGTGAAGCACATGGAGAACATCCAGCGTTGGATGACCGAAGGCTATGCGATGCTGCGCACGCAGGCTGCCGGCAAGACCTCGCGCGACAGCTTTGTCGAGGGCGAATGCTCGGTCTTCTTCTCGTCGATCGCCGACCACAACACGATCCACAAGCTGACCCCGGCTTTCGGCTGGGACGTGCAGATCATCCCGACCTACGAAGGGGTGGAGCGCCACAACACCGTCGTCGGTGGGGCCTCGCTGTGGGTTCTGTCGGGCAAGACCGAGGACGAATACAAGGCCGCCGCGGCCTACCTCGCTTTCCTTGCGACCAAGCCGGAACAGCAGTTCCTTCTGGAAAACACCGGCTATATCCCGGTGACGAAGTCGACCTACGAGGCGCTTCTGGCGGAAGGCTTCTACGCCAAAGAGCCCTTCATCAACCGCGACATCGCCATGAAGTCGCTGACCTACACCGAACCGACCGAGCTGACCCGCGGCATCCGTCTGGGCGGCATGATCCAGATCCGCGCCGAATGGACCGCGGAAATCGAGGCTGCCCTGGCCGGTCAGAAGACCATGAAAGAGGCGCTCGACACCGCCGTTTCCCGCGGCAACGAGCAGCTGGCGCGCTTTGCCCAGACCTATGCGGGCAAGTCCTTCCCCTAAGCCTTGATCTTGGGGCGCGGCTGTCACGGCCGCGCCCTTTTCTTTGCCCGGGGGACGACCATGCGCCGCGCCTACTTCAAGTTCAGCTGGATCGCCGCAGCCTTGCTGGCACCGCAGCTTCTGATCATCTTCGTGTTCTTCTACTGGCCTTCGGCGCAGGCGCTGTACTGGGCCTTCACGCTGGAGCAGCCCTGGGGCGGCGGCAATACCTGGGTCGGGTTCGACAACTTCCGCAAGGTGCTGTCTGATCCATACTACTGGGGCTCGGTCCGGGTGTCGGTGATCTATGCGCTGGCAACGACGGTGCTGGCGATGGGCATGGCACTGACGCTGGCCGTTTTCGTGGATCGGCAACTTGCAGGCTACAAGGCCTACCGCATTGCGATCATCTGGCCCTATGCCGTGGCCGCACCTGCCGTGGGTCTGGCCTTCCAGTTCGTCTTCAACCCCGGCGCGGGCATTTTCAGCTACATCAACACCATCGCCCCCGGCTGGTGGGACCTGTCGAAATACCCCTGGCAAGCGGTGACCGCCATTGTCATCGCCGGCGCCTGGAAGCAGGTGGCCTACAGCTTCGTGTTCTTCCTCGCCGCCCTGCAATCAATCCCCCGCAGCCTGACCGAGGCCGCCGCGATGGACGGTGCCCGCCCCCTACGCCGCATGATGGATCTGCAACTGCCGCTTCTCACCCCGACGTTCTTCTTCCTCCTCGTCATCAACATCACCGACAGCTTCACCGACAGCTTCGGCATCGTCGACACGCTGACCGGGGGCGGGCCGTTCCGGGC
>JBKDYO010000074.1:0-4299 GCA_046305855.1 Paracoccaceae bacterium
TTTTCGGAGTTCCCCATGTTCCGCCTTTTGTCGCGGCCGATCCCGCTTGTTCTGGTTCTGGCCGTCTTCACTGCCATCCCGGTCCTGACGGCGCTGGTGCAAGTGGTCCAGATCCCGTCCGGCACCTACGCGCAAGACAGCGCCCGTCTGGCCGTTGCCCCCATCGCCTGGTTTGCCCATGTTCTGGCCGGAGCGACCTTCGGGATTACCGGCCCCGTTCAGTTCACCCGGGCCCTCCGCCACCGCTTTGGCGCGCTGCACCGCGTGACCGGCCGGATCTTCGTCCTTTCGGGGGCGATCCTTGGCCTCTCGGGCCTGTCGCTGCTGGCGCAGGTGACGTCGGTCCGAACTCCACCCGCCGACATCGCCCGCGGGCTGTTTGGCCTGGCCCTTCTGATCGCGCTTGCCCTGGCCATGGCTGCGATCCGGGACCGGGACATCCTGCGCCACCGGGCGTGGATGATCCGCGCCTATGCGGTCGGCATGGGGCTTGGGACTGTCGGGTTGGTCTTCTTCCCGATCTATCTCGTCACCGGCCAGCCGCCGATGGGGCTTGCCTCCGACATCCTCTTCGTCGCGTCCTGGGTCATCGCCATCGTCTTGGGCGAGGTGGTGATCCGCCGCATTTCTGCCCAAACGCCTGGAGTTCCCGCATGAAGATCGCGAGCTACACCGCCTATGGCGGCCCCGAAACCATCGCCTTCCACGATGCTCCGATCCCCAGGCCCGCTGCAGGAGAGGTGCTGGTGAAGGTCCGCGCCGCGCCCGTCACGGCAGGGGATGCACGGCTTCGGTCAGGCAAGGTCCCACGCGGGCTGGGGCTGATGCTGCGGCTGGCCATCGGCCTGCGCCGTCCGCGCGTCGCCCCCGGCTGGGCCTTTGCGGGCGAAGTGGCGGCTCTGGGCCAAGGCGTCACCGCGTTCAGCGTCGGGCAGCGGGTCTTTGGCCTGACGGGCTTCAAGGGCGGCGCGCACCGGGATTATCTGGTGATCACGGCCAGCGGCCGCCTTCTGCCCCTGCCCGAAGGCCTGAGCTTCGAGACCGGGGCCGCCTTCTTCTTCGGCGGGCTGACGGCGGCCGAGTTCCTGATCGACCGCGCCCAGCTGGCACCCGGAGAACGCCTGCTGGTCGCCGGCGCAACCGGCGCGGTGGGTGGGGCAGCCATGCAGATCGGACGGCACCTGAACGCCCAGATCAGCGCGACGGCGTCGCCTGCCAATCACGCGCTGGCCCGCAGTCTTGGCGCCGAGACGGTCACGGACTATCGCAAGGGCCCTCCGCCCGGCCCCTTTGACGTGATCGTGGACGTGATGGGCACGCTGGGCTGGGCCAGGGCGCGCCCCTTGCTTGCCCCGGGGGGACGGTTGATCCTTATCACCGCCGACTTGCCGCAAATGCTGGGCGCTGTGCTGCGTCCGCGGCGTGATGGGCGGCGCATCCTCGTCGGCACCAACAAGGACGACCTGCCAGCGATGCAGCGCCTTGCCGCGCTGCATCAGGCGGGCGGATACACCCCGGTCGTCGGCCCGGTCCTGCCCTTTGATCAGCTTGCCCGCGCGCATGCGATTGCCGAAAGCTTCCACAAGCCCGGCAATCTGGTGGTGACGATGTAAGTCTCAGAAACGCTGGGGCGCTTCGGGCTTGTTCTGGACCACCTCTTCGATGGCCGCCATGACGTCCGGCGTCAGCTTCGCCTTGTGGTCCAGCGCCTTGAGGTTGTCGTGCAGCTGCTCCAGCCGCGATGCGCCGAGGATCACCGTCGATACCCGCGGGTTTGCCAGGCACCAGAGAAGCGCCAGGTGGTGGATCGGCATCCCCGCGCCATCGGCGATTTTGGCCAGCGCCTTCACCTGCTCGACCCGCCGCCGACCCTTCGGCCCGGCAATGATGTCGCGGAGCCATTCGTAGCCCGGCAGCGCCGCCCGGCTATCCTGCGGGATGCCGTCGTTGTACTTGCCGGTGAGGAGGCCCGAGGCCAGCGGCGACCAGATCGTCGTGCCCAGCCCGAAGGTGTCATAGACCGGCGCATAGTCGCGTTCGACCTTCTCCCGCTCGAAAAGATTGTACTGCGGTTGCTCCATCGTCGGCGGGGTGAGGCCATCGCGCCGCGCCACCAGATGCGCCTCGGTGATCTGCTGGCCGGACCATTCCGAGGTCCCCCAGTACAGGACCTTCCCCTGCACGATCAGGTTGTGCATCGCCCGCACGGTTTCCTCGATCGGAGTGTCGATGTCGGGGCGGTGGCAGAAGTAGAGGTCCAGATGGTCCACCCGCAGCCGCTTCAGCGCGGCATGGGCCGCCTCGGTCACATGCTTGGCCGAAAGGCCGCGCTGAGTGGGCTTCTCCCCGCCCCAGAACACCTTGGACGAGACGACATAGCTGTCCCGGCTCCACCCCAGCTCCTGGATCGCCTGGCCCATGACCAGCTCGGACTTGCCGGCCTCATAGCCTTCGGCATTGTCGAAGAAGTTGATCCCGACGTCATAGGCGGCGGTGAGCAACTGCTTGGCGGGCTGGACATCCACCTGTTTTGCGAAGGTCACCCAAGAGCCGAAGGAGAACTCCGAGACCTTCAGTCCCGATTTGCCGAGACGACGATAGTCCATGATGGCCTCCTGAATGTGGGTGTCGGGGGTGAAGGTGACCGTAGGGTCGGAAAGGTCAAGGGCCTTGGGCCGGATCAGTCCCGTGCGATGACGATATGATTGGCCCCCTCGCCCGCGACCTGGCGGGTGACGCGGTAGCCAAGGGCCGCAAGGTCGAGGTCCGCGAACAGTGACTCACCCTGGCCAAGGAGGACGGGCGAGATGGCGAGATGCGCCTCATCGACGTGTCGGCCCCGGAAAGCTTCGCGCAGGGTCGCGACCCCGCCGCCTAAGCGCACATCCTTGCCATTGGCAGCCACCTTGGCGCGGGACAGCGCAGCCTCCAGCCCATCGGTGACGAAATGAAAGGTCGTGCCCCCGGCCATCACCAGATCGGGCCGATGGTAGTTGGTCAGGACGAAGACCGGGCAGTGATAGGGCGGCTCGTCCCCCCACCAGCCTTTCCAGCCCTCATCCGGCCAGGGCCCACGTACCGGGCCGAACATGTTGCGGCCAAGGACCCAGGCGCCGATGTTGTGGAAGCCCTGCGCCGCAAAGCTTTCGTCCACGCTGTCCGCTTCGCCTCCGCCCGCGCCGTGCTTCGCCTGGAAGGACTTGGTCTTGAACACCCAGTTGTGCAGCGCCATGCCGCCCTTGCCGAGCGGATCGGCCAGCGACTGCTCCGGCCCCGCGCCGAACCCGTCGATCGAGATGGAAAAGCACCGGACGACAAGCTTCGACATGATGGCCTCCGTTCCGGTGCAGCATAGCGGGCGGAGGTGCGGCGGTCAGCAGAAACCCGAGGGGGTGTTCGGGTCGTGGCCGCAACGGCCACAACCCGCTGGATCAGCGTCCGGCGTAGATCTGGGCGATGCGGTCGACGGCAGCTTCGGGCGAGACCTCTTCGCTCTCGCCGGTCCGCCTCGAGGTCAGTTCAACAACCCCGTTCGCCAGACCCCGCGGGCCGACGGTGATCCGCCAGGGCAGGCCGATCAGGTCCATCGTTGCAAACTTCGCCCCGGCGCGCTCGTCGCGGTCGTCGTACAGTGCCTCAGGCCCCTTGGCGGCGAGGGCCTTGTAGAGGCCTTCACAGGCGGCATCTGCAGCACTGTCGCCCTGCTTGAGGTTCACGATGCCGACCGGGAAGGGCGTCACGCCCTCGGGCCAGATAATCCCCTTGTCGTCATGGGAGGCCTCGATGATCGCGCCCAGAAGACGGCTGACGCCGATCCCGTGCGACCCCATCTCGACCGGAACCTTGGACCCTTCAGCAGTCGTCACCTCGGCCCCCATCGACGCCGAATACTTGGTTCCGAAGTAGAAGATCTGCCCGACCTCGATGCCCCGGCCAACCTTGCGGTGGGCTTCCGGAACCTGATCGAAGACCGCCTGATCGTGCGTCTCGTCGGTGCGGGCGTAAAGGGTCGTGAACTCCTTGCAGACGTCGGCCACCTGAGTGCGGTCGTCATAGTCGATGTCGCGCTGGCCAAGCTTCAGCGCGGTAACGCGGTCGTCGTAGAAGACCTCTGATTCGCCGGTCTGCGCCAGCACCAGGAATTCATGCGTGTTGTCCCCGCCGATGGGACCCGAGGCCGCGCGCATCGGGATCGCGGTCAGGCCCATCCGTTCGTAGGTCCGCAGGTAGCTGACCATGTGCCGGTTGTAGGCGTGGAGTGCTGCGTCGCGGTCGACGTCGAAGTTGTAGCCGTCCTTC
>JBKDYO010000075.1:0-7099 GCA_046305855.1 Paracoccaceae bacterium
GGCCCCGTGTCGGGATGCAGCGACGGCATCGCCATCACCCGGCCTTCCAGCACCGTGCGAAGATCCTCCGGCGAGGGCTCCACGATCCGCCCGCCCATGATCTCGTCCATCTCGCGCCCGCCCATGAACCGCGCTGTCGGAACCGGCTGGCCCAAAGCGTTCACATTCACCAGCACATCCCGCGCCGCATCCAGTTCCACCACCCGCCCGCCCAAGGCCATGACGATCATCCAGGTCCCCGTCGAAAGCACTCCACACGGAGCCTCCGCCAGGTGCGGCACCAGTGAGGCATTGGAATCATGGATTCCGCACAGGACCCGAGTCCCCACCGGTAGCCCGGTCGCTTCGGCAACCGAAGGCAGCACTGGCCCCAGCACATCCGCCGCCTTGCGGACCGGGGGGAATAACCCCTCCCACCCCATCCGCGATACCAGCGAAGAAAGCCGCCCCTCCCACGGGTTCCACAGATCGGTATGACAGCCCAAAGACGTCGCCTCGCTGGCCGCCACGCCGGACAGCCGGAACGACCAGTACTGCGCCAGCATCAGCACATGGCGCACCCGCGCAAACTGCGCCGGAAAAGCCCGCGACAGCCAGAACACCTGCGCGCCGACGTTCAGGCCAACCGGCAACCGAGGCGACCCCGTCTCGGCAAACCCCGGCCGCACCGCGTCATACGCGGCGGCCATACTGTCCGGCCCCACATGCTCATAATCCAGCATCGGCAGCGCCAAGGCCCCCGCCTCATCCACCACCACGCAGGCCGCGCCATGCGTTGTGATCGACACCGCATCGACCCCGCGCGCCGCCGCCAGCTTCAGCCCGTCCAGCGCGAACTGCCACAGCATGTCGATGTCATGATGCGGATAAGGACCGTCCCGCACGACCACATTCGGCGTCCGCGCCAGCACCTCCTCGGCCCCCGTGGCCAGGTCCACGACCAGCACTTTGGCGTTGGTCTTGCCGATGTCCAGAACCGCAATCCGCCGCATGATCCCGCCCCCAGGAAACCCCTGGGAACAAGCCTATCCGATTGATTTTAAGGAAGGAAGCGTCACGATGGTGACCCCGGATGGATTCGAACCATCGACCTGCCGCTTAGGAGGCGGCCGCTCTATCCCCTGAGCTACGGGGCCACGCTGTCGTCATGCGACGAAACGCACCACAATTCAACTGCTGGAAATGAAAAGGGGAGGCAAGTTTTGGCCCACTACCTCCCCCTTGGTCCGTCGCATCCAGTTTGAGAGCTTGCAGGATACGCAGGATATGGCCAGCACAAGTTGGCTGTTAGCGGTAACACTAGCAGGTGAAACCGCCTTGGACAAGCCTTCTCTTTGGCGCTAACAAGGGATACCGCAGTTACCGGATCAGTGCCTTGACCAAGCCTACGCCCGACCCGCGCCATACCCTTACTCTCCGTGATGTGTCCGAAGCCTCGGGCGTCTCCGAAATGACGGTCAGCCGGGTCCTGCGCAACCGGGGCGACGTGTCCGGCCCGACGCGCGAGAAGGTGCTCGAGGCCGCCCGCGCCCTTGGCTACGTCCCGAACAAGATCGCCGGGGCGCTCGCCTCGCAAAGGGTGAACCTGGTCGGCGTGGTGATTCCGTCCCTGTCCAACATGGTCTTCCCCGAAGTGATGACCGGCATCTCCGAGGTGCTGGAGGGAACCGGCCTGCAACCCGTGGTCGGTGTGACCAACTACCTGCCCGACCGCGAAGAATCGGTGATTTACGAGATGCTGTCCTGGCGCCCGTCGGGGATGATCATCGCAGGTCTCGAACATTCCACCGCCGCCCGCGCCATGCTGGGCCGTGCGGGTATCCCTATCGTCGAGATCATGGACATCGACGGCGATCCCATCAACCACGCCGTCGGTATTTCCCACCGCCGCGCCGGGCGTCAGATGGCCGAGGAAATCATTGCCGCCGGGTACCGCAAGATCGCTTTCCTTGGCACGCAGATGCCGAACGACTTCCGCGCCAAGAAGCGGCTGGAGGGCTTTGAAGAGGCGCTCGCCAAGGCGGGCTTGACCCTCGTCGACCGCGAATACTACTCCGGTGGCTCGGCGCTTCTGAAAGGCCGCGAGATGACCGCCGCCGTGCTGAACCGCACGCCGGACGTCGATTTCCTCTATTATTCCAACGACATGATCGGGGCAGGGGGCCTCCTCTACTGCCTCGCCCAAGGCCTCGACGTCCCCGGCCGCATCGGGTTGGCCGGGTTCAACGGGGTCGAACTCCTCGACGGCCTGCCACGAAAGCTCGCCACGATGGACGCCTGCCGACTGGAAATCGGCAAGAAGGCCGCACGGATCATCGCCGAAGCGCCAGAGGCATCGCAGGTCGAAGAGTTGTTCCCGACGCTGGAGCCGGGCGACACGATCCGTCGCTCGTAGGGTGCGCCACAGCGCACCAACTCCTTCACAAGCGTTACCGTTCGGTAAATGAAAATAGTCTACCCATTGAAATTAAAGGGTTAACTCGTCCTGTCCACCGTGGACACCACGCAATTCTGACCACACGATCCCCGCCCGCCGCTGCATCTCCGGGACCCCCAGCTTGTGCCCCAGGAACCCCTCGACCGGCATCAACTCCCAGCCTTGCCCCTCGTCCCCGAACTTCACACGGGTGACTTCGTCGACCGACAGCCAGCCCCCGAAGAAGACTGACTCCCGCCCCGCGGCGACCATGGATGGGAAAACCCGCCGCCAGACCAGCCGGTCCGGGGACAGGTCCAGCCCGAAC
Source organism: Paracoccaceae bacterium (assembly GCA_046305855.1). Lineage (GTDB taxonomy): Bacteria > Pseudomonadota > Alphaproteobacteria > Rhodobacterales > Rhodobacteraceae > Tabrizicola. The sequence goes on from JBKDYO010000075.1 coordinate 2,745, forward strand.
TCCTCCCAAAGCTCGCGCAGAAGGCAGTCCTCGGGGCTCTCCGCCCCCTCGCGTCCACCGCCCGGCAGGTCCCAGAGACCGGGCCAGCGCAGCCCGGGCTTTTCGTCCCGCAGATAGACCAGCACGGCGGACCCGCAAAAGAACGCCGCCTTGGCCCCGGTGAAGTCCACCTACCGCTGGTCGTTGATATCGCGGTCCCAGACCTTCACCTGACCCTCACGCACGCCCACCACCCGGCGCAGCACCAGCCAGGCGATGACCGAGACCACCGCAAAGATCAGGATCAGCGCGGGCAGCCCGGCAGGAACGCCGAACCCGACCAGAATCCCCGTCACCACGGCCCCGATGGCAAAACCAAGGAAGATGAAGCCCGGGACCAGCACTTCCAGCACACCCAGCGCGAAGCCAAGGATCACCCAGGCCCACCAGGTTCCGATCAGCGTTGCCAGCATCTCAGCCTCCCCGACCCTTCAGCATCTTGAACGCGTCGCCAAAGGCGTCCAGCGCGTTTGCCGGGATCAGGATGGTCTGCTTGCCCTGACCCACGGCCACCGCCTGCAGCGCCTCGACCTGCTTCAGCGCGACCTGGAACTGGGCGGCTTCCAGCCCGTTTTCCTTGATCGCCCCGGCGATGACGCCCGTCGCATAGGCCTCGGCATCCGCGGTCACACGGCGCGCCTTGGCGGCCTGCTCGGCGGCATACAGATCAGCGTCCGCGCCCAGTTCGACCGCCCGCTTCTTGCCCTCGGCCTCCATCACCTGCGCCCGGCGGGCGCGTTCGGCGTTCAGCTGCTGCAGCATCGCCGCGCGGGTCTGTTCGTCAAGGTTCACGTCCAGGATCTCGGCCCGGGTCACTTCGACCCCCCAGTCGTCGACCATGGCCGTCACCTGCTCACGCACCCGCTCGATCAGTTGGGCGCGGTTGGACTGGACCTGGTCCAGCTCCAGCTTGCCGATCTCGCTTCGCACGATGCCGGCGACCGTGGTTGCAATCGCACCGTCCACGTCCCGGATCCGGTAGACGGTCTTTTCCGGTTCGGTCACCCGATAGAACACGCTGGTTTCAACCTTCACCAGCACGTTGTCGGCAGTGATGGCGTCCTGGCTGGCGGTCGGCAGCTGGCGTTCCAGCACCGAAACCTTGTGCGCGATCCGGTCCAGGAAGGGCACGACGAAGTTGATCCCCGGCCCAAGGACGGCGCGTAACCTGCCGAAGCGTTCGACCACATGCTTTTCCGACTGCGGCACGATCCGCACGCCCAGAAAGATGCAAAGGATGATGAAGAGGGCAATGGCGAGGTAGACCCCCGGCCAGCCGACAAGGAAATCAAGGCTCAAGACTAATCCTCCAAAGCAAGGTCGCACGACATGCGCTGCCGGGAATGTGACCCCTGATGCCCTCGCGCGCAAGACCCTGTGCCGGTCTTCCCCCGACTTCCCCCCGGCGCGGGAAGCGGATAGGGTCGCCGCGCCCTAGACCTTACGGAGCCGATCATGACCCAGCGCCTGCATCTCGTCTTTGGTGGCGAACTGGTGGACCCCCAGACAAACGTCTTCCGCGATGTCGGCCAGATCCACATCGTCGGCATGTTTCCGAACTACGAATCCGCCTTCAAGGCCTGGAAGGGCGAGGCGCAGCGCACAGTGGACAATGCCCACATGCGCTATTTCATCGCCCATATCCACCGCCTGCGCGACGAGGCCAAACCCGGTTCGGCCACCGAGGAGCTGGGTCACTGATCCATGGCGGCTTCGCTTGGCCTGACGCTGTACAATCTGGGCCAGCGGCGCGAGCCCGCCGAGCCGTCGGTCCGGCCGGCCAGGCCCCTTGGCCGACTGGTCTGGCTGCATGCGCCGGGCGAGGGGCTGGTCAGCCCGATGCGCGCGCTTGCGCGGCGGCTGGTCGAGGAAGACGGCCTGCCCGTTCTCCTGACCGCGCCTGTGACCGGGCCGGACCTTGACGGCGTGGTGATGCAACCGCCTGCGCCGGACAATCCGGTCGATGCGCGCGCCTTCCTTGACCATTGGCGTCCCGAGATCGCCATCTTCGCCGGCGGCCAGTTGCGACCTGCCGTCATGCACGAGGCCGCCGACCGCAAGATCCCGATGCTGGTGGTGAACGGCAAGGCTCCGGCCTTTCTGCACGAACGGGACGGCTGGTATCCTGGGCTGATGCGCTCGGCGCTCGCGCGATTCCAGTTGATCATGGCGGTGGACGAGGCGGCCGCCCGCGCCTTTCGCAAGGGGGGTGCCGGGCTTTCCGCAGTCGCGGTGACCGGCCGGATGGAAGAGGAAAGCGCAGTGCTTCCCGCCAGCGAGGCCGAGCGGACCGCCCTGTCGCAGCTTCTGGCCGCCCGTCCTGTCTGGTTTGCGGCCGGCGTGACCGAGGCCGAGGAAGCAGCAGTCCTGCAGGCGCATCGCATGGCGCTTCAGCATTCGCACCGGCTTCTTCTGATCCTGATGCCCGAACACCCCGCTCGTGCTGCCCCTCTGGCGCAGGCCCTGCACGAAGCCGGGGACTGGGTGGTCGCCGAAAGGTCGCGCGAGGAAGAGCCCGAAGCCGATGTCGAAATCTTCCTGGTCGACAATCCGGCGGAGTACGGTCTTTGGTATCGGCTTGCGCCCGTGACCTTTCTGGGCGGCACGCTGACGGGCAAGGGCCCGGTCCGCAACCCGATGGAGGCGGCGGTCTTGGGTTCGGCGATCCTGCACGGGCCGAAGACGGGGCAGTCCGGGCCGGTCTTCGGGCGTCTCGGGGCTGCGCGGGCGACGCGGGCCGTGGCCTCGACCACTGATCTGGGCGAGGCGCTGAGCGACCTTCTGTCCCCAGACCGCGCCGCGCGGCTGGCACAGGCGGCTTGGGCCGTGGCCAGCGACGGGGCTGAGGTCACCGACATCGTCTTGCAGCGCATTCGCGCCATCATGGACGGCGAAGCGTGATGCCGCGTGCGCCCGGCTTCTGGTTCGCCCCGAAGAACAGCCCGGGCCTCTTGCCGCGCCTTCTTGCGCCGCTCGGCTGGATTTATGCGGCGGGCACGGCGCATCGGCTGAAGTCGCGTGGCTATAACGCGGATGTGCCGGTGATCTGCATCGGCAACCTGACCGCAGGCGGCGCGGGCAAGACGCCCACAGTGATCGCCCTGACCGAACGTCTTCTGGCGCGGGGCCATGCCGTGCACGTGGTCAGCCGGGGTTATGGGGGGCGCCTTGCCGGTCCGGTCCGGGTCGACGACGCCCGTCACCGGGCCGAGGATGTAGGTGACGAGCCGCTTTTGCTCTCGGCCTTCACGCCGGTCTGGGTGGCAAAGGACCGCGCGGCAGGGGTGCGTGCCGCCGAATCTGCGGGCGCGCGGGTCATTCTTTTGGACGACGGGTTTCAAAGCCCGGCGGTCAAGCCATCGCTTGGCCTTGTGGTCGTCGATGCCGCCCGGGGCTTCGGCAATGGCCGCTGCATTCCGGCGGGACCTCTGCGCGAGCCGGTTACGCGGGGCCTGTCGCGCGCAGATCTGGTCCTGACCATCGGCGACGAAGCCGCACAGTCGCGCTTCGACACCGATTGGGGCCAGGCCGTTCGCGTGCCTCGCCTGCGCGGGGCCCTGCAGCCATTGGCTATGGGCATGGACTGGCAGGGAACCCGGGTTCTGGCCTTTGCCGGCATCGCCGACCCGTCCCGCTTTTTCGCAAGCCTTCAGAACGCCGGTGCCGATGTGGTCCGGGGCGAGAGCCTGAGCGATCATGCGACCCTGTCCGAGACGCTCCTTCGTCGGCTGGAGGCCGAGGCCGACGCCAAGGGCGCGCAATTGGTCACCACCGAAAAGGACGCAGCCCGCCTGTCAACTGCGTGGCGGACAAAGGTTCTGACCTTCGTCGTGCGATTGCAGATCGAGGACTGGTCGGCGCTGGATGCGCGGCTAGGGGCGCTGGGGCTCTGACGGCAACAACTCTCCGACCGTCATGTGGCGCTTGCGGCCAAAGCCCGGGACGCGGGTGACGCTGAACCCGGCCTCGGCCAGCGCGCGCCTGACATGGCCTGCAGCGGTATAGGTGGCAAAGCTGCCCCCGGGCGCGGTGTGGCGGGCGACCTCCAGCATCAGGTCGGGCGACCACAGCTCGGGGTTCTTGGCGGGAGAGAACCCGTCCAGAAACCAGGCATCCGCGCGACAGTCCGAGGCGGCTAGCGTCTCGCGCGCGTCGCCGATGATGATCCGGGCGGTCAGGTTCGGAAAGTGCAGGGTTCGCGCCCCAGCGGCCCACTGGGTCAGCAGCGGGTCTGCGATTTCTGCAAGATCGGGGAAGGCCCGGAACGCCCGCGCCATGTCTGCGGCGGGCATCGGAAAGGCCTCGAAACTGGTGTA
>JBKDYO010000076.1:0-2748 GCA_046305855.1 Paracoccaceae bacterium
GATCTGCACGAACAAGCCGGAGGGGTTGGCGGAGCTTTTGCTGCAGGCGCTGGGGGTGCGGGACGCGTTCGGGGCGCTGGTCGGGGCAGATACGTTCCCGGTGAGGAAGCCCGATCCGACCCCCTATCGGGCGGCGGTGGAGCGGGCCGGGGGGCTGGTGAACCGGTCGATGCTGGTGGGCGATACCGAGACGGATGCGAAGACCGGGGTGGCGGCGGGGGTGCCGGTCGCGCTGGTCACTTTCGGGCCGGAGGGGGCGGGGGTGAGCCGGTTCAATCCGGCGGCGCTCCTGGACCGGTTCGAGGACCTGCCGGGGTTGGCGGGGCGGCTTCTGGGATAAGTGTCCACGGTGGACATTTCAAGAATAGTCAATGAAGACAAAGGTTTGCTATTTTTCAGTAACCATCTGTTAACGTCTGACCGCAGACCATTCACGACCTTCTGCCACAGGCCTTCGCCGTTGTCCTGACCCGAGGGTCTAGCCGGTTCGCATGCCCATGGTGAGGTCGAAGCGGACCTTCGCGGCGTGGTTTGCCTGGGCCTTGCCCGAGGGTCGGGGGGCAGGACAAAGCCCCGCCCCCCGCCATCGCTTAGGACCGCATCAGCATCAGATAGACCAGCGCCGTCAGCACAGCACAGACACGCTGCGAGCGACGGAAAGCCGCCCCCAGCGCCAAACACGCGAAGATCGCGTTCAGAACCATATCCTGCGCCAGCATCATGCCAGCCCATTCAATCACACGTTGCAGATACCACATCATAGGGTAATCTCCTGTAATGCGGTGAGGCCCCACCTGGGTTAAGGTGTTGTCCGGACAGGAGTAATTTGGGCCTGAAGGCGCCAGTTGAGGAGATGAACGAAGTTGGCGTTGGTGGGATGGGCTTGTTGGCTTTGGTTGGATGGGATTGATGAAAGTTGGCTAAGGTTGAACGAGCCGTCCTGATTGCCTTTGGCAAAGCCGTAAGCGACGCCCGAATCGAAAAGGGATGGTCCCAGCCAGACCTTGACGAAAAGATGCAGGGTGGCATCGACAAGTCGCATCTGTCCGGTATCGAAAATGCCAGGCGCGCGGGTCTGAACCCCATTACCGTCTCTCGCCTTGTTGCGGCGCTGGACTTGGACAAACGCTGGATCGACTGCTTCAAGAGCGGTGCCGCGATACCGGTCACCGTGGTGCCACCCACTGCCGAGGAAACCCGGCAGCGCGAAGAGACCGCCGAGAGGCTGGAGGCCAAGGCGCTAAAAGACCCTTCTGTCCCGCCAATCGCCGAGAGCTTGCTCAAGACCCTGGCCTTTGAATTTGCGGGCGGGGACTACCTTGATCTGCACACCACCTATACCGCCCTGAGACAAGCGCTGGAGGCGGCTGAGAACATCCGCAAACGCGGTGAGATGCCGCCGGACAACACCGGCAGCCAGTTGAACGCCGTGATGGCCGAAGTGGCCAAACTGAACAACCAAGGCGCCTTGGAGAAGGCTGACGCCCTGCTTGACGCCGAAGAAGCGCGCATGCGCGAGACCCAGAGGGCTGAGCGCGACAGGATGGAGCAGCAGGCGCAGGCCTTGCTGACCCAGCGGATCGACCAGGACCGCCTGCGCATCCGCCCGGATCTGGCGGCTGAACGGATCTTGCGCCACCTGCTTGATTTCCCGAAAGGAAAGCTGTTTTGGAAGGTGAACGCCAAAGCTGATGAATGGAGAGACGAAGGCGATAAAGCTGGGGATATGTTTGCCTTACAGGTCGCTCTGGTCTTGTCGAAGGGTAACTACGCGAGAGTGAGGAACAAGAAGCCGTTGGCCGCTTCAGCGCTCCATACTGTTGGGTGGTGTTACCTTCGGTTGGCGGAAAGATCCAGCGACGATCAGCAACTCAAGTTGGCATGGCAAGCCTTTGATGCCGCCGTAAAGATGACGAGCAAATCGAAAGATCCCGTGAATTGGTCCGCCCATCAGGATGGACTTGGGGCGGCTCTTGGCCAAATGGGAGAGCGTCAGAAAGACTCCACGCTTTTGACGCAAGCGGTCGCCGCCCACCGCGCTGCCTTGAGGGTTGGTGAGAAGACCAAGTCAACTGGCATCAAAGTTGGCTGGAACAACCTCGGTGATTCCCTTCGAACACTGGGCGAATTGACCGAAGATGAAGACAAGCTGCGAGAGGCGGAAGGGGCACTCACGACTGCCCTCGCTTTAGAGAACAAGAGCATCGACCCGCTTGCTTGGGAAGCGACCCAAAGCAACTTGGCATTGGCCCAACGTTGGCTGGGCGCAATCGCCCGCGACGCGGCCAAACTGAAAGTGGCGCGCATTGGCTATGCCGCCTGCGAGGATTTAGGCTTTGGACCCGACGCCCCGTTCGCATGGGCGGTGCTGCAATGGAACATCGCTGATCTGGCTCTCGCGCGGTATCGGCTTGATCCCGATCCTGCCTTGATCGTCGAAGCGCGGGAGTATGTGGGCCGCGCCCGCGCCTTTTTCGTCGAGGGCTCGGAATACCAGACCGAACGCTGTGATGAATTGATCGCCGAGATCGACGCGGCGGAGGTGGGGGTGTAGGGCCGTCGAGGCTACAGGCGGATGCGGCCCCTCGGCCCTTTGACAGTTTCCGCCCCGACCCATAGGGTCGCCGCCATGAGCCAAGCCGCAGACGCCCCTGTGCCGGTCAGCCGCCATGCGGTGACCTTCGTTCTGATCACGGTCTTTCTGGACATGGTCGGCTTTGGCCTGATCATGCCGGTCCTGCCGAAGCT
>JBKDYO010000077.1:0-15126 GCA_046305855.1 Paracoccaceae bacterium
GGCCCGCTGCCTTCCTGGGCAAACGGCCCATGCCGAGATTGCCCTGCATCTGACGCCCCTGGTCCGGCGGATGATGGAAACGGCAACGGGGGCCACCTTGCGGTGACCCCCGTTTAGAAGGCTTGATTGTCAGGGTCGTCCAGTCAGAGCTTTTCGATCAGCTCCGGCACGGCAGTGAAGAGGTCGGCGACGAGGCCGTAGTCGGCCACCTGGAAGATCGGCGCCTCTTCGTCCTTGTTGATCGCGACGATGACCTTGGAGTCCTTCATCCCTGCCAGATGCTGGATCGCGCCCGAGATGCCGACCGCGACGTACAGATCCGGCGCCACGACCTTGCCGGTTTGCCCGACCTGCCAGTCGTTCGGCGCGTAGCCCGAGTCCACGGCGGCGCGCGAGGCACCGACAGCGGCGTTCAGCTTGTCCGCCAGCTTTTCGATCAGCGCGAAGTCGGCCTGAGAGCCAACCCCACGGCCGCCCGAGACGACGATCCCGGCCGAAGTCAGTTCGGGGCGATCCGAGGAGGCAACCTTGTCCTCGACCCAGGCCGACATCGAGCCGTCGACCGAAGCCGAGACCTTTTCGACCGGGGCGTTGCCGCCCTTGCCAGCCGCGTCGAACGTCGCGGTGCGGATGGTCATCACCTTCTTCGCGTCCGAGGTCTTGACGGTCTGGATCGCGTTCCCGGCGTAGATCGGTCGGTCGAAGGTCGCGGCGTCATGGACGGCCAGGACCTCGGAGATCACCATCACGTCCAGCATCGCCGCCACACGCGGCAGCACGGATTTGGACAGCGCACCGGAGGCGGCCACGATATGCTCGTAGTCACCCGCCAACGACACCACCAGCGCGGCGGTCGGTTCGGTCATGCCGTGGCAGTAGACGTGGTCGTCGGCAAAAAGGACCTTGGCCACGCCGTCCAGCGTCGCTGCCTCGGCTGCCGCAGCATCGCCGCCCGTGCCCGCTACCAGCACCGTCACCGGGCCGAGGCTTTTGACCGCCGTCAGGGTCTTTGCCACCTGGTCGGTCGCAAGCTTACCTTCGACCACATCTGCCAGAAGAAGAACGGCCATCAGAGCACCCCCGCTTCGTCTTTGAGTTTCGCAATCAGCTCGGCCACGGATGCGACCTTGACGCCCGCCTTGCGGCCCGCCGGCTCCACGGTCTTCACGACCGACAGACGAGGTGTCACATCCACGCCGTAGTCGGCGGGGGTCTTAGCGGCCAGCGGCTTGGCCTTGGCCTTCATGATGTTCGGCAGCGAGGCATAGCGCGGCTCGTTCAGGCGCAGGTCGACGGTGATGATCGTCGGCATCTTGACGGTGATCGTCTGCAAGCCCCCGTCCACTTCCCGCGTGACCTTGGCGTGATCACCCTCGATGGCGACTTCCGAGGCGAAGGTCGCCTGCGACCAGCCCAGAAGGGCAGCCAGCATCTGGCCCGTCGCGTTCATGTCATTGTCGATGGCCTGCTTGCCGCAGAGGACGAGGCCCGGGGCCTCTTCCTTCACGACGGCAGCCAGCAGTTTCGCCACGGCCAAGGGCTCGATGTCGGTGTGCACGTTGTCAGTGGCTTCGATCAGGATTGCCCGGTCCGCGCCCATCGCCAGCGCGTTGCGCAGGGTTTCCTGGGACTGCTTCACGCCGATGGAGACGACGACGACTTCGGTCGCGATGCCCTTCTCCTTCAGGCGGATCGCCTCTTCCACGGCGATCTCGTCGAAGGGGTTCATCGACATCTTGACGTTCGCAAGGTCAACACCCGACCCGTCCGCCTTCACCCGAACCTTCACGTTGTAGTCGATCACCCGCTTGACCGGGACCAAAACCTTCATGGCCGCAACTCCTTCGTTTCTGGCCCCGGGGGGGCCGCACAAGCTCTCGCCCGCCTGTTACCGCAGCGACGGCACTGGGAACAGAGCAAATGCGACAGGTTTGGGCGATAGGACGCCGCGTTTTGATCGAGGTGCACGATCAGGAGCCAGCAGGGCTACATGCCGCAAAGGCGCCTTGAATTGGTCATCAGTTAACGCTTTTACCCCGACACTTTGTTGCCGGTTGCGCAATGATCGACGGCCGGGCTTGGCGCCCGGATGATCTGGGGACCCGAGCGGCAGAGACATGCCGCAGGTATTGGCTTGTTGGAGAGACGAAAATGGTCGGTGGAGATACTGCCTGGTTGATGACCTCGACAGCGTTGGTGCTGTTCATGACGCTTCCCGGGCTTGCATTGTTTTACGGCGGATTGGTCCGGGCCTCGAATGTGCTGTCGGTCTTTCTGCAGTGTTTCGCGATTACCTTCGTGGTGTCGTTGCTGTGGTTTGCCGTGGGCTACTCGATCGCCTTTGGCGACGGAAACGCGGTGTGGGGCGGTATGGGCAAGATCTTCCTGGCGGGGATCGGGCCGGATACCTTGCGCGGAACAATCCCGGAGAACCTGTTCTTCCTGTTCCAGATGACCTTCGCGATCATCACGCCTGCACTGATCATTGGTGCATTCGTCGAACGGGTTCGGTTTGTCTTCGTGCTGGTCTTTTCGGCCCTCTGGATGCTGCTGGTCTTCTGTCCGGTCGCGTATTGGGTCTGGGGCGGCGGTTTCCTGGGCGACGGCGGGATTTTCGGTGACGTCGGGGTCCGCGACTTTGCGGGCGGCATCGTTGTGCACATGACCGCAGGGGTTGCGGCGCTGGTGATGGCGCTGATGATCGGCAAGCGGATCGACACGTCGCAGGTGCCGCACAATCCTGGATATGTGCTGATCGGCGCCGGGATGCTGTGGGTTGGCTGGTTCGGCTTCAACGGCGGATCTGCGCTGGCCTCGAACGGGGCCGCGGCCAGTGCGATGGCGGTCACGCATGTCGCTGCTGTCGCCGGAGCGGTGTCCTGGTGTATCTGGGAGGGGGTCCGGACCGGCAAGATCACGATGGTCGGCATGGTCTCGGGCCTGGTCGCCGGGCTTGCGACTGCGACGCCGACGGCGGGGTTCATTCACCCCGTGGCTGCGATGATCAGTGGCGGCCTTGCCGGGGTCATCTGCCTGGAGGCGCAAATGCTGATCCGGACGCGTCTGAAGATCGACGACTCGCTGGATGTCTTCGCGGTGCACGGCGTGGGCGGCAGCCTCGGGGTGATCCTGCTGGCGGTTCTGGGTGCAGCGCCAGTCGCGGCCCAGCTTGGCTCGCTGGCGATCTGCATGGGGTGGACGGTGCTGATGACCTATGTGATCGCACAGTTGTTGCGCGGCATCATCCCGATGCGGGTCAGCCCGGAGGAAGAGATGCAGGGTCTCGACCTTTCTGCGCACGGCGAGCGGGCGTATCTGCTCGACACCTGACGCACGGGTGCCAAGGAACTCTGCCGGGGGCCGCGCTTGCGGCCCCCTTTTTTCACCGTGGCCCTGCGCCCAGCCCATTTGCGCCACCGACGCACACCCGTCCGCGAAGAGGGCTACGCCCCTCAATCTGGTTGTCAGGCCAGTGGCGGCACCGTCGAGACAGAGGGGAGAAGGGCGATGTGTGGTCCAGCGGGAAAACCGCTCGAATCACGCGAATCAATCTCATGTTGCGGGAAAAATTATCGACTCAATCGCCGGTAGTGCAACTTCCTTCCGCAAGGCGCTTTTTCCCTAAACGAGCCAATTTCTGCCAGATTGTTACCAAACTGTTATCACCTAAGCATTTTACGCAGCATCTGCTGAAAAATGAAACTGAACGCGTGTGGAAACGAGATCCGGCATGAACAATCCTGAGCGTAGCGAACTGGCTGACGGATCGGAACTGACCAACGATGAGCTTCCGCCCGGAACGAAGCTCGCGAGCGGTGCGTACACCATCGTCGAGCACCTCAAGACCGGTGGCTTCGGGATCACCTATCTCGCTACGGATACCTTCGGCCGACGGGTGGTGATCAAGGAGTGCTTCCCGAGCGGCATCTGTACCCGGGCATCGCGGGCTGTTCGTGCGCGCTCGCGCATCTACGTGTCCAACGTTTCAAGCCTGGTCGAGAAGTTCGTCGTCGAGGCGCACACTCTGGCCAAGATGAGCCACCCGAACATCGTGAAGGTTCATCAGGTCTTCAAGGAAAACGAAACCGCCTACATGGCGCTGGATTATGTCGAAGGTCATGATCTGCTGGAGGTCATGGGGCATTCCTCGTTGGGACTGACGCCCGCTGGCGTGCGGTCGACCCTTCTGAAACTGCTGGATGCCGTTGGCGCCGTCCATGAAAAGGGATTGCTGCACCGCGATATCTCGCCAGACAACATTCTGATCGATTCCAAGCGCAACCCGATCCTGATCGACTTTGGTGCAGCCCGCGATCAGGACCGTAGCACGGAAGCTGCTGCCTCGACCCTGCACGTCGTCAAGGATGGCTATTCGCCGCAAGAGCTTTACCTGAGCGGCGGCGGCGACCAGGGTCCGTGGAGCGATCTCTATTCACTTGCGGCGAGCTTCTACCACGTGATCACCGGGGAAGCCCCGGCGAACAGCCAGGCCCGCCTTGCGGCCATGGCGTCGAACTCGGCGGATCCCTGCGTTCCGCTGGTCGGGCGCTTCGATGCTTATGACGCGGCGTTCCTTGCCGCGATTGACAAGGCGATGTCGGTTCTTCCCAAGGAACGGATGCAGACTGCCTACCAGTGGCTTGGCGCCATCACGGGGGCCAACGGTGGCAAAGTCGTGCAGATGCCGGTGGCCGAGCCTTCCAGGATCGTGACGCCAATGACGCGCGTCACCCGGCTGGAGGCCGAGGCGGCGCGCAAGAAGATCGGCCCGATCGCCATCTTCGGCGGAGTGGCAGCGCTGTCGCTGGTCGCAGTCGGGGTTTACCTGGCAATGCCGGGCAGCAGCACTGCGAAGGTCACTGGGAGCACGGGCGATACGGTCGCTGCGGCCGCCCCGGCAGTGGGAAAGGCATCGGCAGCGACGACAGCCGCTCCGACTGCAACAGTCGTTGCTGCGGCGGCTCCGGTCGCCGCTCCGGTCGAACCGGCCCCCGCCGCGCCGGTGGTCGAGGCCAAGCCGGCTGCCGCCCCCGCCGCCCCGGAGACTACGGCGCGTGCCGATGTTTCGGCACTGACAACGAACTGGACAATCGAGCTGCCCTTTGCGGCGGCCGACGGCCAGCCAAACACTGTGGCCACGACAAGTCTTGCCGTGCCGGAATGGCTGGTACCCGGACTGCAGATCGTCGCAGTGAACGGCACACCAGTGAGCAGCCTCGCCGAGATTTCGGCCGTTCTGCGCCAGTCGGAAAACCCGGGTGACGCTGCGACAATCGCGGCAACCCTGTCGACCGTCGGCGATGCCGGTCCGGCTGACAGAAGCCTCGAGTTGCCTGTCGTCCACAGGATTGTCCTGGTCTCGGGGGCCGAGTTCCAGGTGCGTTGGGCTGATGGGGTCTGGCGGACCGAAGTGTCAGCCCTTCCCGAAGGCTATTCGGGAGAGATGCGCGTCGGCGATGTCATCATCGGGCATGTGAAGAGCGGCACCAGAATGGACGGCCCCGCCGCCCTGAGGGGTGCGCTTGAAACCGACATCATCGCCGGTCACAAAAGCACGACGCTTGCTGTCCAGCAGGGCGGCCAGATGTGGGTGGTGACCTTCCCGCTGCCAGGCTGATAGTTCGAGCCGGGCACTATCCCTGACTTGGGGCGACCCGACGGCTGCAAATCCTTGCAGCCGTCCTGCGAGACCAATGCATCAGGCGGTCAAGGTCTGCGGCGGACCGCCTAGCGTGTCAGGCCGGGGACCCACAGGACGTCATCCTTGCCGTCGTTGTTGGCGATGCGGCCCGCGACGAAGAACCAGTCCGACAGGCGGTTGAGGTAGCGCACTGCTTCGGGGTTCACGTCCTCCATCGTCGCGGTTTCGACCACCAGCCGTTCGGCCCGGCGGCAGACGGTGCGGCAGAGGTGCAGCTGCGCGGCAAGGACCGACCCGCCGGGCAGGATGAAGCTGCGGAGCGGCGTGAGGCGTTCGTTCATTGCGTCGATTTCGCGTTCCAGGCGGGAGACCTGGCCCTCGATCATCCGCAAAGGCGTGTAGGGCAGGGTCGCGTCCAGATGCCGGTCGGGGGTGCAGAGGTCGGCCCCGAGGTCGAAAAGATCGTTCGAGATACGCTTCAGCGCCTCGGCCATGTCTCCGGTTGCGTGCAGCCGGGCGAGACCTACGGTCGCGTTGGTCTCATCGACCGTGCCATAGGCGCTGACCCGCACCGAGTGCTTGGCCACCCGCGCGCCATTGCCGAGCGCGGTTTCCCCGGCATCGCCGGTCTTGGTGTAGATTTTCGACAGAACGACCATGATTACCCCCGAGCCCTTACGACCCGGCCCGCAGCCAGGCGAAGGCCACGATCAGCACAACGGCCACGAACTGCACCCCAAGCCGCCAGCGCATGATCTTGTTGGCGTTGCGTTTGTTGAACTCGCCGCCCTTGGCGAAGGTCCCAATCCCGAACAGGAGGATGCCCAGCACGACAAAGCAGGCAATGGCGGCAAAGATGAACAGCGGATCGGACAGCATGGCGGAACTCCCTTTGTGCCTCATCTAGGGTGGGGCCGGGCAAAAGCGAAGTCGAATTTCGGTCCGCCTCGGCAAGGCGCGATCTTTCGACGAAAGATCGGCGGCCTAGACGGCGTAACCGGGGTCTTCGACATCCAGGATCGCGCGCAGCTCGCGCAGATGGGCTGCGGCGAAGCCGGGATAGGCCTCCCATTCCCGCGCGGTCTTTTCGGCGATCTCGTCGGGCAGGACTCGCAGGGGGCGGCCGGTCTGCAGGGCGCGGATGTAGGTCTCGGCGGCGCGTTCGAAATAGTAGAGCCGGTTGAACGCCTCGGCCACCGTACGGCCAATGACCAGGACGCCGTGGTTGCCCATGATCATCGTTGTGACCTTCGGGTCGGCGAGGAGTTGGGCGCAGCGCACGCCTTCCGCCTCGAAGGCCATGCCGCCGTACTGATCGTCCACGACATGCCGTTCGAAGAACATCGCGCTGTTCTGGTCGATGGCCGGCAATCGCGAATCGGCAAGGCTGGCCAGCACCGTCGCATGGACCGAATGGACATGCATCACGCAAGCCGCGTGCGGGCAGGCGCGGTGGATTGCGCCGTGGAGGCCCCAGGCGGTCGGGTCTGGCGCATCGGGACGGGACATGGTTGCGGGGTCGGTCGCGTCGATCTCGACCAGAGAGGAGGCGGTGATCCGGCTGAAGTGCCGACCGTTCGGATTGATCAGGAATCGGGTGCCTTCGGGGTTCACTGCCAGCGAGAAGTGGTTTGCCACGGCCTCGTGCAGGTTCAACCGGACGGTCCAGCGAAAGGCTGCCGCAAGGTCCTGCCGAAGGTCGAGATTCGTCACGTTGACGTACTGGTTCATGGCCGTCTCCCACTGCGAATCATGCCCGAATGCAAAGAAGGGCTGCTTTTTCGTCCAGAATAGGTTAACAGCGTCGCGACCGGGTTCCCAGCCGGGCAAAGGGTGAGATTTACAACTTCAGCGCGGCGTCGGCCCCTTGGGTCGACAACTCTGGCATGAATGTGGCGGTGCGGCGGTCGTTTTTTCTGCGAGTTTCCTTTATTCTGGCGAATGCTCTCCGCATTGTTTGACGAAACTGGCATAAGGTAGTGGAGGAGTGCGCGTGCGGACTTACATTCAGACCAATCGCCAGGCGATAGCCACGCACACCCTTGGGGTGCGGGTGCTGTTGCTGACGGACCAAGCCGAAAGCCGGACCGGGCAGCGCCTTGCCGAATACGGCAGCCTCGTCGACGCCTCTGACGATATTGACGATGCAGTGCGGACGGTCCTGAGCGATCGCTTTGGCTATGATCTGTTCGTGATGGACTGTGACGGCTTCGGCGGCATCGCCGGGGCGGAACGGGCGATCTCTGCGCTGATTGCGGGGGACGCGAAGATGCGGGTGATGCTGGTCAGCCGCGAGTTCGACGTGCCGGTCTATCCCTTGGGGCGCCGCACGGCGGTATGCCTGCCCGAGGATGTGTCCGAGGCAAGTTTCCGGATCGGGTTTGACCATGTGCTGCGCGACAGGGCAGCGGTCACGATGAACTGAGAGGGTGTGGGGGCGGCAGACCGCCCCCGGCCGACTTTCGTCAGTCCGGCGTTACGCCAGCGCCAGGTTGGTCGCAGATTCGCGCCCGTCACGGCCAGCTTCGATGTCGAAGGTAACCGGCTGACCGTCTTTCAGGCTACGCAGGCCCGCACGTTCCAGCGCGGTGATGTGGACGAACACGTCCTTCTTGCCGCCTTCCGGGGCAATGAAGCCGTAGCCTTTGGTTTCATTGAACCATTTCACGGTGCCCTTGGCCATCGTGAAGTCTCCTGTCTGTCGTACCGCCCGCGGAATGCGGCGGTTTGGCCCCGTCAGCTTAGTGTCGATTGCTGTGGCCGATGGTCGGAGACAGTGGTCGAAAAGATAACGTCGCGGCGGCACGTTTGCACAATCAGGCGGGGAATCCAAGGGAAAACACCGGGCAAACTGTGCTGTCGGCGGGATAGGCCGCGTGCGATTTCAACATGTTGGGTGCCGCGCGGCCCGACGCGCAAGACGCACCGTGTGGGTGACTTCCCTCTTCACGGCTTGCCGTTTTCCAAATACTCCGGCGGAAGGCATCCGAAGGGGGTGCAGGGGGCAAGGCGCGCAGGACCATGATCTTCACGGTGGCAATCGACGGGCCGGCGGCGGCGGGGAAAGGCACGATCAGCCGGGCGGTGGCCGAACGCTTCGGGTTCCGGCACCTGGATACCGGGCTTTTGTATCGCGCCGTTGGTGTACTGGGCGGTGACCCGGCCAAGGCCGCCCGTCACCTGTCGCCCGAGGATCTGCAACGGGACGACCTTCGGACGCTGGAAGCAGGGCAAGCCGCCAGCCGGGTCGCCGCCCTGCCCGAGGTGCGCGCAGCTTTGGTCGACTTTCAGCGTCGATTTGCCCGATCCGAGGGTGGCGCGGTACTGGATGGGCGCGACATTGGCACGGTGATCTGCCCCGAGGCCGAGGTAAAGCTGTATGTCACCGCAAGTGCCAAGGTCCGTGCGCACCGGCGCTGGCTGGAAGTGGGCGGCGACGAGGCCCGCGTCCTGACCGAGGTCAAGGAGCGTGATGCCCGCGACATGGGCCGGGCTGATGCCCCTTTGCGGGCCGCCGAGGATGCGGTGGTGATCGACACAAGCGAGCTTGCCATTGCCGAGGCCGTGGCTGCGGCCTGCGACGTTGTCGAGGCCCGGCTCGCGGATCGGCGATGAGCGCAAGGCCGGAGGTCCATCTTCATATCAACCCGCGCGATCTGCAGGGTTGGCGTGGACGCCACCGGCTTGCGCTGTTCACGCGTCTTGCCGTGATGTGTGAGACGCGGGGACTGACCTTTCGCGCCGTCGCCCGCAACCCGGACGAAATGCGGCGGCGCCACGCGGCCGAGGACGGAAACCTGCATGTTGTCGAAAACGGCAGGGTCGAAGGCGAGGGCTGGCTGAACGCCGCAATGGCCTATCTGCGCGGCTTTTGGCACTTGGACCCGCGGGGCGTGCATGCGGAAAGCCTCGCGGCGCGGGCGGTCTTTGAAGCGGGAGAGGTCGACAGCGGGGCGGCAGACCGGTTCTTTGGTGAGCTTCATGCCCGATTCGTCCAACGCCGCCGGTCGCGCTTTCTCCAGCCGCGCGAGGTTGCGCAAGACCTGCCGCAGGGCGCGGTGGCCTTGTTCCTGCAGGGCCCGTCGGCCTTTTTCAACGGACGCTGCAAGCTGACTGTTGAGGAGCTGATCCTCGCCGTCGCGCAAGGCTCGGGCGGCAGGTCGGTTCTGGTGAAGCCGCACCCGCAAGTGCAGGAGGAGGGGCGCGCGGCTATCGCCCGGGCTGTGGCGCAGGGGGCCAGGCTTCAGGTGACCGAGGCCAATGTCCATGACGTGCTGGCGGCAGCGGCCGTGACGGTGTCGGTCAATTCGGCCGTGGCGATGGAGGGGTTTTTGCATCGCAAGCCCGCGATTCTCTTCGGCGGATCGGATTTCCCGTCTTTGGTCACCCAGGCGACAGGCGCCTCCGACTTCCCCCAAGCGCTGGAGGAAGCCTTGGCTGCCAGTTGGGCCTACCCCGAGATGATCTACTGGTACTTCAGCCGCCACACGGTTGAACTTGCTGCGAAGGATTTCGAGGACCGCGCCTTTGCGGCCTTTGCCCGGGTCGGGTTCCCGCGCGAGAGGTTCGGCCTCTGACGCCGATGCTGCCGCCTGCGCCCTGACGTGACCGCTTTCCCTTGCCCCGTAGGGCCTTTCCCACTATAGACCCCGCATCTGAAAACAGAGCCGTCTTGTCCGGTGATCCGGGTCGGGGCGCGTTTTTTGTTTTTCGGCCAACCCAAAGACCGGCGGAGCCAACCGCATGGCCAGTGAAAAAACGTGAAAAGGAAACTGATCTATATGTGCGCTAAAGCAACCATGGAAGACTTCGAAGCCCTGTTGAAGGAAAGCTTCGAGATCGACACCCCCGAAGAGGGCACTGTCGTCAAAGGCCGGGTCATCGCGATCGAAGCGGGCCAGGCCATCATCGATGTCGGCTACAAGATGGAAGGCCGCATCGACCTGAAAGAATTCGCCAACCCCGGTGAGCAGCCCAACATCAACGTCGGCGACACCGTCGAGGTCTATCTGGACCGCGTCGAGAACGCCCGTGGTGAGGCTCAGATCTCCCGCGAGAAAGCTCGCCGCGAAGAAGCTTGGGACCGTCTGGAAAAAGCCTATGCCGCCGAACTGCGCGTCGATGGCGCGATCTTCGGTCGGGTCAAGGGCGGCTTCACGGTCGACCTCGGGGGCGCTGTGGCGTTCCTTCCTGGCAGCCAGGTTGACGTCCGCCCGGTGCGTGACGCTGGCCCGCTGATGGGCATGAAGCAGCCGTTCCAGATCCTGAAGATGGACCGCCGCCGTGGCAACATCGTTGTCTCGCGCCGTGCGATCCTGGAAGAAAGCCGCGCCGAACAGCGCGCCGAAGTCATCGGCAACCTGACCGAAGGTCAAGTCGTCGACGGCGTGGTCAAGAACATCACCGAATACGGTGCGTTCGTTGATCTGGGCGGTGTGGACGGCCTTCTGCACGTCACCGACATGGCTTGGCGCCGCGTCAACCATCCGTCGGAAATCCTGTCGATCGGCGAGACCGTCAAGGTCCAGGTCATCAAGATCAACAAGGAAACCCACCGTATCAGCCTGGGCATGAAGCAGCTCCAGTCCGATCCGTGGGATGCCGTCGAGAAGATGTATGCCATCGGCACGGTCCACAAAGGCCGCGTCACCAACATCACCGATTACGGCGCCTTCGTGGAGCTGGAAGCCGGTGTCGAAGGTCTGGTTCACGTCTCGGAGATGTCCTGGACCAAGAAGAACGTGCACCCCGGCAAGATCGTCTCCACCTCTCAGGAAGTGGACGTCATGGTGCTGGAAATCGACAGCGCCAAGCGTCGCGTTTCGCTGGGCCTCAAGCAGACCCAGCGCAACCCGTGGGAAGTCTTTGCGGAAACCCACCCGGTTGGTTCGTCGATCGAAGGCGAAGTCAAGAACATCACCGAGTTCGGTCTGTTCGTCGGCCTCGACAACGACATCGACGGCATGGTCCACCTTTCCGACCTGTCGTGGGACCAGCGTGGCGAAGAAGCGATCCAGAACTACCGCAAGGGCGACACGGTCAAGGCCGCTGTCACCGAAGTGGACGTCGAGAAGGAGCGCATCTCGCTCTCCGTCAAGGCTCTGGGCGACGACACCTTCACCGATGCCGTTGATGGCGTGAAGCGGGGGGCGATCATCACCGTCACCGTGACCGCAATCGAAGAAGGCGGGATCGAGGTCGAGTACAACAGCCAGAAGTCCTTCATCCGTCGTTCGGACCTGTCGCGCGACCGCGCTGATCAGCGTCCCGAGCGCTTCCAGGTGGGCGACCACGTGGACGTCCGTGTGACCAACATCGACCCGAAGACCCGCAAGCTGGGCCTGTCGATCAAGGCACGCGAGATCGCGGAAGAGAAGGAAGCGGTCGAGCAGTATGGCTCGTCCGATTCGGGTGCCTCGCTGGGCGACATCCTGGGCGCGGCCCTCAAGGACCGCAGCTAAGCTTCTGGTCGCAGAACCTGCGATTGTTTGGAAAGGCCCCGCCACACGCGGGGCCTTTTCCTTATCCCCAAGTCCCGGTTTTTGTTTGTCATAAGGCAAATCCTGCCGCTATAGTCGCGCGAGAACAAGAGCGTGGCGGCCGCCTGCCAGGGGCCGAACCACAGGGGGGACTACGGATGATCCGTTCGGAACTGATCCAGAAGATCGCGGATGAGAACCCGCATTTGACCCAGCGGCATGTCGAGCGGATCGTGAACACGGTCTTTGAAGAAATCATCGAGGCGCTGGCCAAAGGTGATCGGGTCGAACTGCGCGGCTTCGGGGCGTTCTCGGTCAAGGCGCGCGACGCCCGCGTGGGCCGCAACCCCCGCACCGGCGAGGCGGTGAAAGTCGATGACAAGAAAGTGCCGTTCTTCAAGACCGGCAAGCTTTTGCGCGACCGGCTGAACGGCAAGTAACCCCGCATTGCCTTGCGCCCGGCCCGGTTCGGGCCGATATTGAGCCTCGAACCCATGGGGCATCGAAGCGCATGATCCGTTATCTCCGTCTGATTTTCATGGGCCTCGTCGGCCTTTGCCTGCTGACGGTGGCGCTTGCCAACCGCGCGCCGGTTTCAGTGCGTCTTCTGCCCGAGGACCTTGCAGCGCTGACCGGGCTGACCTGGGCGATGGAGCTGCCGCTGTTTCTGGTCATCTTTGGCGGCATCATCGCGGGTATCCTGATCGGGTTTGTCTGGGAATGGTTCCGCGAATACGGCCACCGCGCCACAGCCAGCCAGAAATCTCGCGAGGTGACGCGGCTGGAACGGGAACTGGCGGTCCTGCGGGATTCCACCTCGGTCCCGCCAAAGGATGACGTGCTGGCGCTGCTGGAAAAGCGCTGAGATGGACGTGCGGGTCAAGATCTGCGGGCTGCGTACTGCGGCCGACGTGGCGGCTGTGGCGAAGGCGGGGGCGGCCTATGCCGGGTTCAACTTCTTCCCGAAGTCGCCCCGCTATGTGACGCCCGCCGAGGCGCGCCTGCTTGCGCTGGAGGCTCCCGAAGGCCTGTGCAAGGTGGCGCTGGTGGTTGATGCCGATGATACGTTGCTGGATGCCATTGTCGCCGAAGTGCCGCTGGACATGCTGCAGCTTCACGGCCACGAGACCCCGGCCCGGGTGGCCGAGATCAAGGCGCGCTTTGGTTTGCCGGTGATGAAGGTGATCGGCGTGGCCGCAGAGGCGGATCTGGCGGACCTGCTGGATTACCAGTTGGTCGCGGACCAGATCCTTGTTGACGCCAAGGCCCCGAAGGATGCGGTGCTGCCGGGGGGCAACGGGCTGACCTTCGACTGGCGGCTTCTGGTCGGGCGCAAGTGGCTGAAGCCCTGGATGCTGGCGGGCGGACTGACGCCGGACAACGTGGCGCAGGCAGTGCGGCTGACCGGCGCGCGGCAGGTCGATGTTGCAAGCGGTGTGGAAAGCGCGCCGGGGGTGAAGGACGCGGCCAAGATCGCAGCTTTCGTCGCGGCGGCCGGCTGACCCTCCGATCATGAGCTATTTCTCCAACCGCGGCTTCAATCTGGTCTATGTCCACGCCGCCCTGCAGGCCTTCGCGTCCTACGGGGGCGAGGCCTTTGCCTTCGTCTACCTCTTGAAGGCGGGGATTCCGGCACCGGTCGTGCTTCTGGCGATCGCGGCGATGTTCGGCAGCCGGATGATCTTTCGCCAGCTCGTGCTGCCACTGGTGCGCCGCGTCGGCCTGCGCCGCGCGCTGGTGGTGGCGATCCTGGCCGAGGCTGCGACCTACCCGATCCTGTCCCAGATCACCGGAACGGGGTGGTTGCTCTTCGGCTATCTCGCGCTTTGGGCGTTCAGCAGCAGTCTTTACTGGACGACCTATCATTCCTATGTCGCGTTGATCGGGGACACCCATGCCCGTGGCAAGCAGACGAGCGCCATCGAGCTGATCGGCATGGGCATGGGCATCCTGGCCCCTGCCGTGACCGGCCTTCTCCTGACCGCCTTTTCGCCGCTGGTCGCCTTCGGCACTGTTGCCGTGGCGATGGCACTGTCGGCCGTGCCGGTGCTGCTCGGCCCTGAAGTGGCAGTGGCCGACCGGGCCGAGATGCCGCGCGAGGCCCGGATTGCGGCGCGGACAATCCTTTTCGCCGACGGCCTGCGCGCCGGGTCGTTCCATTTCACCTGGCTGATCGCGTTGTTCCTGACGCTCGGGTCAAGCTATGCGGCCTTCGGCGGGGCGATGGCGCTAAGCGGTCTGGCAGGAGCGGTCGGAGGGTTGCTTCTGGGGCGCGCCATCGACCTTGGTCGCGGGCTTGGCGCGGTGCAGATCGGCTTTGCCGCGCTGACTGTGGCGGCAGTGGCGCGGCTGTTCGGCTGGCCGGTGCCGCTGGCGGCGGTGGCTGCCAATGCCGCAGCGGCACTGGCCTGGCCGCTCTACGCCACCGCCTTCAACGCGCGCGTCTACAACCTGGCGCGGCAATCGCCCTGCCCGCTGCGCTTTCACATCGTTGCGGAAGGCGGCTGGGACCTTGGCACCTGCCTGTCCTGCCTGGCGGCGGCGGCGCTTCTATACATGGGCTTCGATTACCACCTGCCGTTGGCGATCGGTGTCCTTGCTTGTGGGCTGGGTTACCTGACGATTGCCCGGACCTTCCGGCCCGCCGCCCAAACGGTGCAGTGAGGCCCTTTCCGAACCCGTTCGGGGGCGCTACATCGGGTGCAACGGAACGAAGGGACAGATCATGGCCGAAGACGGGTTGAACAGCTTCATGACCGGGCCGGACGAACAGGGCCGCTTCGGCCTGTTCGGCGGGCGGTTTGTCAGCGAGACGCTGATGCCGCTGATCCTTGAGCTGGAAGAGCGCTACAACTTCGCCAAGACCGACCCGACCTTCTGGGCCGAGATGGACGATCTGTGGAAGCACTATGTCGGTCGGCCCTCGCCCTTGTACTTTGCGCCCCGGCTGACCGAGCATCTGGGCGGCGCCAAGGTCTACATGAAGCGCGACGAGCTGAACCACAC
>JBKDYO010000078.1:0-12678 GCA_046305855.1 Paracoccaceae bacterium
ATCTTCGCGCAGGCTGCGGCCGGTTTCCTCGCCCATCATCAGGTTCGCGATCTTGCGGGGATCCAGGTTCGCCACCGGCTCGCGCGCCGTCACGACCTGGCCATCGCGCAGGATGGTCACGGTATCGGCAACCTCGAACACCTCGTCCAGGTGATGGGAGATATAGACGAAGGAAACCCCCGAAGATTTCAGCCGCTTCACATGCTCGAACAGGATCCGCTTTTCGGCATTGCTCAGCGCGGCCGTGGGCTCGTCCAGGATCATCACCGGCACTCCCCGGCTGAGCGCCTTGATGATTTCCAAAAGCTGCCGCGTTCCGGCGTCCAGATGGCCGGCCAGCGACCCCGGCGCGATATCGACATTCCATTCCGACAAGAGCCCGGCCGCCCGTGCCTGCATCTGCCTATGGCTGACCATCCCGAACCGGTTGCGCACATCTGGGCTTTCGATGAACAGGTTCTCGGCCACGGTCAGAAGGCTGAACAACCGGGGCGTCTGCTGGACATGGGCGATGTCGTTGCGGATCCGGGCCGCATAGTTCTGACCATCGGCGGAAAAGGCAGTCTGGCCAATCCGGATGTCGCCGGCATCCGCCGGGGTAAAGCCGCTCAAGGCCGAGACCAGCGTGCTTTTGCCCGCGCCGTTTCGGCCGAGCAGGGCGTGAACTTCGCCCCGCTCGACCGTAAAATCCACACCGCGAAGGGCCCGAGTGGACCCGAAGGTCTTGGTAATGCCGCGCATCTCGACGATGGTCTGATTGATCCCCATGACCTTCGGCCCTCCCCAGCCTCAGCCCAGTGTCATTTGCCGATCTGGTTGCCCCAGAGATCGGCGGCATCAACGTTGGCGCTGGTCACCAAGGTCGCGTTCAGTTGGTACTGCGGACCAACCGGAGTCTCGATTACCCGGCCATCGTCACGTGGCCCAATGTCGATCGTGCCGCCGCCTTTGACCAGTTCGATAAGTTCGGCGGTCTTGGTCGCATAGGCGCTGAGCGGCTGGGACACGGTTGCGTCCATAGCGCCTTCGCGGATCAGCTGGAGGCCTTGCGGCGTGCCATCGATGGCGACACGGATGACCGAGTCCGCCTCGCCTACGGCAGCGCCAAGCCCGGCGGCGTTCAGCTGAGCGTTTACCGCGGTCGCCATCAATTCCGACGCCATGAAGATGCCGGTTAGGTCGGGGTTCTGGGTGAGCACGTTCTGTGCCGCATCTGCGGCCATGTCTGCGGTCCATTCGGTCGGCCGCTGGATCAGCGTGACGTTCGGCGCAAGCTCCTTCAGAGTGTCGGCAAAGCCGTTCGACCGGTCAAGCCCGTTCGGCGTTGTCAGACCGCCTTGCAGTTCGAGCACTTTGCAGGTGTTTTCAGCCCAGCAGGCCTTTTCCTGCAAGCGGCGGGCCATTTCCTCGGCACCCTGGACACCGGCGTTGTAGTTGTCGGCCCGCACCGTCGCGGTCACTTTGCCGCCCGCCGGGCCATCGTCGATCGAGAACACCAGCGCGCCGGCCTCATTGGCGCGCTCGACCGCCGGGACGATCCCCGCCGCGTCGATCGGGGCAAAGACGATGACGTTGGCACCGCCGGCAATCAGGTTCTGCAGCGCATCGACCTGTGCTGCGATATCGCCGTTCGGGTCGGGTGCGCCGACCATCGTAAAGCCCTTGGCCTCAAAGGCGGCAACCGACAGGTTCAGCATCAGCGCCTGAAAGTCGTCCTTCAGGAACTTCGGCGTCATGCCGATCTTGACGTCCGCATTATCGGCCCAGCCGATGGCGGTTGTCGCCGCCAGCAGCGCCGCACTCAGTGCGAAGATCTTGGTATCGAGTTTCATTTCTGGTCCTCCTCCGTGTTGCAATTTACGTTCCGTTGCCATTCGCCGCAGACGCGGCCCTGGTCTTTCCGTTCCTCCGCCCGTGCCAGCGGCCTAGGCGGTCACCTCTGAAACCTTCACCATCCGACGCTCGCGCATCGACACATACGCGGCCTCGGCCAGGATCAGCGCGCGGCGACCGTCCTCGAAGCTGGCAAGCGGGGTTGCGCCCTTTTCGACGCAGTCAACGAAGCCGTCGATCTCGGCCATGAAGGCCTCGAGATAGCGTTCGAGGAAGAAGAACTGATAGGGGGCGGCGGCCTCGGTTTGTGTGGCGCTGAAGCGGCGGAGCTCGTTTGGCTTGCGGTTGTCCGAGATGAGCATGCCGATCGTTCCCATCAGCTCGACGCGCTGGTCATAGCCATAGACAGCGGTGCGCGAGTTGTTGATGTGACATTGCTTGCCCGACGCGGTGCGCAGGATGAACATGGCGCTGTCCACCTCGTTCAACTCCGCCCCAAGGCCCGGGTCGATCAGCGCGTTACCTAGCGCAAAGACTTCGGTCGGCTCTTCGCCCAGCATGAAACGGGCAAGGTCGAAGTCGTGGATGGTCATGTCGCGAAAGAGACCACCCGCTGCTTCCAGATAGGCCCGGGGTGGCAAGGCGGGATCACGCGATGTGATGATCACCTGATGCAGATCACCGATATCGCCCGCCAGCAGGGCCGCACGGGCGGCGCTGTGGCCGGGGTCATAGCGGCGGTTGAAACCCAGCTGGATCGGCACGCTGGTCCCCGCGATCCGCGCCGCGCAGGCGTTGACCCTTGCGAGGTTCAGATCAATCGGCTTCTCGCAAAGCACGGCCTTGCCCGCCGCAACGGCCATTTCGATGTAATCGGCATGGGTCGGCGTGGCCGTCGCGATCAGCACGGCATCCACGTCGGGCGATGCAAAGACCGCCTCGGGGTTGGCCGCTGCCGTTACGCCCTGCGCTGCGGCCACGCGTTCGGCAGACGGTGCATGCACATCATAGACCGTTGCAAGCTTCGCGCGCGGATGGCGCGCAACATTGGCGGCATGCATCTGACCAATGCGCCCACAGCCCAAAACGGCGATCCGAAGCATCTCAACCTTCCTCCCTGGAATGGATGCACGAATCACACCCGTATTTGCACTTTGTATTGCGCAAGCGCACTTGCGTCAATGCATTTTCCCGTTGCAACTATGCAGCAATAATCATTGCAGATCTGAACACACCCCAGGGCAGGCGGCTCCACTTTCGGCGGCAACGGCGTAGCGCGCCCCAAGGTGCAAGACAGCCAGAGCATGCACGAAGCGCGTCCGCCTAGCCGCCTAGTGCGGGGTGCTGTTGTACCGGGTGAACAGCAGGCTTTGCGAGATATAGCTTGCCGGTCTTTCCCCCCGAAGGGCCATGCGAATGCAGTCAACCGACAGCGCAACCTCTTGCGCAAAGTCATGGCCGATCGTCAGGTCCATGATCCCCTTTTCCAGCAAATTCCGAGTGTTGGCGTTCAGCTCGTGCCCGATGAACACGGTTTTCCCCACCAGCCCTTCAGCCTCAAGCGCCCGTCCGATACCCAGATTTGCCCCCGAGACGTTGTAGATCGCTGCAGGCGGTCCATTCTTGTCGATATAGGCGCGTAGCGCGTCAAAGATGACGTCGGAGCTTTCGTCGGAACTGACCTTTTCGTCGATGATCAAGCCCGCGAACTCGGACCGCAGGACCTGCCGAAAGCCCTGTTCGCGATCAAGCTGACAGCGAAAGGGGACGCTGCACACGAAAAGCACCTTGCCGGGCACCTCGCGCGGCAAAAAGCGCCCGCAAAACCAGCCGGCGGTCGACCCCGACGCGAACTGATCTGACCCGACATAGGTCGTGCGGCCGGACGAAGGCAGGTCAGATGTCAGGCAGACCACGGGCACGCCTTTGGCCACGACGGCACGCACGGCGGCGTTGATGGCGGGATGTTCGCGGGCCACAAGAATCAGCCCGTCCACCTCTTCGGATGCCTCAAGCAGGCGGGCTGCAAAGACAGACGTGTCAACGTCTTGAGATACCTGATGCTCTGACCGTATCTCGACCGCTGGGAAAGCCTGGCAATAGGCGGCTGCGGCAGTTGCGGCTGCCTCATTGAAAGATTTACCTGATTCGGCCAGAAGAAGGATCCGCAGCCCGCCGCGCGCCTCCTCCCTCTCAGGCATCCGCAAGCCCGGACCGGGTCCGGACGTCCCCCATCGGGACAACCCGTCTTGCAGCACGGCCTGCATCTCGCGGTATCCCGAAAAGCCCAGACTCTGGGCAAGCCGGACAACGCTTGATGCGTGAATACCGCAACGTTTGGCAAGTTCCGGACTGGACAACATCGCCGCCGCCTGCGGATTTTCAAGCAGGAAACCGGCGAGCCTGCGGCCGCCCTTGCCCAGATCGTCCTGGACAGTTGAAAGTCGCGCAAGCAGGTTTGCACTTGTGTCAGGCTTCATCGGGCTCATCGGTGGCACTCCTCACCTGCACGATACCCGATAATTGCGCATCCGCAACGATCATTGCATTACCTTTGACGAGGCCATGCAGCGAGACGGTCTCAGATCGCGTCAGGAACCGGTTACGGTTGGAATCCGGGGCGCGGTCGGGTCCTTTTGAACCCGAGCGGCAACCGCAAGTGCCAGCGCTTGCGTCAGGCACATGGGTGCCGCAAGTGACCGTGAAAAACTGTAGTCACGCTCGGGCACGGCGAACATGACCGAAGCGGCCTTCGCCAGCGGGCTGAGTGTGCTGTCCGAAATTGCCACGACCGGGACACCCGCCAAGGCCGCTTCCTCGACGATGTTGACCACTTCGGTCGCATAAAAGCGGAAAGACACCGCGAATAGCACGTCCCCTTTGCCCATTGTGCGTGCGACATGCGTGGCCAGACCACCGCTGCTGTCCAGAAGAATGCACCGCTTGCCCAGCATGGTCAGGATATAGTGCATCAGCACAACCACGGGAGCGGATCGCAACTGGCCGACCAGGTACACCGCCTCGGCATTGACCAGCAGATCGGCCGCATGGGCCAGATCATCGGCCGCAACTGTGGCGCTCAGATCCTGCAACGAGGCGATGTCCCGCGCCGCCAGATCGCGCAGGAAGTGGCCGTCAGAGCCGTCCTCGGCAGACTTGAGTTCCTTCTCCAGCGCCCTGACGCGGGCCTCGAAGCCGGGGGCGGCTGTGGCCAGTCGTTTCTGGAACAGTGCCTGAAGCTCCTTGAACCCGCTATAGCCAAGCATCTGGGCAAAGCGGACGAAGCTTGAGGCATGGATGCCGCAAATCTCGGCGATACTATTCACGGACCGCACCGCGACATCGTTGGGGTTCTGCGTCAGGTAAAGCGCGATTTCCTTATAGGTCTTGCTCATCCGGCCATGCCGCTCGTGGATGACTCGGATCAGCTCTTCGTAGTCTTGTGGGGGCTGGGTATCGGTCATCATCTTCCTCTCGTGCCTGCTATTCGGGCTGGATCGTGCGCCAGGCGCGCCGATGCAGTCACCCATACGAAGCCCCGCAATATTCGTTGCAAGAAGCAAGGAAGCAAGTGGCCTGTTCTGGCTGACCCCCCGCAGGTCTAGCGACGGGGAGTGGCATCCTGCGGGTGCAGGGTGTCGGCATTGACGATGAGCGACCGGTCGAGGCTCCCGGCAAAGAAGTCGAGGACATTCTGAACCGATGCCACCGCCATCCGCTCGGCACAGTCCAGAGTCAGCCCGGCGATATGCGGGCTGAGGACCACCTGATCCAGCGCCAGAAGGTGCGCATCCGGACTTGGCGGTTCGTCTTCGAAGACGTCCAGACCAGCCGCGCCGATCCTACCGTCGTGCAAGGCCAACGCGAGCGCCGTCTCATCTACGACCCCACCCCGTGCGGTGTTGACAAGAACTGCGCCCGGTTTCATCGCGGCCAATTCGGCGGGGCCAAGGGCGGGTCTGTCTCCGCGCGGAACATGGACCGAGACGAAATCAGCCCAGCCCAGAGCGGCTTGCAGATCTGTCGTCGGGTGCACGTCGCCCGCGGGCCAGCCGATGCGTTCCAACCAGGGGTCGTGGGCGCGGACGTCCATCTCGAAGCCGGCAGCCATGCGGGCCAGCTTTCGCCCGGCGCGCCCATAGCCCAGGATCAGCAGGCGCTTTCCGCTGATCTCGCGCGCTTCCAGCAGGTTGCGCCAGCCCCATTGGCCGGGCTCACGCACCGCGCGGTCAGCACGGTTCACCCGCTTGGCCGCAGCAAGCATCAGCATTATCGCATGTTCGGCCACCGAGACGGAATTGACATCGCCAATGATGGTCAGCGCGATCTGGCGGGCGTTCAGGGCGGCAAGATCGACCGCATCATAGCCCACGCCATGCCGCGACACGACGCGCAGCCGTTCTCCCCGCGCGATGGTGGCCGCCGACAGCGGCTGGGTGCGTATCACCAGCGCATCCGCCCCACCGATCAGCCCGGCGTAGGACGGCTCGGACACCTCCTCGACGTAGTCGTGGGTGAACCCCTGTTGCCTTGCGCCTGCCAGCAGGTCCAACCCCGCAGGGTGCAGTTTTCCGGCCACCAGAATATGCGGCATCAGTAGCCCTCTCCTTTCTTGGCATCGACGGAAGGGCCGGTCAGTTTGCGAAACTCACTGACGGATTGCGATGCGGCGGCGGCCAGAAGGCGGCTGTCCCCCGAAACCGTGGTCATATCGAAACCCCAAGCCAGCGCACGGGCGGCGTAACCGGGCGTTCCGCAATGCAGCGCGGCATGGATGCCCTGGTCCTGGCAAACGTCGGCGATGCGTTGGATCAGGGCGATCATCTCGGGCTCTTCGCGGTCAAAGGCCGGGGCAAGCCGCCCGCCTTGCGTTCCTAGCGTCAGGTCAGCGGGGCCGACATAGATTCCGTCCAGCCCCGGAGTGGCGGCGATTTCCTCAAGGTTCGCCATGCCTGCCGCAGTCTCGATCATCGCAAAGGCCAGAACTTCGGCATTGGACTCGACGCCGTAACCACCATAGGCAATGTTCGCCCGCGTTGGGCCAAAGCTACGCTGACCTAGGGGCGGATAGCGCATAAAGCTGACGAATTCGGCCGCCTCGGCAGCGGTGTTGATCATCGGGCAGATGATCCCCATCGCACCCGCATCCAGCGCCTTCATCACGATTCCAGGCTCGCGCCAAGGCACCCGCACCATTGGCACCACGCCCGATCCGCGCATTGCCTGCAGCATCATCAGGGCGGCGCTGTAGTCCAGCGCGCCATGCTGGATGTCGATGGTGATCGCGTCATAGCCTTGTGCCGCCATGATTTCAGCGGTGAAGGCGTTGCCGATGGACAACCAGCCGTTTAGAACCGGGCGGCCCTCTTTCCACATGTCGCGCAGTCTGTTGCGGATCACGGCGTCACCTCAGAATACAAGTTGGGCAAGTTTGGTATCGAGGTAATCCTCGATCCCCTCGCAGCCGCCTTCGCGGCCAAGTCCGGAAAAGCGGGTGCCTCCGAACGGGGCCTCAGCGGCGGCAAGGGCAAAGCTGTTGATGCCGACCATGCCCGCTTTCAGGGCCGCGACGGTACGGCGAGCGCGGTCCGGGGACCGGGTGAAGGCATAGGCCGAGAGCCCCATCTCGCCCTTGTTGGCGCGTGCGAGCACCTCGTCTTCATCTTTGAAACGGCTGATTGCGGCGATGGGGCCAAAGTTTTCTTCGGCAAACACCCGCATGTCGTCGGTCACACCAGTCAGAACGGTAGGTTCATAGAAGTTGCCCTCCTTGAAGTCTGCCGCCCTTTTCCCGCCCGTCTCTACCTTGGCACCCGTCGCAACGGCGTCGGCCACAATGGCGTCAACCTCGGCCAGGCGGCCCTTGTTGATCAGCGGCCCCATCCCTGTCGTAGGATCGGCACCGTCACCAAGCCGGATGGCCTGAACACGCCTGACAAACCCTTCGACAAAGCGGTCGTGCAGGCTTTCGTGGATGAAGAAGCGATCTGCGGTAACGCAGACCTGCCCCGCATTGGCGAATTTGGTCGCCACGGATAGGTCAAGCGCCTGCTCAAGGTCGGCGTCGTCATAGACGATCAGGGGCGCGTTGCCACCCAGTTCCATCGACACCTTCTTCACCGTCGCCGCCGCATCGCGGATCATCTGCTGGCCCACGCGGGTGGACCCGGTCAGCGACACCTTGCGCACGCGGGGGTCGGCCATGATCGGCGCATAGGTGTCGGCGGTGGAACCGGTAACAAGATTGACCGCTCCGTCCGGCAGACCGCCCGCCCGGATGCAATCTACCATCACCATGGCCACACCCGGCGTCTGCGACGAAGGCCGCAGGATGACCGAGCAACCCGCAGCCAAGGCCGGAGCGAGCTTGCGCGCGGGCAGTGAGGCGGGAAAGTTCCAGGCGGTGAAGGCAGCTACGATGCCCACAGGTTCACGTGTCACTTCGAACCTTCCGCGCGGCACGCGGCTTTCGATTATGCGGCCATAGATGCGACGTGCCTCTTCAGCGTACCAGCGGAACTGGTCGACCGACAGAACCCACTCGCGTTCGGCCTGGGCGATTGGCTTGCCCGTCTCAGCGGTGTTCATGCGTGCAGCCTCGGGGGCCCGTCTGACCATCTCGTCCGCGATCCGGTGCAACGCGTCGGCACGGGCAAATCCGGACAGGGCGCGCATCGCCGTCAGACCTTCTTCTGCCGCGTCTATGGCGTTGCGCGTGTCCGTTGCCGAGGCTGTGGCGCAGAACCCAAGCGGTCGCCCGGTCACAGGCGAAAGCACCTCGCCAGTCGCACCACCTTCGGCAGCGCACCATTTGCCTCCGACGAGAATCCCATAAGCTTCGTACACTGTCGGCCCTCCATCTGCAGCGCGCAATCCGGGTTTAGACCCGTCCAACGACATTCTGCAATACAGATTGCAATACCATTGCATTGTCAATATACATTCCGTAGTGTGCCGCCAACAAGCGATGAGGAGACGCGAGATGACTGTTCCAACTGTTCGCCTGACAATGGCTCAGGCCGTTGTCCGCTATCTTTGCAACCAGTTCACCGAGATCGACGGGTCACGCGTACCCCTGTTCGCCGGCGTGTTCGGCATCTTTGGCCATGGCAACGTGACCTGTCTGTCCGAGGCGCTGGAGGCGGTGCAGGACATCTTGCCGACCTGGCGCGGCCAGAACGAACAGTCGATGGCCCTTGCCGCGGTAGGCTTTGCCAAGGCCAAGCGGCGGCGGCAGATCATGATTGCCACCTCGTCCATCGGGCCGGGCGCGCTGAACATGGTGACGGCGGCAGGCACCGCCCATGCCAACCGCCTGCCGATCCTTCTGATCGCGGGCGATAGTTTCGCCAACCGCATCCCCGACCCGGTCATGCAGCAGGTCGAGCATTTCGGGAACCCCACGATCACGGTCAACGACTCTTTCAAGGCGGTCAGCCGCTACTGGGACCGCATCACCCTACCGCAGCAGATCCTGTCCTCGTTGCCGCAGGCATTGGCCGCCATGCTGGACCCCGCAGACTGCGGTCCGGCATTCCTTGCCCTGTGCCAGGATACCCAGGAAATGGCTTTTGACTACCCAGAGGTCTTTTTCGCACCACGAGTCTGGACGATTCCCCGCCCCCGCGCCGACCACCGCAGCCTTGCCGCGGCCGCTGCCCTTTTGCGCACGGCCAGGGCGCCGCTCATAATCTCTGGTGGGGGTGTACGCTACTCGGGGGCCGAAAAGGCGCTGGTGGATTTTGCATTGCGCCACGGGATTCCGGTTGTCGAAACCATTGCGGGCAAGGGTGCCTTGACCCATGACGATCCGGTCCATGCCGGACCAATGGGGATCGTCGGCTCGACCTCTGCCAATGCGCTGGCGGCCGAGGCAGACGTTATCCTCGCCATCGGCACGCGACTGATGGATTTCACCACGGGGTCATGGACGGCCTTCCGCAAGACGGCGCAGTTCATTTCGATCAACGCAGCGCGCTTTGATGCCACGAAACACCGCGCCCTGGCCGTCGTGGGCGATGCGCACGAGACGATTGGCGAGCTTGGGAGCCTGCTTGGAGACTGGACCGCGCCCGCGAACCACCTTCCGCATGCCAAGGCGCTGTTTGCCGAATGGAATGCGCTACTTGACCGTCATCAGGCCCCGACCAACGCGACCGTGCCCACCTACGCGCAAGTGGTGCACATTGTGAACCAATGGGCGGGCGAGAAAGACACGTTGATCGCGGCGGCGGGCGGCATTCCGGGCGAGGTGATGAAAGGCTGGCGGGTCAAGGCGCCGAACACCTTCGATCTGGAATTCGGTTTTTCCTGCATGGGATACGAGATTGCCGCCGGCTGGGGCTGCGCCATGGCGCAGGAAGGCCCGGGCGGCGTGGGTGGAACCCCCATCGTCATGCTGGGTGACGGAACCTACATGATGATGAACTCGGACATCTATTCGACTGTTCTTTCCGGTCACAAGATGATCGTGATCGTCTGCGACAACGGCGGCTATGCCGTCATCAGCCGCTTGCAGCAGTTCAAGGGCGTGCCGGGCTTCAACAACCTGCTGAAAGACTGCCGCATCACCGACAAGGCCAATCCCCTGCATGTCGATTTCGCGGCCCATGCGGCGGCGATGGGCGCCGCAAGCCGCCACTGTGCAAGCCTTGCCGACCTGCAGGCCGCACTGGACTGGGCAAAGGGGACCGACCGGACGACCGTGATCTCGATTGCGACCGATGCCCATGCCTGGGTGCCAGGGGACGCCGACTGGGACGTGGGCGTGCCCGAAGTGTCAGACCGTGCATCGGTGCAGAAGGCCCGCGAAAGTCAGATCGCCATTCGCAGCAAACAACGCGTAGGAGTGTGACCCATGAAAGCTAAACTCGGCATCGCCCCTATCGCCTGGTGGAATGATGATCTCGCGGAACTGTCCGACGATGTGAGCCTTGAGGAATGTCTGCGTCAGGCTTCTGTCGCGGGGTTTACAGGGATGGAGACCGGCCGCCGCTTTCCGATGGACATGGCCGAGCTGGGGCCGATCCTTGCGAAATACGGAATTTCTGTTTGTGGCGGCTGGTTCTCGGGCCTCCTGCTGGACGGCGACATCGAGGTCGAGAAGGACCGCGTGGCCGCCCAACATGCCTTCTTCAAGGCTGCCTATGCACCCTGCATTGTCTACGGCGAAACCGCGCGCTCTGTGCAGGGGATCAAATCCGCGCCCCTCGCCACCAAGCCCAGGCTGACCGAGGCCGAGATTGCTGTCTACGGCCGCAAGGTCAGCGACTTCGCCGACTGGTGTGCCGCGCACGGGATGCCAATCAGCTATCACCACCACATGGCCGCCGCGATCGAGACCGAAGCCGAACTCGATCTGTTGATGAAGCACTCGACCGTGCCGCTGCTGTTCGACGCTGGTCATATGGCCTTCGCCGGGGGCGACAACCTGCGTGTCATCGAGAACCATCATGCCCGCATCACTCACGTCCACACCAAGGATATCCGCCGCGCTGTGGTTGATGGGCTGGACCGCAGCCGCGAAAGCTTTCTGGACGCGGTGGTAAAGGGTGCCTTCACGGTGCCGGGGGACGGCTCGCTGGATTTCGAGGCGATCGTCAAGGCGCTGGCGGCCAAGGGCTACGAAGGCTGGTTCGTGGTCGAGGCGGAACAGGACCCCAAGGTCTCGCCCCCGCTGGCGATGGCGCAGAAGGGCCACAAGGAATTGCTGCGGGTGATGGCCGCAGCCGGATATGAGGTGGCGCAATGAACCGGATTGAGGGAAAGATAGCTTTGGTGACCGGTGGCACCCAGGGTTTGGGTGCGGCAATCGCCCGCACCTTCGCGCGCGCCGGGGCGGCCGGGATCGCCATCGTCGGCCGTGGTGCCGACAAGGGCCACAAGGTCGCCGCCGCCATCGAGGCCGAAACGCAGGTGCCCGTACAGGTCATCGCGGCCGACCTCGGGTCCATCGATGACGTCCGCCGCATCGTGCCCGAGGCGGATGGCCGCTTTGGACGGGTAGATATCCTGGTCAACGCGGCCGGCCTGACCGACCGCGGCAACCTTCTGAATACGACGCCCGAGTTGTTCGACCGCATGTTCGCCGTCAACGTCCGCGCGCCATTCTTCCTGATGCAGGACGCGGTCAAGGTGATGGAGCGTGACGGGGTCGAGGGGCGGATAGTCAACATCGGCTCGACCTCGCAGAACGCTGGCCAGCCCTTCATCGCACCCTATTGCGCCTCGAAGGCTGCACTGGCCACGCTGACGCGCAACTCCGGCTATGCGCTGATGCGCAACCGCATCCATGTGAACCAGCTGGACATCGGCTGGATGGCTTCCGACCACGAGCGCGAGCTGCAACTGGCTGAATCCGGCGATCCCGACTGGGAGAAGAAGGCTGTCGCCGGGCTTCCGTTTGGCCGCTTGCTTGACCCTGAGGAAGTAGCCCGCGCCGTTCTGTGGATGTCTTCGGACGACAGCGGCATGCTGACGGGCGCTGTCATCCACTTCGACCAGTCCGTCTGGGGCGGCTATGACGGGCAAGCGCCGGCGCCAACGGCAAAGCTCACGGCCTAGCCGGTGACCCACCGGTTGGCTGTCTCCGGGTAGCCTCCGAACAGCTGCAAGGGACCACCGCTGCCGTGGCCCCGATGTTGATGAACTGGTCGGCCAAAGGAACAGCGGGCCGGCCGGTAAGTCCGCTGTGATCTCCTGCTAGGACCGAGTGCCAAACAGCAGGTTGACTGTCCCTAACCAGACCGGACTGCCATTTGCCTGAGCCAGGATGAATAGCGACAGCACACAGGAAATCGCGACGCCGAGACTTGCCCCCTGTCGGTCGGGGTCGGCGCTCCAGTG
>JBKDYO010000079.1:0-25758 GCA_046305855.1 Paracoccaceae bacterium
GTGGTGTGCAACCGCCCGGCGCGGTCGAAGAGCGAGTAGCACTGTTCGCTTTCCAATCCATGCCTAAAGGGTAGGGCCAGCCGCCCTGCGCGGATGGCGGGGAAAGCCAGGATGGTATCGCCGATGGTAATACCGCCACCCGTCAGCGCGGTCGAAAGACACAGCGAGGTTTCGTTGAAATGGGTCATGTCGCGTGCGGGGCCGGGATGGCTCAGGCCGGTCTGGGCAAACCAGCTGTCCCAGACGTTGTAATTGCCATCGATCAGAAGCTGGGCATCGACCAGCGCGCCTTCGCCGTTGACATGTTCCAAAGCGTAGTCGGGGGTGCAGACGACCAGATCATACCAGCGGCAGAGAACCCTTTCGCGCAATCCCGGACAGGATGTAGTGCCGAAGTGGCTATAGAAGATGCGGAAGTTGAAGTCCTCCTCCAGCCGCATCCTGCCGTTCTTTTCGGCCACGACTTCGACTGATACGCCCGGATTGCGCAGAAGAAACTGCCCGATATGCCCGGCCAGAAAGGACGAGGCGAAATCGCGGTCGACCAGGATGCGGATGACATTGGGCGGCGTCCTGCCCTGGATCTGACGCTCCATCGAGGCGGCAATCTGGCCGAAGGCCTGTGCGACGTCATGGGCAAGGTCCTGGCCTGCTGCAGTCAGCTGGACGGCGTTGCCCAAGCGGATCATCAAAGCGCAATTCAGCAGTTGCTCAAGCTGCTTTATCTGCTTGCTGATTGCCGGGCGCGTCACCCCCAGTTCAGTGGCCGCCGCCGTAAGCGAGCCGTTCCGCGCAGCGGCCTCAAAAGCGCGTAGGGCTGTCAGGGGAAGTCTGGCCGGCATTGGTCGCTGATCCTTGGTAACTTCAGGTTACCCTTCAGCACTATTATTGATTCGGCAATCAACAAAGCCGCCCTTAACGTTTCCGAGGACGGCTTCGCTTCAGGCGGTGCCGGTGCCGAAATCAGGAGAATTGCGTGACTCTGCCGATAAAGTTCTCGCCCATTGGCCCCGCGGGCTGGATGGAACAACCCGATGTGCCCCAAGAAACAGCGACGTTCATCAGCGGCACTCCGATCGGGGCGGACCATGTCTATTTCGATCGGGCGAACCCAAAGTATCGCATGGGGATCTGGCGGTCGCAGCCCTACACCGAGTTCTATGACAGCTACGCCGCCGATGAGTTCATGGTTGTGCTGGACGGAGAAGTGACGCTGGAGGCCGAGGGTTTCTCGGAGACCTACCGCAAGGGCGACGCGTTCTTCGTGCCCAAGGGGTTCAAGGGCTATTGGCGGCAGACGCAGCCGATGCTGAAATACTACGTCATCATCGAATGACCGGCGGCCCATGACATGTCTGAGGCCGGGGGAACCTATGACTACATCATCATCGGCGCGGGCTCGGCCGGGTCAGTGCTGGCACGGCGGCTGTCCGAGGATGCCGGTGTCAGCGTTCTGGTGCTTGAGGCGGGGGGCAGTGATCGGTCGGTGATCGTTGCCATGCCCGCCGCCCTGACCATGCCGATGAACACCAAGCGCTTCAACTGGGGCATGGTGACAGAGCCTGAGCCGGGTCTGGCGGGCCGCCGCATCAACCTCCCGCGGGGCAAGGGGATGGGCGGGTCCTCCTCGATCAATGGCATGTGCTATGTGCGCGGCAATCCGATGGATTACGAGCTTTGGGAAGCCAAGGGTGCCACCGGCTGGCATTGGTCCAATGTGCTGCCTTACTTCCAGAAGATGGAACAGGTGCAGGGCGGCGGGCCTTACCGTGGCACCATTGGGCCGCTGCGAGTGACGCGGGGTCCGGAGACCAACCCGCTCTACCATGCTTTCGTCGATTCGGCGGTGGCCGCAGG
This sequence comes from Paracoccaceae bacterium, assembly GCA_046305855.1. Taxonomy (GTDB): domain Bacteria; phylum Pseudomonadota; class Alphaproteobacteria; order Rhodobacterales; family Rhodobacteraceae; genus Tabrizicola. The sequence goes on from JBKDYO010000079.1 coordinate 1,858, forward strand.
ATATGCCCGCAGCGCCAATATGAACGAGGTCCAGCACGAGGGCTTTGGCCCGATGGAGATGACCGTGGGGGATGGGCGGCGCGCCTCGGCCGCGCGGGTTTATCTGCGACCCGCTTTGAAGAACCCGCGAGTGCGGCTGGTTAAGGGGGCCATGGTCAAGCGGATTCTCTTTGACGGCAAGGTAGCCACCGGCGTCGAATACATCCGCCAAGGAAAGGTTGTTACCGCAAGCGCGCGGCGCGAAGTGATCCTCAGCGCGGGGTCCATCATGTCGCCGGTGATCCTGAAGCGTTCGGGCATTGGCCCTGCGCCGGAACTGGCTGACCATGGCATTCCGGTCCTGCACGCAAGCGCCGGGGTCGGTGAGAACTTGATGGATCACTTGGAGCTTTATGTCCAATACGCCTGCACCAAGCCTGTTTCTCTGTTTCCCTGGATGTCCTTTCCGGGCAAGGCCGCGATCGGGATGAAATGGCTGGCCACTCGCAAGGGTCTGGGTGCCACAAACCACTTTGAAACCGGCGGGCATATCCGCAGCCGGGCGGGGCTGGTCTATCCCGACATCCAGTTTCACTTCCTGCCGCTGGCGATTTCATATGATGGGAAATCACTGGCCGAAGGTCATGGCTTTCAGGTCCACGTCGGCACCAAACGCTCGAAAAGCCGGGGCTGGGTGCGGCTGCGCGATGCCGATACCCACAGCCTGCCGCTCGTTCAATTCAACTACATGACGCATGACGAGGACTGGCAGGAAATGCGCGCCTGCATCCGCCTATCGCGCGAGATCTTTGCTCAGGCGCCCATGGCCCTCTATGCCGGGGCGGAATTGGCCCCGGGGCCAGAGGCGCAGTCGGATGCGGCCCTGGATGATTTCATCCGCCGAAAGGTCGAAAGCGCCTATCATCCCTGCGGAACCTGCCGGATGGGGACCGATCCATTGGCCGTGGTGGACCCGGAGTGCCGGGTGATCGGCGTGCAGAACCTGCGCGTGGTCGATGCGTCGATCATGCCGCAGGCGACGGCAGGCGACCTTAACGGCCCGACCATCATGCTGGCCGAACGCGCCGCCGACATCATCCGTGGGAAGGTTCTGCCTGCCGCGGAAGACGCACCGATCTTGGCCGATAATGACTGGCAGAACCGCCAGCGCGGGCCCGAGATTGCCCGGAACTACGCAGACGACAGGGACGCCTTGCGGGCGCAACTCTTGTCGGAAATGACGCTATAAGAACAACAGGGAGACGAAGATGAAGCACACAACAAGACTTGGCCTTCTGGCCACCGCGCTGACCTTGGGGACATCCACTTTCGCACTGGCAGAGGCCCCGGAGTCACCCGATCCGATCCGGATCGCCGTGAACGAATGGACGGGGCAGATGCTCTCGGCCCAGATCGCGGGCGAGGTGCTGAAGAAGATGGGCTACAACGTCGAGATGGTCATCGCGGGGGCCCTTCCGCAGCTCGCGGCGATCGAGCAGGGCGAGCTGGACCTGAACCCCGAGGTCTGGGACAACTCGGTCACCGAAGCTTATACGAACGGCCTTGCCTCTGGCGCCATTGTCGCCGCCGGCCCCCTTGGGCTGGAACCCCGCGAAGGCTGGGTCTATCCGCCCTATATGGAGGAGGTCTGCCCGGGTCTGCCGAACTACATGGCGCTATATGATTGCGCGATGGCCTTCGGCAACGCGGAAACCTTTCCGAACGGCCGTCTGGTCGGATATCCGGCCGACTGGGGCACCCGCGATATCGACGTGGTGAAAGCCATCGGCCTGCCTTTCAACGTGGTGCCGGGCGGCAGTGAAGGCGCGATGTTGGCCGAGCTGAAAAGCGCGATTGCGGCCAAGGAACCGATCCTGATGATGTTCTGGGAACCGCACTGGATCTTTGCCGAGGAAGAGCTGAAATTCGTCGAATGGAACGCCGTCGAGGGCGAATGCGTCGAGGAGACCCAAGTCAAGGAAACCGCCTGCGGGTTTGCTCAGGCCGAAGCGCAAAAGATCCACAGCGATGATTTTGCCGCGAAGTATCCCGCTGCGGCAGCGATGATGGCCAAGTTCTCTCTGAACAACGCCGATCACAACGCCATGATCCTTGAAGTCGACCAGAAAGGCCGCACGGTCGAGGACCTGGCGGCGGAATGGATGACCAAGAACGAGGCCGTCTGGACCACCTGGATCAAGTAAGCGCGACGCGTGGTCCTTCGGGGGTGCATCTGCCCGAAGGACCCATTTTGCCTGCCGATCCTTCTCCTATGGAGACGCCCATGCCCGGCCCTGTGAAGCTGTCTTGCCGCCATCTGTGGAAGGTCTATGGGCCTAGTCCGGGCCGGTTCTTTTCGGGAGACCTAGAGGCACCGGAAGTGCTGGCGCAGAAGATGCGGGCCGGGGGCCATATTCCGGCGGCCATCGACGTGGGCTTTGATGTTCATGCTGGCGAGACCTTTGTGATCATGGGTCTATCGGGCTCGGGCAAGTCGACCGTTGTGCGTTGCCTTTCTCGACTGATCGAGCCGGATCATGGGCAGGTCTTGCTGGATGGGGAGGACCTCCTGGCCAAGTCAGACCGCGAGTTGATCGAGATCCGGCGGCACAAGTTGGGAATGGTGTTCCAGAACTTCGGCCTTCTGCCGCATCTGACCGTGATCGAGAACATCTCGTTCCCGTTGCGCCTGCAGGGCCTTTCCCTTGCGCAGCAGCACGACCGCGCCGCCCATGTCATTGATCTGGTGGGGCTGAAGGGCCGCGAACAGTCCTACCCGCGCCAATTATCGGGCGGTCAGCAGCAGCGTGTGGGCATTGCGCGGTCGCTGGCCGTAGAACCCGAGTTGTGGTTCCTCGATGAACCGTTCAGTGCGCTTGATCCCCTGATCCGCCGCCAGATGCAGGACGAATTCCTGCGCATCCAGCGCGTCCTGAAGAAGTCCATCGTCTTCATCACCCATGACTTTCTGGAGGCGTTGCGCATTGCTGACCGCATGGCAATCATGCGCGACGGCCGCGTTGTGCAGATCGGCACGCCCGAGGACCTGATCCTGAACCCGGCCGACGATTATGTGGCCCAGTTCACCGGCGAGGTCCCCCGCATCAAGATCCTTCGTGCCCATCAATGCGCGGTGGGTTTGGGGAACCGGCCCGAAGGCCTGCCGCAGATCGCCCCCGATGACCGGATGGAGGGACTTTTGCCCAAACTCGCCGCCAGCCCCGCGGGTCTGGATGTGGTGGGTCCAAGCGGCACTTACCTGGGAACTGTGACTGCTGCGTCTTTGGTCGAGACCCTGGGCCGGGTCGAGGGGAATGGCCCGTCGCGGGTGGCCCATGGCTGAACCGTCCAAGGCCCGGCAGACCGATACCCGAAACCTGTTGATCTGGTTTCTGGTTCTGGCATCTGTGCTGGCTTTGGCACTGTTTCAGCCGCGTTTTCCAGACCTCAAGGCCTATCCTGCGGCGTGGACCTTGCCTGTGACCGATTGGCTGAACGCTGGCATGGATTGGTTCGTGGGCGTCTTCAAACCAGTGTTCCGCGCGCTGTCCGCCCTGATGGACTATCCGCTGCAATGGATTTCCGTCTTCCTTGCCTGGTTGCCCTGGTCGGTGGGGACGGTCATCGCCGTGATGGTGGGCCATCGGGCGGGAGGGTGGCCCTTGGCTGCTTTCACCGGTGCTGCGCTGGTCTATGTCCTTCTGATGGGGCTTTGGCCCGATACGATGAACTCTCTGGCACTGGTTGCTGTTTCGGTACCCTTGGCCGTGGCCCTCGGCTTCGGGCTGGGCGTCTGGGGCTTTCATTCGCCCCGGGTTGAGCGCTTCCTGACGCCGCTGATGGACATCACGCAAACCGTTCCGGCCTTTGCTTACCTGTTGCCGATCCTGATCCTGTTCGGCTTTGGTCCGGTGGTGGGCCTGATCGCCGGGATCATCTTTGCCTTCCCGCCGATGGTGAAAAACACCATCGTCGGGCTGCGCGAGGTGCCATCCGACATCATCGAAAGCGGATTGATGTCAGGCGCGACGAAACGGCAACTGTTCTTTCTCGTGCGCTGCCGGGCGGGGTTGCGGCAGATCCTTCTGGGCGTGAACCAGACCACAATGGCGGCCTTGAACATGATCATCGTCGCCTCGATCATCGGGGGCTCCGAGGATATCGGCTGGCGCGTTCTGTCCACGCTGCGCAAGGCCGAGTTCGGCGAGAGTCTTGTCGCGGGCATCGTCATCGCGCTGATGGCCATGGTGCTGGACCGCATCACCTATGGGCTGGCGACGCGCGCCCCGGATATGGCGCAGCCGCAGGGATTTGTCGGGCGGCACCGCTTTGGGTTGGCGGTGAGCGGTGCAGCGGTGGTGATCTACCTTGCGGCGCTGGCCTTCCCCGCTCTGCAGATCTGGCCTGAGGTCTGGACCTTTGATCCGGCAGGTCCGCTGAACGCCGGGATCGAGGCTTTTGTCCTTTGGGCCAAGCCAGTGCTGGATTCGGTCAAGAACTTCATCATCTTCACGCTGGTCCTGCCCTTGAAGATCGGGCTTCTGAACGTCGTCGGCCCCTTCACCTGGGGTTTTACCGCGACGATCTGGCACGCGGCGGGCTATGCGGCGCTGGTGGTCCTGAGTGCTGGCTACGCGTTCTCACGTGGGCGGGTGGGCCTTGCCATCGCGATCGTCAGCTTTGGCCTGATCCTCTTCTTCGGGTTGACCAACCTGACATGGCCCGGGGCGAGCCTTCTCTTGATCTGGTTCGGCTATCGGTCAGGCGGCACTCGGCTGGCCCTTTGGACGGCAGCGGCCATGGCGTTCATGCTGCTGACCGGCAGTTATGACAAGGCGGTCCTGTCGGTGCAGCTGTGTGGACTGGCGGTGGTGGCGTCCTTCCTTTTCGGCACCGGCATTGGCATCGCGGCGGCAGAAAACGATCGCTTTTCCCGCATCCTGCGCCCGATCAACGACACGCTGCAGACCATGCCGGTTTTCGTTCTGCTGATCCCGGTGATCATGATCTTCAAGATCGGCGAATTCTCGGCCCTTCTGGCAATCATCCTTTATGCCGTCGTCGCCCCCATTCGCTATGCCGAGTACGGCTTGCGCAATGTGCCCAAGGAGGTGATCGAGGCCGCGACCAGCATGGGCGCGACCCGGTCGCAGCTTTTGTGGCGAGTGAAGGTGCCACTGGCGATGCCGAACATCATGCTCGGCCTCAACCAGGCTATCATGTTCGGGATATCCATGCTGGTGATCACTGCGCTGGTGGGTACGGATGAGCTTGGCCAGATCATCTATATCGGCCTCTCGAAGGGCAACTTCGGCATCGGTTTTCTGGCTGGTATTGCCATGGCGGTGATCGCCCTTCTGGCCGATCAGTACTGCCGCGCCTGGCAGAAACGCATCGACGCAGGTCTAGAGGGTTCAACTTGAAGATCATATATTCTGACGCCCACAAGGGGCATGCCGGTGCCCTCGAACTGCGGGGCGAGGTTTTCGTGCCCATGGCCGAATGCCCCGAACGCATGGAGGTCATCCTCGCCGCCCTCGCCAATGCCGGTCTCCGCGATGTGGCGCCCCCCAAACCCCACGGGCTGGCCGAGGCCGCGCGCATCCATGATCCCGCTTTCCTGACCTTCCTAGAAACCGCCTATCCCCTGTGGGAGAAGCGCCACGGCCCTAGCCGCGCTGTCTTTGCCCGCACCTTCGACATGCGCGGGATGGCGCAAAGGCCGCAGATGGACAACATCGACGCCATGCTGTCGGCCTATACCTTCGATATCTTCTCTCCCTTCGTTCCGGGAACATGGGAAGCCATCCGCTCGGCCTTGGATGTGACGCTGACGGCGGCAGGAATGGTGCAGCAAGGCGCGCGCGAGGCCTTTGCCTTGTGCCGCCCGCCCGGCCACCACGCCTCGGGCGATCTGGCGGGGGGATATTGCTACCTGAACAACGCCGCCATCGCGGCGCAGATGTTCCGCGACCAGGGTGCGGCACGGGTGGCGATCCTGGACATCGACTATCACCACGGCAACGGCACGCAGCGGATTTTCTATGATCGGGATGATGTGCTTTTCATCTCGCTTCATGGTCGGCCCGAGGAGGAATATCCTTTCCTTCTGGGGTTCACGCACGAGACCGGCGCAGGGCAGGGAGAGGGCTTCAACCTGAACCTCCCGATGCCGCCCGGCACCAGGATCGACGCTTACTTGCCTGCGCTGGAGGCCGCCGCCGCCCGGGTCCGCGCCTTTGCGCCGGATGTGCTGGTCTTGTCGCTGGGTGTTGATACCTTCGACGGCGATCCGGTCGGCGGGTTTTGCCTGCAGACGCCGGATTATCTGAGGCTGGGGCAGGTGATTGCGGGGCTGGGGTTGCCGACGCTTTTCGTGATGGAAGGCGGCTATGCGATTGAACCGCTGGGACAGAACGTGACGAATGTGCTGACCGGGTATCTGCAGGGCTAGGCCCGCAAAGGGGAGACAGGGATGACGTTCAAGACCCATGCCATGGTCATGCGCGCGGCTGGCGGGCCGGAGGTGCTGGAGTACCATCCGCTGGACCTGCTCTGGGATCCCGAGGGTACGGATGTTCTGGTGCGACTGGTCGCGGCGGGCGTGAACCCGGCCGACACGTTCTTTCGCTCTCTGGGGCCATACATCGGCACGGCAGAAGGCTGCGTTCTGGGCCATGACGGCGCGGGTGTCGTGCAAGCAGTCGGCCGGGGCGTCACGGGATTTGTGCCGGGGGACCGGGTGTGTTTTTGCCACGGCGGTGTGGGCGGAGCGGCAGGCACGTATGCGCTTCATGCGGTAGTGCCCGCCGAATGTCTGGTAAAGGTTCCCGACAGCGTCGCCTTTGAGGATGCCGCTGCCATCGCCTTAGTCTTCATCACCGGATGGGAGGCTATGGTGGAACGCGCCGGGGTACGGCAGGGCGATCTGGTGCTGATCCATGGCGGCGCAGGCGGCACGGGGCAGATGGCCACCCAGATTGCCCGTGCCATGGGCACGCGCGTGGCCACGACGGTAAGTTCGGCGGCGAAGGCCGAGTTGTCCCTGGCCGCCGGAGCGGAACGGGCCATCCACTACAAGGATGAGGATTTCGTCGCTGCCGTGATGGACTGGAGCGGCGGCGAAGGCGTCAAGGCGGTTCTCGACAACATCGGGGGCGACGGGTTCCTGAACAGCCTCAGGGTCTTGCAGCCCTATGGCCATATCGTCACCCTGATGGGCACACCGGGCGATCTGCCCGATGGCACGGCCTACAATGGCAACGTGACCATCCACAACGTGATGATGCTGACCCCGATGTGGAAAGGGTTGCGGCCCCACCTGATTCGACAGGCCTCGATCTTGCAGAAGGCGATGGACTGGCTGGCAGAGGGCAGGGTGTTCGTGCGGATTCAGGACCGTTTCCCGCTGAAGAAGGCCGCCGAGGCACACCGGTTTCTGGAAAGCGCGGGCGGCAGCGGCAAGATCATTCTGACCATGCCTGCTGACTGACGAGGGCCCAATCTAGACGCAGGCATCTTGTCTGCACCGAAAGAAGTGCGGCGGCGACATTTCGAACAAGGGACAGCCGGAAGATGACGAACGATCACTTCGCGCAAGCCGCCAACTGGGACTTCCCGGTGCCCATCAAATACGGGCCGGGACGTCTGGCCGAAGTGGGCGCGCTTTGCGTCGCAGCCGGATGCGGCAAGCCGCTGATCGTGACGGACAGGGCGACGGCGAAACTGCCTTTCGTGGAAACACTGCGCGGCCATCTGACGGCGGCAGGCCTTGCCCATGGTACCTTTGCCGAAGTTTCGCCCAACCCCACCGACATCGAGGTGGTCGCGGGCAAGGCGGCCTTTCTTGCCGACGGCCATGACAGCATCATTGCCCTTGGTGGCGGGTCCGGGATGGATGCGGGCAAGGCGATCAGCCTTGTGCTGAACAGCCCGCGCGACCTGTGGGATTTCGACTACAACTTGACCCCGCCTGCCGAACTGGGGAAAGCCGATTTCGTGCCGCTTCTCTGTGTGCCCACCACCTCGGGCACCGGGGCCGAAACCGAAAGCACCGCGATGATCACCGACACCAGGCGGGGCATCAAAGGCTGCGTCTGGCATCCTGCGCAAAAGCCCTTTGCGGCCCTTCTCGACCCCGAACTTACCATCGGCTTGCCCCGCAACCTGACCGCCTGGACCGGTTGTGACGCGCTGACCCATGCGATCGAGGCCTATTGCGTGCCCGCCTTTCACCCGATGTGCGACGGCATCGCGTTGCAGGCCCTCGGGATGATCTACCGCGCGCTGCCGCAGGCGGTGGAGGCGCCTGCATCGATCCCGGCACGGGGGGCAATGCTGACGGGCTCTTGTCTGGCAGGCGTGTCCTTCCTGAAGGGCCTCGGCATGGTCCACGCCATCAGCCACATGGTCGGGGCCGAGTTCGACACCCAGCATGGGCTGACCAATGCAGTGCTGCTGCCCGCAGTCTTGCGGTTCAACGCCCCCGCCATCAGGCCGAAGGTTGCGCCGATGTGTCGGGCCATGGGACTGGACGGGACGGATTTCGAGACCTTCTACGCGGCGGTCTGCAGTCTTTTGGATCAATGCGGCATCCCCCGGTCGCTGGCCGAAATCGGTGTTACTGCGGACCGGATCGAGAGTGTCGCTGCCAAGGCGATGAAGGATACGGCCGCAGGCACCAACCCGAGGCCCTTCACTCTGGCCGAGGTGACAACACTGATCCAGGAGGCCCTGACCCATGCGCGCTGAGCACCCATGACGCCCCGTACAGCCATCATCACCGGCGGCACCACCGGGATCGGCCTTGCCTGCGCAAGGTCGCTGATCGCGCGGGGGCACCGCGTGGCCATCGGCGCGCGGCGCGCAGGCGATGCGGCGGTGCAGGCAGAGGTCCGCAGCGCCGTCGGAGACAGTGTGATGCTGGCGGCGCTGGATGTGGCTGACCGCGCATCGGTTGACGGTTTTGTGGCGCGCGTTGCCACGGAGCTTGGGACGCCGACCATTCTGGTCAATGCGGCCGGGATCTATCAGGAGGCCTTCCTGCAGGACCATTCGGAAGGGGCTTGGATCGATCAGATCGAGATCAACCTGTCGGGCGCCTTTCGCATGACCCGCGCCGTGTTTCCTGGAATGATCGAGGCGGGCTGGGGACGGATCGCCAATATCGCCTCGACCGCAGGGACCAAGGGCGAACGTGGTTACGCGGCCTATTGTGCGTCCAAGGCCGGCCTGATCGGTCTGTCAAAGGCCACGGCGGTGGAAGGCGCGCCGCATGGCATTTCCTGCATCGCGGTCAGCCCGACCTGGGTGGAAACGCCGATGATGGGCAAGGCCTTTGACCGCATCGCCAAGGCGAAAGGCATCACGCGCGATGCCGCACGGGCAGGTCTTGCCGGGTCGAACCCGCAAGGGCGTATTGTGCAGCCAGAGGAAGTCGCCGCGATGGTCGATTTCTTCTGCTCTGAGGCAGCTCCGGGGCTGACCAATGTCGATATCCAGATCAACGCCGGCGCGGATTGGTAAAGCCCATGCCCTTCACGACCCTTCGCCTGTCCGACCGCGTCTCGCTGATCCAGGAAACCGGGGTTGCGAACTTCCTGCGCTGCAACATCTGGCATGTGCGGGGCCGCGACTGTGATCTGGTGATCGACACCGGCATGGGCCTTGGGCCGCTGAAGGACTGGGTCCGGCGCGAAAGTGACCGGCCGTTGAAGGCCATCTGCACGCACTGCCATTTTGACCACATGGGAAGCCTGCACGAATTCGACTGCCGTCTGGGCCACAGGGCCGAGGCGCCTGTCTTTGCCAATCCGACGCCACAGGCGGTGGTCTATTCCGGCGACTGGGCAAGGATCGAGATTGTCAGCCCGAAAGCCCACCCCGATTTCCAGTCCGCGTCCTGGGCCATCACGCCCGCCCCGCTGACCGGCTATCTAGACGAAGGCGATGTGCTGGACCTTGGCGACGTGGCCTATCAGGTGCTGCATGTGCCGGGACATTCGCCAGGTTCGATTGCGCTTTGGGATGCGAGATCCCGCACCGTCTTTTCCGGTGATGCGGTCTATGACGGTGACCTTCTGGATGCGCTTTACCATTCGGACCCCGTGACCTACCGGCTGACGCTGCAGCGCCTGCGCGACTTGGGTGCCGAGGTTGTCCATGGCGGGCACTATCCTTCTTTCGGCAAGGCGCGCCTGGGCGAGATTGTCGATGCCTATCTGCGGGGAGAGCAATCCATGGGCAGCGTCCTGGACTGGTACAACGATGTGAAGACAACGATGGGCGATGTCTACGGCCCGCAAGACTGGGGCGGCGCCCTTCGTGGTTGATCCCAAGGTTCAAAGACGCGCCTCGCTGGCGCTCGTCCTTGGCGCGTCGGTTTGGGGCCTGTACTGGCTTCCGCTGCGCGAGATGAACCGCCTTGGGATTGAGGGCACCTGGGGCGTTGTCTTCTTCAACTTCTGCCCCCTTCTGGTCCTTCTGCCGCTGATGATCTGGAAGCGAGTCAACATCTGGACCAGACCGGGCCCCGCCGTCTTCATCGGCGTCATGACGGGCGTGGCGATGGGGATTTATTCCACCGCCATGGTGATCGCGCCAGTGATTCGGGTGACGATGGAATTCTACCTGACTGCGGTCTGGTCGACCATCATCGGAGTGGTCTGGCTGTCGGAAAAGCTGGACTTGCGCCGCGTCGCTACGGTGGCTGCGGGCTTGTTCGGCCTGTTCCTCCTGATCGCCGGGGCGTCGGATGCAGCGCATTCTGCCTTTGGTTTTGGTGATGTTCTGGCTTTGGCTTCCGGGGTCCTTTGGGCCTTTGGTGCAGCGGGGATGAAACGGTGGCCAGGCGAAAAACTGCTGGCAACATCGTTCTACCAGTTTCTCTTCGCAGTTTTGGCGGGGGCTGTTCTGGCACAAGTGCTGTTTCCCGGCACAGCCCCGGCACCCGTGCAGTTGCTGGACGTGCTCCCTTTGGCATTTGTCGGTTCGGCCATGCTCCTCTTGCCCAGCATCATGGCAATCTTCTGGGCGAGCCGGGTGCTCTTCCCCGGCCGCGCAGCGATCCTGATGATGTCTGAGGCACTGGTCGCAACGATCAGCGCAACGCTTCTGCTGCCGGAAGAAACGATGACCCTGATGCAATGGACAGGCGCGGCGATCGTGCTTCTCGCCTGCCTTCTGGGAAGGTGAGACAGATCTGCCGAACTTCGGTTCTCGACTTCTGGAGTTCAAGGCGGCCACCGTTGCCTGGAATTGTCCGCTACTGGTAGGAACGGCACCAGATGCGGGCTGCGACCATCCCACCGAGAGGAGTGAAAAAGCAGGCCAGGACATCCGCATTCTGGCGCACCAAATTGCAGCATTCTGCTATGTCGAATGGCCGATCTAGAGCGAAGACGACCGCGTGGACGCAAAGGGCGGAAAGCGGAAACTCAGCCGTAAGTGTCGACCAAGGGATGCAGATGTTCAGACCGCTGAAGCGCTATGCTTTCTGGGCAGAGCCCCGCTTGGCAGAGGTCTGTTTCAATGCGGCCGTATCCCTTCGCCAGATACTTGTGCAAGGCCGCCGCTCTCGGCAAGAATTTGCGCGGCGAGTACGACTTCGACGCGGTTTCGAACGTTCAGCTTCTGGATCAGCGTCGTCATGTAGTGCTTCACGGTCTTTTCGCTGATCTTCAAGGCGTAGGCGATTTCCTTGTTGGTTCCTCCCCGCAGAAGCAGGCGCAGGACTTCCTCTTCACGGCGGCTGAACCTGACACGCGGCACCTTTTGCTGTTCGTGCGCGCGTCGCAGAGCGGTCACGACCCGGGACGCGAACACGGGGGCAATGTAGGTTTCGCCGTTGTGGATGCACCGGATCGCGTCGCTGAGTTCGTCCAAGCTTGCCCCCTTGAGGACGTAGCCTAGAGCGCCGGCCTCCAACGCGGCGATGGCCGTATCGACCGACTCGGATGCCGTGAAGGCCAGGAATCGGACCGGAAGCTTCATCGACGTCGCCCGGGCAATTGCGGTCAAGACGTTGCCCGGCATGTTGATGTCCACGACCATCACGTCGGGCCGCATGTTTACCGCGATGTCCAGAATGTCTTCCGCAGTCTTGCCGGTCGCAATAACAGAAAGGTTCTGCGATGCAGAGAACACCTGACAAAGTCCTGTCAGGAGAATCGGATGATCGTCCAAGAATGCTATCGAAATCATTTGCGTCAAAGCCACCACTTGGCCTGAAGCAAACCAGACTCGTTCCCTGTGACAAATGATTTCTTTGGATCCCTGTTGAAAGTTAGCCGATCGTCGACAATGAGACGTCCGCCGCCGGTTTGTTGCTGGCTCGTGAAGCCCGTGGCAGCGGTCGCGGCCTTCAGCGCTCGCGCTGAGGTCCCGATTGCCGCTTTTTCAGGCGCCCGGCGATCGACGATCAGGCTCCTCCACGCCCGATTCGTCCGGCGACACTGGCAGGGCCACTTGCAGCGCGGTGGTGTTTCCAATGTCGCGCAACACCGCAGTGCCTCCAAATGTCGCCAAGCGGCGGCGCATGGCCTGAAGCCCAAGTTGATGGGTTGGGCCCTTTCCTTCCGGAAGAACTGACCCGGCTTGCGTGCTGACGATGGTGATGCCGATGACGCTGGCGCGGACCTCGACAGTCAGCTTGACTTCTCCGCCATCACCGTGCCGACCGGCGTTAGTGAGCCCTTCCTGTATCACCCGATAGATGCAGATCCTGCGCGGCAGGTCGAGTTGCACGTCTGTTTTCGGGAACGAGACGTGCAGCGGAATCGCTGACAGAGCCTGGTACCGCCGAGCCGCAAGCGCGACGACTTCATTAAGATCCAGAACCTCGATTTCAGGCAGGATGAGACCTGAGGAGAGTTCGCGAAGCTGGTCGACCGCCTGCCGGATGAGAGCGGACTGCGATGGGCCCGGCGCCGATGGTCGCACGGCTGTGGCCGAGGGCATAAGCGAGGCGAGTGTCAGAAGCTGCACTGGACCGTCGTGCAGTTCGGCGCCAACAAGGTTCAGAGTTTCTTCGTTCGCCCGACTTGCATCCTGACGCGCCTGTTCCGCCGCGTTGCGCAATCTCTCGTTCTGAATCGCGAGTCGCCGTTCCGCCTCAAGCCGCTCGCGCAATTGCTCGCTCTGACGCGCGCTGGCTGCCAGCATGACAAGGAACGCAATGGTCGTCAGGCCAGTGGCCGAGATCACCGTCCACTCGAAGCTGCCGATATCAGCCATGATTGCCGTCGCATCGAAATAGATCTCGCCCACGGCAATTATGCGACCCCCGTCCGGGTCCCAGATCGGCATGTAGATCTCGAGATAGGGCGGAGGCAGTGGCGCTCCGTCGTCAGCCGTCGGATCTTCTTCGATCTTTTCAACGTTCTGACCAGATATCGCAAGCTTAAGGTCGGCATCATCGTGCTTTGCAATGTCTGCTGAGGGCGTGCTGCTGAAGAGCAGGCCTCCATCAATGCCCCAGATGTGCATCGCCATCCGGCCGCCCTTGCGTTGCCTAGGGTCAATCTGCCCGACGGTTTCGGCGAAGCGCGTTGTATCCAGGTCTCCGCCGCGGCTCAGGTCCAGGGCGTAGGGCGCCAGAAACCGGCTGATGTAGACTTCGGCAAGATGACTTTGCGACGCCAGTTGGGTTGCGCGAAAGCGCTCGATGATGTGCTGCGCAAGAATGACCATCAGCGAAATGGTAACCAGGGTCAGCACGACGGGCAAAGGCCGAAGCCAAACGGAATGGAGTCCGAGGCGCAATCTGGGGCGCGCCTCGCTTGATTCGATGTCTGGCGGGCGAAGAGGTTCTTTCATTCAGCCCCTTGTTTCGAGCGGCTCTCGCATTGGTTGAACGGTCGAAGCTTCCAAAGTCACCGAGGCCAAACCCATGCGGCATCACGAATACAAAACTCCTACAGACAGTTACCTGAGACTTGGCCAAGCGTCTACAATGTGAACTGCGACCTTTGTCTCAGAACTTTCTTGGACTTTAGTCTGAAAAATCCCCTGGACATTGGTTCCGTTCATCCCGGCGACCTTCGCCGCTAACCGCAATGCCACATTTGTGACAGAATTTAAGGACGCGGGTCGACTTATCCCAAGGCCGCCAGTCTTTGGCGCGGGGAGCAAAAAACAGTCGGACAAAGCATTGAAAACAATCAAGTCCCAGGCGTTGTCGCTTTGGGAAACGGGGAGCGCTTGCCATGGCCGTGAAATTGAACGTCGCCGACCTGTCCTTCATCCTGCGTCAGATCAAGATCAGCGAGGCCCATGCCTCGGGTACGGCGCTGACGGCGATCTGGGTCGACGCAAATGGCAACGTCGTTCCCGAAGGGACCCCCGGCGCGCTGCTGGCGCTTTCTCATCCCCTGGTCCCCTACGGCCTGCGCACGGTTGATGGCAGCTTGAACAATCTTGTCGAAGGGCGCGAGACCTGGGGTGCCTCGGACCAACCGATGCCTCGTCTTCTCAGCCCGCTCTGGCGGGTCGATGCCGATGGCGATGTCATGCCGCTTGGCGCTCCGGGCGGACCCTTGGTGACAAACAACGACTACGGGGTCATCGGCACGCCGACCTCGCCCCTGGTGAACGGTGGACACACCGGCAACGTGGCCGATGCCGACCCGCGGATCATTTCGAACCTGGTGATCGACCAGTCGGTCAGCAACCCGGCGGCGGTCGCGGCCTGGTTTGCCAACGAACCCGCCGTTGCGGCCTGGGAAGCGGCCAATCCGGGGCTTGTCCCGGTGGAACCCGGCGATCCGCGGATCGGCGATGGGACCCATGTCGCCATCACCAATGCCGATCTGGCCAGCCTGCCCAACCTCGCGCCCGATGACGGCATCTCGGCCCCGTTCAACGCCTGGATGACCTTCTTCGGCCAGTTCTTCGATCACGGTCTGGACCTGATCGGCAAGGGTGGCAACGGCACGGTCTTCATCCCGCTGCAGGCCGATGATCCCCTTGTTCTGGGCGCGGACGGGATTGCAGGGACGGAAGACGACCTGCCGACCAGCCTGCGATTCATGGCGCTGACCCGCGCCACGCCCACCGCCGGACCTGGGGCCGATGGCATTCTAGGCACGGCCGACGATACCGTGCACGAAGGCAACAACTCGACCACGCCCTTCGTCGACCAGAACCAGACCTACACCTCGCATGCCTCGCACCAGGTGTTCCTGCGTGAGTATGTGCTGGATGGGGCGGGGCGGCCTGTTGCCACCGGGCATCTTCTGGAAGGCGCGAACGGCGGGCTTGCCACCTGGGCCGACATCAAGGCGCAGGCGCGCGACCTTCTGGGGATCGAGCTGACGGACGGCGATGTGCTGAACGTGCCGCTTCTACGCACCGACCCCTATGGCGCCTTCATTCGTGGCCCGAACGGGCTGCCGCAGATCGTGACGGGGGTCGGGCCGGATGGCGTGCCCAACACCGCCGACGACATCGTGGTCGAGGGCAACACCGCCACTCCGGTCAACACCTTCACGGCGGGTGCTATTCGCATCGGCCACGCGTTCCTCGACGACATCGCCCATGCCGCCAATCCGTTCGACAGCCGGACTGGAGGCTTGAAGACCGCCGATGACGATGCGGACCTCGGGCTGGCCGACAGCGAAAGTGTCACGGGCCGCTACGACAACGAGCTTCTGGACCGTCACTTCATCACCGGCGACGGGCGCGGCAACGAGAACATCGGCCTGACCGCCGTGCACCATGTCTTCCACTCCGAGCACAACCGTCAGGTCGAGGCGCACAAGCTGACAGTGCTGACCACGGGCGATGCTGCCTTCGTGAACGAATGGCTGGATGCGCCGGTCGACGGGGCAGCGCTGGCAACCTTCGTGGCGGACTTCGGTGCGGCGGTCGACAAGGCCGCCTTCCTGGCCGGATCGACCTTCTTCGAAGGGCTGGACTGGAACGGCGAGCGGCTGTTCCAGTCGGCCCGCTTTGCGACCGAGATGCAGTACCAGCACCTGGTCTTCGAAGAGTTCGCCCGGAAGATCCATCCGAACATCGAGCCCTTCGTTTTCAACGCGGTGACCGACATCAACCCGGCGATCTTTGCCGAGTTCGCGAACGTGGTCTACCGCTTCGGCCATTCGATGCTGACCGACTCGATGCCGCGCGTCTTTGCTGACGGGTCGTCCGACGACATGGGCCTGATCGTGTCGTTCCTGAACCCGGTGGCCTATGACAACGACGGTGGCATCAGCGCCGACGAAGCGGCGGCCGCCGTCATCCGCGGCATGACGATCGAGCGCGGCAACGCGATCGATGAGTTCATCGTCGGGTCGCTGCGCAACAACCTTGTGGGCCTGCCGCTGGACCTCGCCGCGCTGAACATCGCCCGGGGCCGGGACACCGGGATGCCCAGCTTCAACGCCGCCCGGGCAGAGCTTTTCGCACAGACGGGATCGGCCTTCCTTCGGCCCTACGACAACTGGGCCGATCTTGCGGCCAACCTCAAGAACCCGATGTCGATCGTCAACCTGATCGCTGCCTATGGCACCCATGCTTCGGTCGTCACAGCCGTGACGCTGGACGAAAAGCGGGCGGCGGCGGCCGATCTGGTCTTTGGCGGTGGCGCGGTGTCCGATGTCGACCGGCTGGACTTCCTTCTGGGCCGCAACGGCTGGACGGCGGCCACCAACGGTCTGAACGACATCGACCTCTGGGTCGGCGGTCTGGCCGAACGCATCATGCCCTTCGGCGGGATGCTCGGCTCGACTTTCACCGCGATCTTCGAGGCGCAGCTTGAGGCGCTGCAATTCGGTGATCGGTTCTACTACCTCAGCCGCACCCAGGGTCAGAACTTCCTGAACGAACTGGAGCAGAACTCGTTCTCGAAGATGCTCTTGGCCAATACCGCGCTGGCTCAGCCCGGCGCGGACGGGATCCGCGGGACCTCGGACGACATCATCGCGCGCCACATCGGCGTGGACTCGTTCGCGAACTACGACTTCGTGCTGGAAGTGAACCAGGCCAACCAGGCCGAACCCGATCCGACGGGCAACGATCCAGTGCTGGAGGCGCTGGGACTTGGCAAAGTCGTCCGGGACGATCCGATGACGGCGGCGGTCGAGACCAACTACATCCGCTTTACCGGGGGCGAGCACATTGTCGTCGGCGGGACCGAGGGCAATGACACGATCATCACCGACGATGGCGATGATGGCATCTGGGGCGATGCCGGCGATGACCGGATCGAGTCCGGCTTCGGCGTTGACCTCGTGAACGGCGGTGCCGGCAACGACATCATCACCGACCGCGGCGACGAAGGCGACTTCCTGAA
This sequence comes from Paracoccaceae bacterium, assembly GCA_046305855.1. GTDB lineage: Bacteria > Pseudomonadota > Alphaproteobacteria > Rhodobacterales > Rhodobacteraceae > Tabrizicola. The sequence continues at coordinate 19,130 of JBKDYO010000079.1, forward strand.
GGGCGAAGAGGGCGATGACGTCATCAGCACTGCTGGCGGCCTCGACATCCTGATGGGCGGCAGCGGACGGGACGTGCTGTTCCTAGGCACCGACAGCGCTGAAATCTTCGGGGGTCAGGGCGACGACTTCATCATGGGCGGCGACGGCCATGACTTCCTGATGGGCAACGAAGGCAACGACTGGATCGAAAGCGGCGACGGCTTTGACACCTCGGCTGGGGACAACACCGAACTGTTCTTCAACAGCCGGATCGTCGGCCATGACGTGATGTTTGCCGGGACAGACGAGCATGATTTCGACGCGGAATCCGGCGACGACATCATGGTCCAGGGCGAAAGCGTCATGCGCAACGAAGGCATGTTCGGCTTTGACTGGGTCACCTACAAGGGCGTGTCGGTTGCGGCCAACGCCGACATGCGCATCAGGATCTTCACGACGGACGAGCAGGACATCCTGCGCAACCGCTTTGACAAGGTCGAAGCCCTGTCCGGCTGGAACCTGAATGACACGCTGACCGGTGACGACCGCATCTCCTCGACCCTACTGGGGGACATCGAGGTTGACGCGGGCGTCGAGGGCATCTTCTTCAACGATGGCCTTGACCAGGCAGGCATCGACCGGATCACCGGCCTGCAGGACCTGGTGTCGATCGGGGCCGGTCAGACCGCTTGGGAGGAAGGCAACATCATCCTTGGCGGCGGCGGGTCCGACGTGATGTCCGGCAATGGCGGGGACGACATCCTGGACGGCGACCACTGGCTGAACGTCCGCATCCGGATCACCGGTGCCCCGGGCGACGCGAACACAGCCGCGAACGAGATCGCGACGGTCGACAGCCTGAAGCACATCTTCACCATTTCGGACGGTGTCGACGCGTCCTGGGTCGGGCGCAGCCTGTTCGAGCTGATGGTTGACCGGACGATCGTGCCATCCCAGATGCACATCGTCCGCGAAATCCTGGATGGCGGCGCGGCTGCTGATCAGGACGTGGCGGTCTTCAACGACGACTTTGAACAGTACACGATCACCTATCTGCCCGATGGCTCGGCCCAAATCGCGCACACGGGCTTTGGCAATACCGATATCCTGGTGAACGACGGCACCGATACCGTGCGCAACGTCGAGATCCTGCGCTTCCGCAACGGCGAGGTCGCCTTTGGTGCAACGGCGGTTGCTGGCCGTCCGATCATCAGCGATATCACCCCGCTGGAAGGTCAGGCGGTGGGCGTCGACCTGTCGCTGGTCACAGACCCCTCGGGCATCGTCGGTCCGGTCAGCCTGCAGTGGCAGGTGTCTGAAGACGGCACAACCTGGACCAATGTCGCCGGGGCTACCGACCCGACCTTCACGCCCGAGAACCTTGCCGATGTGCAGGCCGGGGCGCAGACGGGCCTGTTCCTGCGGGTTGTCGCAAGCTTTACCAACGGGCTTGGTGAGCCACGGCAGGCTGCGTCCTTCGCAACTGCTCCGGTCGGCTGGGACTGGACGGGTCTGCCGGGCGACCGGAACGACTTCTCGGGCACCGAGGGCGATGACATCGCGGTCGGCGCCGAGGATCGCGACGATCTGGAAGGCAATGGCGGCGCCGACAGCCTGTCGGGCGCGGCGGGCGACGACCGGATGCTGGGCGGCGAGGGCAACGACACGCTGGACGGCGGCGACGGCGAAGACCGGGTGATCGGCGGCGACGGCGATGACGTGCTGGTCGTCAACTTTGCCACCGGGGCTGGCGGGCAGGACATCATCGAGGGCGACCTTGGCACCGATACCCTGATCGTCACCGACACCGCGCTTGGGTCGACTTTCACCATCCTGACCCGGGCCGAAGCCGAACTGCGCGGGATCACGGTTCTGGAGGAGACGAGCGAGATCGTCATCACCCGCAACGGGATCGACCAAGCCTCGGTCATCGCCGAGATCGCGACGATCGAAGAGATTGTCATCAACACGACCGACGTGACCGCGAATGACGGCGATGGCGGGCTGAACGGTGGCGACACGATCACCATCATCGGCGATTTCTCGACGACCTCGCTCAGCTACAGCACGATCCGGATCAACGGGTCGGACGCTGACGACACCGTGGACATCTCGGACTTCGGTTCGGCCCACCGCATCGTCTTCCGCAGTGCGGGTGGCAACGACACCATCGTTGGCAACATCCGGCCGCAGGACGTGATCGACCTGCCCGGAACCGGTCCGGCCACGATGACACAAGGCGCAAACGGCATGGTCACGGTCAGCCGTGGCGGGGCCTCGGTCACCTTCGACAGCTCGGGCGGGATGCCCGACGTCGGCGGCGTCGGCCCCGATGACGATGTGGCGAATGGCGCCTTCTCGCTGACCGCCCGGGACATGGAGGGCCTGAGGAACCTGGTGCAGGGTCGCCCGGCCTTTGACGGGGACGACGATACCGCAGGGGCGACGGGCATCCGGACTCTGAGCGGCGAGGGCAACAACGTCGACAATCCGCTGTACGGCACGGCAGGCGAGCCCTTCATCCGGCTGACCGACGCCCGCTATGGCGAGTATGATCCGGCGACCGGCAACCGCGCCGTCAACCCGATCTTCGACGGCCTCGACCCGCGCGAGATCTCGAACATCCTGGGCACCCAGGAAGCGGGCCTCGCCCCAAGTGCGGCGAACGCCAACATCCTGTTCATGGCCTTCGGTCAGTACTTCGACCACGGGCTGGACTTCATCCCCAAGAACGCGGCCTTCGGCACGATCGAGATCGGCGGCCCGGGCATGCAACGCGGCGCGACCTCGGACAACCCGGCCGACCTGACGCGGGCGGTGGTCGACAATATCGACGCAAATGGCGTGCCGCAGCATGTGAACATGACCTCGCCCTTTGTCGACCAGAACCAGGCTTACGGCAGCCACGAGCTGGTCGGCCAGTTCCTGCGCGAAAGCAACGGGGACCAAGGCTTCGGGATGCGGCTCTTGCAAGGGGAGGCGGACCCGTCCGATCCGGGCTTCACGCTGCTACCCACCCTGCGCGACCTGATCCTGCACCACTGGGAGGCGGATACGGTCTTTACCGATCCAGGTCTGCCTGGCGGTTCGGTTGCCTTCCGCACGGCCTATGCTGGGCTGGTCAGCGACAGCGGGGTCATCAACAGCGCCATGGTGGCGGGACTTGCAGGCAACTTCCTTGGATCGGGTCAGCCGCTTCTTCTGGACGCAAACCCCTTCATCAGCCTGCTTGACCACCGGGTCGCCGGGGATGGTCGGGCGAACGAAAACTTCGCCCTGACCTCGATCCATACGATCTGGGCGCGGAACCACAACTTCCATGTCGAGAACCTGATCGATCAGGGCTTCATCGGTACCGCGGAAGAGATCTTCCAGGCCGCGAAGATGCTGAACGAAAGCGACTACCAGCGCGTGGTGTTCCAGGAGTTTGCCGACAAGCTGCTGGGCGGACTGCGCGCCACCGACGGCGGCTTTGGCAACCACGGCTGGGACGGCTACAACGATCAGGCCGACGCCCGGATCAGCCACGAATTCGCCTCGGCGGTCTACCGGGTCGGCCATTCGTTGATCGGCCAGACGCTGACAGTGATGGGCCCGGACGGGCAGCCGATGGACGTGCCGCTGTTCGACGCCTTCCTGAACCCGACCAACGATCCGGCGGCGTTCACGGGCCCGCTGCCTCCCGGTTATGTGCCGCAGCCGGGCTATGCCCAGCATGGCACCGCCGCGATCATTGCGGGGACGGCAACGCAAGTGGCCGAGGAGGTCGACTTCAACATCGTCGATGCGGTCCGCAATGATCTGGTCCGCATCAACGCCGACCTTTTCGCCTTCAACGTGGCGCGGGGTTGGGATGTCGGCCTTGGCACGCTGAACCAGGTCCGGGCTAGCCTTGCGGGGTCCGACAATCCCTACATCGCGCAAGCGGTGGGCTTTGCCGGGGACCTGTCGCCCTACACCAGCTGGGCGGACTTCCAGGCGCGCAACGGCCTTAGCGATGCGGTGATCGCCCAGTTCCAGGCAGCCTATCCCGATCTGGTCCTGTCGACGCCCGAAGACATCGCGGCCTTCGTCGCGGCGAACCCGGACATCACGCTTCTGGACGGGCCCAACGGCGAGAAGATCGTTCAGGGCATCGACCGGGTCGATCTCTGGGTCGGCGGGCTTGCCGAAACCCACATCAACGGCGGCATGGTCGGTCAGACCTTCTGGGTCGTCCTGCACGAACAGTTCGACCGTCTGCAGGAAGGCGACCGGTTCTACTACCTCGACCGGTTCGAGAACTTCGACTTCTACCAGTCCTTCGGCGAAGACACGACGTTTGCCAAAATCATCGCCCGCAACACCAGCCTGACCGGCCTCGACAGTTCGATCTTCGATGCAACGAACGATCAGACCGACGAGGATGAGGGCGACGGTGACACCGACGGCGACGAGGATGACGGCGGTGGCGACACCGACACCGGAGGCGTCGACGAAGACGGTGGCGACGGCGACGAGGAAAGCGACGGCGAAACCGGCGAAGACGGTGCCGGAGACACCGACGAAGACGGCGACAGCGACGAAGATGACAGCGACAACGACGGTGACCAGGACGGCGATCCTGACGACGGCGAAGACGATACGGACGAGGACAGCGATGGCGGGGGCGACGATGACGAGGACGACGACGGTGTCACCGTTCCGCCGATTGCCGCCTCGGGTGCCATCATCGGCACCGCTGCCGGAGAGGCACTGTTCGGGGCCGCCGCGGCCGAGAACATGATGGGCCTCGCCGGGCGCGACATGATCTTTGCCGGGGCCGGGCACGACAACGTGCTTGGTGGCGCGGGCAACGACATGATGTTCGTCGAAGATGGCGACGACCGGCTCTTCGGCGAAGAAGGGGATGATTTCATCGAAGGCGGTGCCGGCAACGACTTTGCGGTCGGCGGCGAGGGCGATGATACCTTCCGCGCCACGGCGAACGATGGCAACGACACCTATTACGGTGACGATGTCTCGGGCGGGTGGAACACGGATACGCTCGACATGTCGGCCATCCTGTCGAACATCACGGTGGACCTGGGCACCGGCCATGCCGGGCGCGGGATGGCGGAAAGCGCCACCTCGGGCAGCGACGTCCTTTGGAACATCGAGAACTTCGTCGGCGGGGCCGGGGACGACGTCATCACCGCAGGCCGTAAGGCGAACGTGATGGATGGCGGCGCGGGCGAGGACACCTACCGCTTCCTTACGGCGGAAGATGCCGACGGCGACACCATCGCAAGCTTCGAACCGGGCGACAGGATCGACCTTTCCGGAATCGATGCGAACGGTGGCGGGGCAGGTAACGGGACCTTTGCGCTGGTCTCGGGTGCCTTCACCGAAGTCGGCCAGCTGACGATCCGCCACGTGTCGGATTGCGGCGACGACTACACCCTGATCGAGGGGAACACTTCGGGCGATGCCACGGCCGACTTCGCGATCAAGCTGCGCGGTCACCAGAACCTGACGGCCGACGACTTCCAGCTGTAGCGAGACAGCTGGCCCGGGGACAGGCGAAAGCTTCCCCCGGGCCAGTCCCATTTCTCTCGGAATTCATTGCAGGACGTGAGGGCAGACAATGACGGCTCGCAACAGGAAGACCAAAGGCGCGGCAAAAGAGGCGGTCGGACAGATCAGGGGGCTGGTGCTGTTTCTGGTGTTCGTCTCGGCGATCATCAGCATCCTGGCGCTGACCGGGTCCTTCTACATGCTGCAGGTCTACGACCGGGCGCTTATCAGCGGCTCGGTCCCAACGCTGATCGCGATTTCGGCCCTGGCCATCGGGCTGTACATGTTCCAGGGCATCTTCGACATCCTGCGCTCGCAGATTCTGGTGCGGATCGGCGCGCGCCTGGATCGCAGGCTTGCGCCCGTCGCGCATCAGGTTGCGGTCGACATGCCGCGGCTTGGATATTCCACCTCCGAGGCGCTGGAGCGGGGGCGTGACGTCGACTCGATCCGCGGCTTCTGTGGGTCACAGGGACCGGCGGCGATCTTCGATCTGCCCTGGATGCCCTTGTTCGTGGTCTTCGTCTACATCCTGCACCCGACTTTGGGCGCCCTGACCCTGGGCGGTGCCATCGTCCTGACGCTGCTGGCGATCCTCGCCGAACTTCGCACCCGGAAGTGGAGCCAGGCCACCGTCGCGGCAACGATCCAGCGCAACGCCATCGCCGATTCCAATGCGCGCAATGCCGAGGTGCTGAAGGCGATGGGCTTTGCCGGTCGTGCCATCGCGCGCTTTGCGACGGCGAACGAACGGCACGTGGAAATCCAGACCCGGACCAGCGACATCTCGGGCACCTACGGAGCGGTATCGCGGGTGCTGCGGATGCTTTTGCAATCCGCCGTCCTTGGCCTTGCCGCCTATCTGACCATCCAGGGCGAGTTGTCGGCCGGTGCGATCATCGCCGCGACCATCGCTTCCTCCCGGGCCATGGCGCCGATCGACCTGGCCATCGGCAACTGGAAGCAGATCGTCGCGGCACGCGGGGCCTGGAAGCGCGTCACCGAGACGGTCGAGGTGCTGGACCGCCAGCCCGTCCCGATGAAGCTGCCCGCGCCGGTGCGGTCGCTGAAGATCGAAGGGATCACCGTAGCGGCGCCCGGCAATGGGCGCGTG
>JBKDYO010000080.1:0-10110 GCA_046305855.1 Paracoccaceae bacterium
TCCAGAAGCCGCCCGGCACCGCTTGCCATCGCCACCGCCTTCGGGTTCGGCCAGCCGTCGCGCGGCCCCACGACCCGCATCCGCTCCAGCCCGAAGTTCAGCATCGCCCGCGCCGCAGCCCCGATGTTCTCGCCCATCTGGGGCCGGACCAGGATGAAGACCGGAGGGATCATGCGCCACCTTTGCGAAAACCTTGCCGCCAGATAGGCTAGGCCCGCGCCCCTGACAAGGAGAGCCTCCGATGGCCTATGATCCCGGCCTCGCCCAAACTCTGCGCGACGCCCTTGCCGATCATCCGATCACCGAGCAGAAGATGTTCGGCGGCCTCGCCTTCTTGCTGAACGGTCACATGGTCTGCGGCGTCCACAAGGGTGGCGCGATGGTGCGGGTCGGCAAGGACCACTATGCGGCCGCGTTGCAGCTTCCTAGCGTTGCGCCGATGATGTTTACCGGCAAGCCGATGGTCGCCATGGTCGATGTCGAGGATGCCTCGGTCGAGGATGATGCCGTGCGCGACAAGCTTCTGGCCATGGCGCTTGCCACGGTCCAGGCCTTGCCGCCCAAGGTAGCCAAGCCCGCGAAACGCTGATAGACGGGCCGGAAACCTGACGCCCGGAGCCCAAGAATGGCCGCTGACGACCGCCCGCAGATCACGCTGATCACGCCGCCGACCTTTGACCCCGAGACGTTTTCGGACCGGCTGGGCCGCGTCCTCGACGGGGCGGAAATTGCTTGCCTGCGGCTGTCGCTCGCCACGAAGGACGAGGACACCCTGATGCGGGCCGCCGATGCCGCGCGCGAGGCAGCGCATGCTCGCGACGTGGCGGTGGTGATCGACAATCACCTGATCCTGGCTGAACGGCTGGGCCTTGACGGCGTGCATCTGACCGACGGGTCGCGGAACGTGCGCAAGGCACGCAAGGACCTTGGCGCCGACGCCATCGTGGGGGCTTTCTGCGGCACCTCGCGGCACGACGGCATGACGGCTGGCGAGGCCGGCGCGGATTACGCCAGCTTCGGCCCCATCGGCTCCACGACCCTGGGCGACGGCAGCCGGGCCGAGTACGACCTGTTCGAATGGTGGTCCGAGGTGATCGAGGTCCCGATCATCGCCGAAGGCGCGCTGACCGCCGAACTGGTGGCCCGCTTTGGCCCGGTCACCGATTTCTTCGCCGTGGGCGAGGAAATCTGGGGGGCCGATGATCCGCTAACCGCGCTGACGACACTTCTCAAGCCGCTGGGCTGATCAGCGGGGGTCTTCCAGAAGATCCCGCACGAACTGCTCCGGGTCGACAGTGAAGTCGGAATACAGCCGGAAATGCGAAGTCTGGCGCAAGTCGGTCTCCATCAATCCGCGACGTGTGACCTCGATCAGCCTTGCTCCTGGAAGTGCCATCAGGATTGGGGAGTGAGTTGCCATGATAACCTGGCGGTCCGCTGCCTTTTGGACACCGTCTAGGAAGCGCAGCAGGTCCAGTTGGCGATGCGGCGACAAGGCGCTTTCGGGTTCGTCCATGAAGTAGATGCCCTGGCGGCCCATTCGTTCCTCGAAGAAGCGGAAGAAGCCTTCGCCGTGACTCCAGGACAGAAAGTCTGGTCCAGTTGCATTCACCTCGCGTGCAGCATCGTCCAAGTAGCGCGCGACCGAGAAGAAGGACTCTGCCCGGAAGAACCAGCCGTCGGTGATCCGCGGTAGCCAGGCAGCCCGCAGGGCGCCAGCCAAGGGCCCACCGCTTTCGGCCAGCGCGGTTGAGTGGTCAACCGGGCGATAGCCCTTCCCGCCACCTGCTTCGTCATAGCCGGACAGCGCTGCAACAGCTTCGATCAACGTAGATTTTCCGGTGCCATTCTCGCCCACAATGATCGTTACTGGCGTGGTGAAGTCCAACTCGAAGTCGTCGGCAAGCCAAGGTAAGTCGAAGGGATAGGCTGCACGGTCAGGGATGCGATCGGGCATCAATGTCAATCTGCGCAAGAAGGGAGCCGGAAGCCGCGTAACCTGCTTGCGTCTGGACATACGTGCATTCCTCGCTTAGCCACCTGATCACGGAATTCCCTTCTCATCACCGACCGAACGACGATGCGATGAGGTCAAGCGGGGAGCTTACCCTAGTCCAACTTGCGGATGTAGGTCCAGGTCGGCACGTTCTCGCCCCGCGCGACTGAGAAGCTTTCGGCATCGCCCAGATACTGGAAGCCCGCATTGGTCAGCACGCGGGCCGAGCCAGGATTGTCCTGGAACGCCTCGGCGAACATGGTGCAGTTCTTCTGCGGGTTCGCGGTAACCAGCGCCTGCACGGCCTCGGACGCGATGCCGTGGTTCCAGAAGGCAGGAGCGACCCAGAAGGCGACCTCGGACTGGTTGCGGTCCATCTTCTTGAGGCTGATGACCCCCAGCACTTCGGGCAGGGCCGAGCGTGTGCCGTCCATGACCCAGATGTCTTCCTCACTGCCCGCTGCCATGGCGCGGGTGCAGAAGGCCTCGGCCGCACCTGGAGGGAGCGGATGCGGAATCCCCTGGGTCGCCTCGGCCACGCGTTTGTCGCCCGCATAAAGCGCGAAAAGCCCGGCGTCGGACTCGCGGACAGGGCGCATCGTGAACCGTTCGGTCGGGATCTCGACCTGCGGGACGATCTTCTCCAGGATCATGGCTTCCCTCCTTTGAAGCGCATGTGGGGATTGACGGTTACCCGCGCAATCGCCCGAATGTTTGGCCCTTTCAGGGTGAGGTCATGGCGCGTTGCCACAATCCCCTTCCGGGCCCCGGAAACGAGAAAGGGGACCGGCCCTTCGGCCGATCCCCCCTCTACAATCTGATTGTAAAGGTTCGGCTTACTCGGCTGCCACCTTGGCGGGGAGAACCGAAATGAAGGTGCGGCCCTTCAGACCTTTCTTGAAGGTCACATGGCCTTCGACCTTGGCGAAGATCGTGTGATCCGTGCCCATGCCGACGCCTTCACCGGGGAACCAGGTGGTTCCGCGCTGGCGGCAGATGATGTTGCCAGGAATCGCTGCCTGACCGCCGAAGAGCTTGATGCCCAGGCGACGACCGGCGGAGTCGCGGCCGTTGCGGGATGAACCGCCTGCTTTTTTGTGTGCCATGGGGTGTTACTCCTGAACTGCAGCGGCCTTGGCGGCACGCTTCGGTTTCTCGGCCGGGGCAGCTGCCTTGGCGGCACCCGGAGCCTCATGCGCGGCACGGCGGGCGGCAACGGTGCCGACAGCAGCCTTGACGCCCGACTTGTCAGCGCCCTTTTCCAGCACTTCGGTCACGCGGACCAGCGTCAGGTGCTGGCGGTGGCCCTTGGTGCGCTGGGAGGAGTGCTTCCGGCGGCGCTTGACATAGTGGATGGTCTTTTCGCCCTTGATCTGGTCGATGACCTCGGCCTGAACGGCCGCGCCCTTGACCATCGGCACACCGATCGTGGTGCCGACCATCAGGATGTCGTTGAACTGGATCTTTTCGCCAGCGACGGCATCAAGCTTTTCAACACGCAGAACGTCACCCGCCTGCACCTTGTATTGCTTGCCGCCGGTCTTGAGGACCGCAAACATGGGTCTTTCCTTCTCTTGCTCCGCGCCCTTTGGCCCCCGCCGACCTTGCGATCTTTGGGCGTTCCCGGGAGTTTCCTCCGCCTCGGACAGCGCGCCCGTACGGGCGTCATGAATATATCAACCCGGCGAGAGTCGCCCCTCGCCGGGATGCGCGCTTATGCGGTGAAGGCGGACCGGTGTCAAGACGTTCGCGATCAGATATCGCGGCCCTGCATTGCCCGTCCGGCAGCGCGGCCAAGGTCGGATGAGACCGGGCGAAACACCTGGTCGAAGGCCGTGAACAGCGCCAAGTTCAGCTGCTTGCCTGCCGGGCTTTCCCAGAATGCGACATAGGTTTCCAGCTCCGCCTCGCTCAGGGAGGCGTAGGCCAAGCCGAGATAAGCGTACAGCCAGGTCGATGTGTCGGCCCGGACCCGATCTTCCTGTGCCCAGATGTCGGACAGGATCTGTTCCTGCGGCATGTCGCGGCCATAGGCACCGGTTCCGGCCATGCCGGTCATGAAGGCAAGATTGCCCGTCATCGACCCCGCGACGTTCATCTCCACCAGGTCCGAAGCCTCGATCATCCGGCGGATCAGGGCGACTTTCGGGTCGCTCGAAGCAGCTGCGTCATCGGCGGCGACCTGGGCTGCTTCTTCGCCCGCCGGATCAAGGAAGACCCGCCGCGCTTCGATTTCCAGCCCGACGACGCGCTGGCCAAGATCCGAGCCGAAGAATGCGGCGATCTCGGTCAGGTCGGCCGGGTCGTCGCCAAGTGCTTCTTTCATGGCTGCATCGAACCTGTCGCGCAGCCCCGTCACGTCATAAATGTCCGAAACCGCCTGCCGCCATTCCGCCCCCCCGCCCGAGGGGAACATGTCCGCCTCAAGCGTGTCGCCATAGGCCAGGCCCTCCTCGCGCAGGACGTCGAAAAGCGCGTCAAGCTGCATGACCTTGCCCAGTTGGTCGACCGAGACTTCACTCTGGGGCTGCTCCACCACGGTTTCCGCGGCAAGCGGCAGGGCGAGACCCAGAAGGGCCACGAGGACGAGACGAGGCAGGATCATCGGCGGCCTTCCGTGACAAGCGGCCCGCGACGGACCGCAGTCCGAGAGGTAATCCTTTCGCCCGGTCTTGCCAAGGCAGGCGACCTGCAACTGACCGTGATCCGCGTCTGAGCCGCTTGGCCATTTCTGCCGATTGCCCCTTGCGCATCGCGCAGCGCCCGGCTATCCACCCGCCCCATAGACGACCCCTGAAGCGCGGAGAGGTGACGGAGTGGTCGATCGTGGCGGTCTCGAAAACCGTTGTAGGTTTGCGCCTACCGTGGGTTCGAATCCCACCCTCTCCGCCATTTTCTCCTGCGAGAACATTCTCCGCTAGCAACTGCCGCCAGATTTTTCCGTTGTTTTCGAGGGTTATGCGAGCGGGGCGGAACATTGACCCTAACGCCGGTAAGCCCGGAAGCACTCTCTCGGGCCGTTCTTCTCCAAACCTGTGGACTGACCGGGTGGCGGTTAAGTTCGAGCAACCACTTGAAATCATGTGACTTCGGAACGCGCAAAGCTTGTGACTCCGACGACGGGAGCGAGCGATGTTGCGGTACCGGCGCATGCACACTTTACAGAAGTTCGCGTCAGTTCATGCCGCGGTCCACAACCACTTTCCGACGGAGCGCCACCTCCAGAACCGCAACGACTACAAGCAGGCCCGCGCCGCTGCTCTCACTGAGTGGCGCAGCCTTCTCGCTGCCTGATCGCCAGGTGGGGCTGGGGTAACGAAGACTGGTTCGCATTCGCCTGACAGCACCGCTTAGGCGAAATAGTCTAGATCAAACCGTTGGATGCAATCTGAAGACCCGATCAGGCGATCAGTACCTCGATACCCCGCGCGCGGAAGGCATTGGTATCCGTCTCCGAGATCCCAGCATCGGTGACAAAGGCATGGATCATCTCCAGCGACCCAAGTCGGGTAAAGCTCGACTTGTTGATCTTGGTCGAATCCGCCACAAGATAAACGCGGCTTGCCGCCTTCATCATCGCTTCTTTCAGTTGCAGATCCGCGAATGAGGGATAGGTCAACCCCGCATCCAACGCGACTCCGGCGGTGGCGAGGAACAGTTTCCCGGCAAAGATGTTACGGAAATACTCCACCGACTTGTCGCCCGAGAGCGACAGCGTCGGCGCCTTGAACTGGCCCCCGGGCATGTGGACGGCGTTCCCCGGCACCGCGCCAAGGATGATGGCGATGTTCAACGCGTTGGTGATGACGGTCAGGTTCTTCCGGTTGACCAGTCGCAGCGCAATTTCGGTCGTCGTGGTGCCTGCATCCAGGATGATCGTTTCGCCGTCCTGCACGAGGTCGGCGGCCAGCGCCCCGATCCGGCGCTTCTGTTCCATGTTCTCCTGGTGATGGAGCGTCATGGTGCCGACCTGGGTGGGCACCGTGTTCAGAAAGGCCCCGCCGTGTTCGCGGGTGATCTGGCCCTCTTGCTCCAGCCGTTCCAGGTCCTGGCGGATCGTCGCCTCGCTGACCTGGAAGGCTACCGCAAGGTCGCGGACACGGGCCGACCCCTCTTCTTGGATCCAGTCGAGAATGCGACGCCGGCGGGGTTCGGAAAGCAGCCCAGTGACGGGTTCCTGGCGGGCGACTTCAGCTTTCGGTTTCAGCAACGGACGTCCCCGATGTGAAGGTGATCGAAACCTATCGTAATGGAGCACAAGCGAATGTCCAATCGTTCAGCGGCGGACTGCTGCCTCTTGCGCATGGGCCACACGGGCCTGCAGTCGGCTTTTCGCCGGGCCAATAACAAAGGCCAGCACGATTCCGACGCCCTTGATCACGGTCTGCCAGAAGCTGGAGACGCCACTCATGATGAGGCCGACGCCGATGCCGACGGCCAGGGTGATCGCCACGATTTCGACCGAGTTGACCCAGATCGTGTAGCCAAGCCAGGTATCCACACCGTTCAACACCAGCCAGCCCGCGACCATTGCGCAATGCCCGACGATAGAGCCGACGGACGGGTCGATTGCACCAGTGATGATGACGAAGGTCCTGCCGATCGACAGCAGCGCATTCCGAGCGACGTGCTTCGACACGATCACGGCGTCAGCGGCCGACAGGAAGTTCGGCGCCATCACGCTGAAATAGGCCAGCACCTCGTCGGAGTCGGAGGTCACGAAGTGGAACCCCCAGGCCCTGAGCAGCAAGGTCGCGCATGGTGCGGCCCGGCACTTCCGCCTCGGCGGCCAACAAGCCGCTTGTGGGTTCGTCGAAGATCGGGATGCGGGCGTCCTGGGACAGGGAATTGGCGGACTCGACGATCTGCTGCTGGCCGACGCGGAGGTGGTCGAGGGGAGTGTCCGGCGCGATGTTCTGTTTGAGCCGCGTCATCTGGGCCCGGGTCGCCTTTGCTTGCGCGGTGGTGTCAATGTCGATCCCAGCTCGGAGAGGTTCGCGCCCGATAAGGATGGTCTCGGCCACGCTCAGGTTCGGGAGCAGGTTCAATTCCTGAAAGACGATCCCGATTCAGGCCCTTACGGCATCAGCCTTGGAGCGGAACTGGACCTCGCGGCCTGCCTACTCGATCCGGCCCTCGGTCAGGGTCTCGACCCCTGCGATGACCTTGATCAGCTGGACTTGCACTCGCCGTTCTCGCCGAAGAGCACATTGACCGCGCCCATCCGCAGGTCGAAATCCACGCGCTTCAGTGCCCGCGCCAATTTGGCAAACTCGATCTGGTCGCGGAAATCGCCGAAGCGGTAGAAGGGGGCCACGTCGCGCAGGGACGTGCCCTTGATGACGGGGCCAAGCTGCAGTGTCAGGTCCGTCGCACCGTCGCCATTCACGTCGACCATCGCCTTCCAATCGCGGGAGGTGAGGTTGGCTTCCACGACCTTCCCCTCACCTTCCACCGCGAAGTTTCAGACCGCACCCTCGCCCGAGCCCTTGGTGTCCATGCGCCGTACCGGCCGCGTCCAGCCCCCCGGCCACAGCGGTGCGCAGATCGGCCACCGGCAGGGCCTTGGCGGTCTGTCCGCCGCGACCGAGGCATCGGTCCCTGCGTTGCCCCGGATGATCGGTTTCCCGCCTGCGGCGATGACAGTGTCAAACAGTTCGTTCTGCTTGTTGGCGTCGTCGTCGTGGACCAGCACCATGACTTCCTAGCCGAGTTCGGCGGCCTTTGCGGCCGCGCTATCGGCCCCGGTCTTGAAGAATGGGTTGTCATGGCTGGGGATGATGATGGCAGCGGTGCCCTTGCCCTGGGCCAGGGACAGGCTCGGCAGGATGCCCGAGACAGCAGTAGTCAGGCTGCCCACAAAGAAGCGGCGATTCAGAAGCCTGTTGTCCTCCCTTCCAAACAATATCGAGTCAACTTGATTAGTTTCGCCATATGCATCCCGATCCCGTGCAGTATTTCCTCTTGCTTTCAATTGCCTTCGATCTTTGCGCTTGCGGCGTCTGCTTTCCTGCGGGAACATCGGCCCAGCCAGACCCAGGCGGGATGTTCGCCTGTGCATCGGGACGACTCGCAATAAAGGCGCATAAATCGTAAGTAATCGAAACTATTCTGCAGCGAGAGGAGCCGCCGCAGTCTGGGGAGGGGAACCATGTCCACCATCTTCCACCGCAAGATCAGCCTGGGCGTCGTTATCGGCAGCCGCGCCTTCTTCAGCCCTGCGCCCTGCAAGGCCGCGCGCGACGATGTGCTGGCACAACTGGCGCGACTGAACATCGACGCGGTCATCCTGCCGTTCGAAGCGACCGCCAACGGCGCGGTGCAGTCGATCGCTGACGCCGACCTCTATGCCGCCCACTTCAAGGCGCACGCCGACAGGATCGACGGCCTTGTGATTTGCCTGCCGAACTTTGGCGATGAAATCGCGGTGGCAGAACTGGTGAACCGGGCGCGGCTGAACGTGCCGATCCTCTTGCAGGCGTCGAATGACGAGGTCTCGAAGGTCTCCGTCTCGGAACGCCGCGATGCCTTTTGCGGCAAGATTTCGGTGACCAACAACTTCTGGCAATACGGCGTCCCGTTCACCGAGACGACCAGCCACACCTGCGACACCTGGGGGGAGGAGTTTGGCCGCGACCTGGATCGCTTCGCCCGTGTCTGCCGCACCGTAAAGGGTCTGCGTGGAGCGCGTCTCGGCTCCATCGGAGCGCGTACAGGCGCATTCCAGACCATGCGCTATTCCGAAAAGCTCCTCCAGGCCGCAGGGGTCACCGTTGTCACTGTGGACTTGTCCGAGATGATGGGGGCCGCAAGTGCCATCCAGTCCGATGACCCGGACCTGCAAGCGACCCTGGCCAAGGTCAAGGGCTACGGCAGAATCCCCGCCCATATCCAACCCGCCCAGATCGAAAAGCAGGCCCGCTGGACCCTCGCGGTCAATCGCTGGATCGCAGAGAACGGCTGCGACGCCAGTGCCATCCAATGCTGGCGCAGCCTTCAGGACAACTTTGGCTGCGCTACCTGCTTGACGATGTCGATGATGGGAGAGGACCTGATGCCTTCCGCCTGCGAGGTCGACATCATGGGCGCGCTTTCCATGTACGCTTTGGCCCTTGCCTCTGGTGCGCCCCCGGCGATCCTAGACTGGAACAACAACTACGCTGACGTCGAAGACCTCTGCGTCTGCACCCATTGCGGCAACTACCCCAAGTCCTTCATCGGCGACACGCCCGAAGTCGGAGAACTGGATGTGCTGGGCGAAACCATCGGCCGGTCGAAGTGCTTCGGCGCGGTGAAGGGCAAAGTGAAGCCGGGACCGATGACCTATTTCCGCCTCTCCACCGACGACCGGCGCGGCACCGTCAAATGCTACCTTGGGGAAGGCGAGTTCACGGACCACCCCTTCGCAATGGACGGCGGCATCGCCACCACCCGAGTTCAAGGCCTCCGCAAGCTCCTGAGATTTGTCACCCAGAACGGCTTCGAACACCATGTCGCGATGGTCCGCGGCCACCACGCCGATGTGGTGAACGAGGCTGTCACCCGCTACCTCGGCTGGCCGATCTATCATCACGGAGCTGAGCCCGAGCCGCAGCTTCTTATCCCCAATCGGTTCTAAGGACTTGCTGACGAACGACTAGCTTCCCCTGATCCGGGAACAGGCGCTCTGGATGCGGTGCACCGCGATCACGATGGTCCAACTGCGCGCGACAGGGACATCCGGGAGGCGACGTCTCGGCAATGGACATACTTGCCACGCTGAACTTCGGCGTGCCGAACCACGGCCCGCTCGGAAGGCGGTTTCGTCGTCACCGGGTTCTCTCTCATCTCCACCTCCATGTGGGGTCAAGATGAGCCGCAAAACTTCCCCTTAACAGCCAAGCAAAACTGTTCCAAGATCGCTGATGGCGGACAATGTAAGGCGCTTCCCTCCGCTATTCTCTCGGATGGGACAGCATAACGTTCGGATGGAAATCAGACCGAAACTGCCGCCCTTAGCGCCGCCTTGTCGAAGCTGCTGGTCCGGCCCGACAGTGAAACGGTGCCGCGTCTGAAGACATAGACCTGATCGGCCAGCCCGAATGCGAATTCGAAATACTGCTCGACCAGAATGA
>JBKDYO010000081.1:0-18651 GCA_046305855.1 Paracoccaceae bacterium
TCGGCGCCGAAGGTGAAGCCAGAGTCGGATTCGCCCGACATCGTGAACTTGACGCGTGCACGGCTGTTGAACACCGGGCCGGTAGCGCCAAAGTCGTCAAGGATACCCATCCGGGCGTCGCCCGAAAGCGTGATCTCGGCGGCTGCTAGGCCCGCAGTCATGCCAAGAATGGATGTGGCCAGAAGCAGTTTTTTCATTTTGATGGCTCCGGTTATCGATCATCTGAGTATGACAGTCGCACCCACATGCCGCAAAGGTTTCAGTAATCGAACATCGTGCCGGCCACTCCAGTGTGACGGAACGGCAACAAGCATATCGACCCAGAAAGAAGAGAGCGGGCACAAGGCCCGCTCTTTCCGGTCGTCCAATCCGGGTGGATTAGAACGAGAACGACAGACCGATGTCAGCGGCGTTATCAGTGACTTCCGCTGCGGCACCCGTGGTGGTTCCACGACGGGCTATACCGCCGACGACTTTTGCGCCGCCGCCCAGATCATAGCTGGCGCCAAGACCCATGGCCGAAACTTCCAGCGAGTTTGCGCCAGCTGGAAGGGTCAGGTGCTGGTTCGAAGCATAGCCCGTCAGAGAAAGGCCATTCTGGGTATAGGTCGCAGACATGGCCCACTGATCGAAGTCATACAGCGGTGTGCCCGGCGACACGGCATAGTCAATGTTCCCGGAGCCATAGCGCGCCTTGAGTGTTACTGCGCCGAAAGTAGCATCGGCGCCGACGATCACATGATCCAGTTCGTAGGGATCAACACCACCAGGGGGCACACGCTCAAAGTCCAGCCGTTCGTATCCGAGCGAGAGCTTGTAGTCGCCCATCGTGTAGGCAGCACCAAGGGCATAGGCCATGCCTTCGTAGGTGCCGATACCGGTCGATACGCTGTAGTTGGGTTTGGTCACCGAGGCGTAAAGCCCCAGGCCGCCGTTCGAATATTCGTAAAGCGCCGTCGGGTCACCGGTCAAAGGAACAGACTGGCTGGGGTCCGTCGGCGAAGGGATGCCGCCGAACACAACGGTGGTGATCTGACGCCCGCCGGCGCCGAGGAAGTACGACTCGTTCAGGTCGCCGAGGCCGGTGAGGCCGACGCCGTCAACGTTGCCGACGGCAGCTTGAGCGGCACCATCAACATCGCCCATCGACAGCTTGCCGAACGCGCCCGAGATGTACACCGAACCAGCGGTGCCCGACGCAGCGGCTGCAGCGTTGTCCGCGCGGAAGTCTGCGCCGAAGCTGAAGCCAGTGTCCGACTCGCCCGACAACGTGAACTTGACGCGCGCGCGGCTGGTGAAGGTCGCGTCGGTGGCCGAGCCAAAGTCGTCGAGGATACCCATCCGGGCATCGCCCGAAAGGGTGATTTCGGCCGCAGCGAACCCAGCGGAAGCGCCGATGATCGTTGTGGCAAGAAGCAGTTTTTTCATTTTTCGAACTCCAAATGCCGATGTTTTGAATATGACAGGTTGTTGACTGCCTCACAAAGGTTGCGAATCGGCGCTGATTCGACGGCGAAACGCCTGTGACGAAACGGCAACAATCATTTCAGTGTTCGAAAATGAAAAGAGCGGGCACAAGGCCCGCTCTTTCCGTATCGTCTGATCCGGATGGATTAGAACGAGAAGTTCAGACCCAGGTCGAACGCGTCGTTGCCGGTGGTCTCGTTCGACGAGTAGCCGCCAGCAACGGTTGCGCCGCCGCCGAGGTCGTAGGAAGCACCCAGGCCCCAGGCTTCTGCGCCGAGGATTTCCGAGTCGTCTGCCGCGAACACGGTCAGGCCAAGGCCGTTGGCCGAGTAGGTAGCCGACAGAGCCCACTGGTCGCCTTCGAAGGCAGCGGCGTTGACGGTGCCGTCAGCGCGGCCATAACGAGCCTTCATGGTCACAGCGCCGAAGGTGCCGTTCACGCCGAGGATGATGTGGTCGACGTCGTCTGCGCCAGCGCCACCCAGATCAACACCCTGGTAGTTTTCGTAGCCGAGCGACACGGTGAAGTTGCCGGCAGCGTACTTGGCAGCAACGCTGTAGGTGTCGTTTGCGGTCTCGAGCTGGCCCGACGACAGGTAAGCGGTGAAGTCGCCTGCCGAGTATTCGTACAGGATGGACTCTTTAGCGCCGCCGCCGACGAAGGTCGATTCGTTCAGGTCGCTCAGGCCGGTGTAGCCAACGCCATCGACGTGGCCGACAGCAGCGTTCGCAGCGCCGTCAACGTCACCCATCGAGAGCTTGCCGAAGCCGCCCGAGATGAAGACCGAACCAGCGGTGCCCGAAGCAGCAGCAGCAGCGTCGCCAGCGCGGAATTCAGCGCCGAACGAGAAACCCGAGTCCGACTCGCCGGACAGGGTGAACTTGACGCGTGCACGGCTGTTGAACACGGGGCCAACGGCGCCGAAGTCGTCAACGATACCCATGCGTGCGTCGCCCGACAGCTTGATGTGGCCATCAGCGGCCGCGATGCCCGCGGTCATGACCAGAGCGCTGGTCGCGAGAAGAAGCTTTTTCATTTTTCCCTCTTTCTTCAAGGTAAGCCCGCCGCAGGGGAATCCGCAGGGGAATGAATGGTATTTCCACGGTGCCGCCCAAGATTGCAACGGTTGGGAGAAACAGGGGTCAAATCGGCAAGAAGTTGGTGCACCTATGCCACAGGTTGGAGCCCCCTTTTCAGGCCCCGCCCGCGCACGGGAAGGACCACGGGCGCGAAAGGCCTTGGCAGGCCCAAGAGGCTCGGCTAGACAGCAGGCAAGGGTACGAAGGATGGCCGGATGATCTTGCATCAACTTGCACGCGCGGCGCTGGTAACGGGGCTTGTTTTCAGTCTTTCGGCCTGTGGCGGCGGGATTGGCAGCGGCAACCTGTTCGGCAAGCGCGGCTCGATCCCGAGCGAAGATCAGCTGACTCGCAAGGAACGCGCCGACGCCCAGCGCGCGGCACTTGCGGCGGCCAGTGGCGCGGACAAACCGCGTTCGACGATCTGGGACCTGTTCTCGGCGGCCGACAACCCGAACACCACGGTCGAGGTCAACAAATACATCTGGCAGGCCAGCCTGGAAGTGCTGAACTTCCTGCCCATCGAATCGGTTGACCCGTTCACCGGCGTGATCGTCACGGGCTATGGGCGGCCTCCGGGCGGCGGGCGGGCCTATCGCGCGACGATCTTCGTGCAGGACCCGGCACTGGACGCGCGCAGCCTGAAGGTTGCGCTGCAGGGCCAGGGTGGAGCGTCGGTCGCACCCGAGACGGTTCGGGCGATCGAGGACGCGATCCTGACCCGCGCCCGCCAGCTGCGCATCCGCGACAGCAAGCTTTAAACGTTTCCGAAGGGCTTCGGGCGGGGAAGGGGTGGACCTTTCCCTTTGCACATGTGTAATTCCGCCCGGAATTCCGCATGAGGCCCCTGATGTCGCGCTATGACCCTTCGGTGATCGAACCCAGATGGCAAGAGGCCTGGGACAAGGCCGGGGCCTTCTCGGCAGTGCGCGATCCGGCCAAGCCCAAATACTACGTGCTGGAGATGTTCCCCTACCCCTCGGGGCGCATCCACATGGGGCATGTCCGCAACTACACGATGGGCGACGTGGTGGCCCGGCACAAGGCGGCCTGCGGGTATTCGGTGCTGCATCCGATGGGCTGGGACGCCTTCGGGATGCCCGCCGAGAACGCCGCGATGGAACGCGGTGGCCATCCGAAGGACTGGACCTACGGCAACATCGCAGACATGAAGGCCCAGATGAAGCCGCTGGGCCTGTCGATCGACTGGTCCCGCGAATTCGCGACCTGCGACCCGGAGTATTACGGCCAGCAGCAGGCCATGTTCATCGACATGATGGAAGCCGGTCTGGTCTACCGGAAGGCCGCCGTGGTGAACTGGGACCCGGTCGACATGACGGTTCTGGCCAACGAGCAGGTGATCGATGGCAAGGGCTGGCGGTCCGGCGCTGCCGTGGAACGGCGCGAGCTGACGCAGTGGTTCTTCAAGATCAGCGACTATTCGGAAGAGTTGCTGAGCGCACTGGACGGGTTGACGCACTGGCCGGAAAAGGTGCGCCTGATGCAGGCGAACTGGATCGGGAAATCGCGCGGGATCGAGGTCGATTTCCCGCTGACCACTGAAGTCGCCGGGCTGTCCGCGCTGACCTGTTATTCCACCCGCCCCGACACGCTGCGCGCGGCGACATTCATGGCCATCGCGCCAGAGCACCCGATTGCGCAGGCGCTGGCCAAAGCCGACCCGAAGGTTGCAGCCTTCTGCGAAGAGTGCCGCAAGGGCGGGACCAGCGAGGCGGCCATCGAAACGGCTGAAAAGCTGGGCCTGGACACCGGGCTGACCGTGCGCCACCCGATCTATCCGGAAAAGACTCTGGCGGTCTGGATCGGCAACTTCGTGTTGATGGAATACGGCACGGGGGCAATCTACTGCTGCCCCGGCCATGACCAGCGCGACCTTGATTTTGCTCGGAAATATGGGCTGCCGGTGGTCAACGCCTTCCATATGCCGGGCGAGACGAACGATATCGGGACCGAGGCTTTGGTGCCTGCCAAGGACGTGACTGTCGCCTATGACAGCCACTTCACCGGCATCACCCTGTCCACCGCCTACGATGCCATCGAGACCTCGATCGACTGGATGGAAGCGCGGGGCCTGGGCAAAGGACAGGTCAAGTATCGGCTGCGCGACTGGGGGGTCTCCCGCCAGCGCTACTGGGGCTGCCCGATCCCGGTGATCCACTGCGCGACTTGCGGGGTGGTGCCGGAGGACAAGAAGAACCTGCCCATCGAGCTGCCCTACGACGTCAGTTTCGACGTTCCGGGCAACCCGCTGGACCGCCACCCGACCTGGCGCGACTGCACCTGCCCGAAATGCGGCGCCAAGGCCCGGCGCGAGACGGACACGATGGACACCTTCGTCGATTCGTCTTGGTACTACGCCCGCTTTACCGCCCCGCGCGCGACCACGCCGACGGTGCTGGAAGACGCGGACTACTGGATGAACGTCGACCAGTACATCGGCGGGATCGAGCATGCGATCCTGCACCTCCTGTATTCCCGCTTCTTCGCCCGGGCGATGGTGAAGACCGGGCACTTGCCCGCCAAGGCGGCGGAGCCGTTCAGCGCGCTGTTCACCCAAGGGATGGTCACGCACGAGATCTATCGGTCGAAGGACGCGCAGGGCCGTCCGGTCTATCACCTGCCCGAGGACGTGCTGCGCTTCAACATCCGGAACGAGCCGGTGGCCTTCCTGAAGGTCGACCACACAACCGACTTGTCAGGCCTGACCGAAGACCAGCTGCAGGACCTTGTGCTGGAAGCCGCAGGCACTCCGATCGAGATCATCCCCTCGGCCAAGATGTCGAAGTCGAAGAAGAACGTCGTCGACCCGATGAACATCATCGCCTCGTTCGGGGCCGATACCGCGCGCTGGTTCGTGATGTCGGACAGCCCGCCCGAGCGGGACGTGGAATGGACGTCCTCGGGCGCGGAAGCCGCGTTCAAACACCTGTCCCGGGTCTGGGGCCTGTCGGCACGGATCGGTGAGATGCCCGCCGACCACAAGGGAGAAGGCGACGCCGAACTGGCCCGTGCGACTGCAAAGGCCATCGACGAGGTATCGCGCGGGATCGAGGGCTTTGCCTTCAACAAGGCCATCGCCAGCCTTTACGCCTTTACCAACACCTTGAGCCGCGCCAATGCCTCGACCGGCGCGATGAAGACCGGCATCCGGACGCTGGCCCGGCTGATGTCGCCGATGACCCCGCATCTGGCCGAGGAGATCTGGGCGGTGCAGGGTGGCGAAGGGCTGTGCGCGCAAGCGGCCTGGCCCAAGGCGGACCCGGCGCTGTTGGTCGATGACACGGTGACCTTGCCGATCCAGATCAACGGCAAGCGCCGCGCGGAAATCAGCGTGCCGAAGGATATGCCCGCAGCGGAGGTTGAAAAGATCGCGCTGGCGGATGAGGATGTGGTCAGGTTCCTTGCCGGTCAGCCGGTGAAGAAGATCATCGTCGTCCCGGGCCGCATCATCAATGTCGTTGTATAGCCGTCGCTCGATCCTGCTGATGCCGCTTTTGCTTGCGGCTTGCGGCTTCACTCCGGCCCTTGCGCCGGGCGGGGCGGCGACGGCACTCCTCGGCACCGTCTATGTGCAGGACCCGATCGACAAGAGCGGCTTTGATCTTGTCGAACGGCTGGAGGAACGGCTGGGGCGGCCCGAGTCGCCGCGCTATGATCTGGCCTATACGATCACCACGGAAACGGTGGGCGTGGGCTTCACGACCGACAACCAGATCACCCGCTACAATGTGAAGGGCGTGATCGACTACACCCTGACCGACCGCGCCTCGGGCACCCGCGTGGCTGGCGGACGGGTGCAGAACTTCACCGCCTATGCCGCGACCGGGTCGACGGTTGCCGGGCTGGCCGCCGAAGAAGACGCAGGCCTTCGGCTGATGCGCATTCTGGCTGACCAGATCGTCGCCCGGCTGATCGCCGCCTCTGCCAGCCTGCCATGATCCTGAAGGGGGCCGAGGCCGCCCGCTACTGCGCGAAACCCGATCCTGGGCGGGCGGGCCTGCTGATCTTTGGCGCCGACGCGATGCGGGTGGCCCTGAAACGGCAAGAGGCGATTGCTGCACTGGTCGGCCCCGAGGGCGAGGCCGAGATGCGGCTGACGCGGATGTCGGGGGCCGATCTGCGCAAGGACGGCAGCATCCTCCTGGATGCGATCAAGGCAGTGGGGTTCTTTCCCGGCCCGCGAGTGGCGTTCCTTGAAGAGGCGACCGACGGGTTGGCCGAGACCATCAGTGTGGCACTGAAGGACTGGAAGCCGGGGGACGCGGGGATCGTGGTCACGGCTGGCAACCTGACCGGCAAGTCGGCGCTGAAGACCTTGTTCGAAAAGCACCCCTCGGCAGTCTGCATCGGGCTTTATGACGAACCGCCGGGGCGGGAAGAGATCGAGGCCGCGCTGAAGGCGGCGGGGTTGCAGAACATCGACCGCGAGGCGATGACTGACCTGAACACTCTGGCCCGGGCGCTGGACCCCGGTGATTTCCGGCAGACGCTGGAGAAGATCGCGCTGTACAAATACGGCGACCCCACTCCGCTGACCCCGGCGGATGTTGCGGCCATGGCTCCGGCCACCATCGAAGCGGAGGTGGACGAGCTGATCGACGCAGTTGCCGAAGCCCGCAGCGCCGAGATCGGCCCCCTGTTCCGACGGCTGGAGGGTCAGGGTGTGCTGCCGGTCACGATCTGTATCGGTGCGCTCCGCCACTTCCGCATCCTGCACGCGGCCGCGACCGACCCGCAGGGTCCGGGGGCTGGCATCCAGAAGGCTCGGGTGAACTTCAAGCAGAAGGACGCGATGGGACGTCAGGCCGGGCAATGGGGCGTGCGGACGCTGGAAGGGGCGGTGGCGATCCTTCTGGAGACCGACCTGACTCTGCGGTCTGCGAGCAAGGCCCCCGGCATGGCCCTGATGGAACGCGCCCTGATCCGCATTGCGATGACGCGCCGGTAGAGCGGGATAAGACGACGCATTGCGTCGTCCCCGCTCAGTGCGGGACGGTGCCGCTGCGCCGGCTCCGCCAGAGAAATCCGAGGCCAGCGCCTGACCCGGCGGGCGAGAAGCGCCTGCCGAGGGCAGGGCAGGCGCTGGCCGGGGGCTTTGGGCCCCCGACCGGATTGCGGTAAAGGAGCGCCGCGGCAGGCTCGATGGAGCCCGCCGAGGCGATGGTGCCGTTTCCACCAATCCTCATCTCGCTACGGACACCGATTTCTTTGAAGAAATCGGCCCGGAGTTTTCGAAAACTCCGGGGCCCTACGCCCGCCGGATGGTGCCCGTCAGGGGAACGGCGGCGGTCAGCGTGTTGGAAATCGTGCCGTATTTCAGGATGTTGCGGTGCAGAAGATCCAGCC
Organism: Paracoccaceae bacterium; assembly: GCA_046305855.1. Classification (GTDB taxonomy): domain Bacteria; phylum Pseudomonadota; class Alphaproteobacteria; order Rhodobacterales; family Rhodobacteraceae; genus Tabrizicola. Next base: position 7,915 of record JBKDYO010000081.1, read on the forward strand.
GCGTGTCGGATTCGGGGGTGGCGACGACGATCTGATAGCGGATCGCGGTCAGTTTCGGCGGGCTGTCCTGACGGTCGGCCTCAAGCGTGACCGTCATGCCGTCGAGCTGGAATTTCAGCGTCGGCAGCACCCGCTCGGCCCCCTTGATCATGCAGGCGGCAAGTGCTGCGAGGAGAAGCTCCACCGGGTTCAGCGCGTCCTTGCGGCCTGCCATGTCGGTGGCAAGGCGCACTTCGGCACCGTGGCTGCTGGCGAGGCTTCCGGTCTCGTCCAGCCGTCGGGCACTGACTTCGTATTTCATCGGGGTCCTCGGCGGTTGACAGTCTGGGTTCGGAGCAGAGAATGCAGGCCTGTCCCTGCCACCGCCTTGATCCGGCGCAAAGGAAAGCCCTCCGTGACCGCATTTTCCGACTTGCACGCCCGCTGCGCGGCCCTTGGCACGCGGCTTTTCACTGTGACGCAACTGGATGAGGCGAAAGCGCTGTTCGGGCGGGTCTATACCTCGCATCCGGTGGAGTATCCGGTCTCGGGCACCAAGCCAATGGAGAAGGACGGCTGGTACGACACGACCGTCGCGGGCAAGCGGACCTTCGTGGCGAATACCCCGCCCGAATTCGCGAAGTATTTCTTCGATCACGCGCTGATCGTGTCCCTTGGCCTTGGGTCCTGCATCAACGTGCCGGTGGTGGACGGCGGACGGGTGCTGGGGACCGTGAACATTCTGGCCGAGGCTGAACATTTCACGCCTGCAAAGCTGGCCGCCTATGAGGCGCTGGTGGCTGAAGCGGTGCCTGCACTGACGGCAGAGTTGCGCTGATGGCGAAAGAGCTTACCCCCGTCGAGGCATTCCTGGCCCCTCTGGCCAAGATCGCGCGGACGCATCGGGACATCGAAGGGCTGGTGTTCTGGGGCGGGTCGGAAGGCTGGGACCTGTCGCCGTCCGAGGCGCTGGAGGCCGAGGAAATCACCTTTTACGCCGAGGGTCTCTTGATCGACGGGTTCCACATGGACTGGGCGCTCGTCGCCGAGGGCGGGGCGCCGGACCATCTTCGCCTGTGCTTCTGGCAGGACGGCCCGCCGCCGCCCGCGGTGGCCGCGCCCTGGCGAGTGGAAGCCGAAGGGCGCTGGGTGGCCGTCTAGACCCGCGACAGGATCAGACCGGCCATCACCAGCCCGGCAGCGGCGATCCGGGTGGGCGTGATCTCGCGCGCGGTGACGCCAAGGGTACCGGTCGCGTCGATCACCATGGCGGCGGCCATCTGGCCAAGGATCAATGCCGCGACAAGGGTCAGTACCCCCAGCGCGGACACGCCCCAGACTGCGCTCAGGACATACCACGCGCCAAAGCAACCGCCGATCAGGGTCCAGGCGGGCACCTGCGGCAGTTTCAGGAAGGCCTCGCCCTGCCCTTGCGCCAGAGCGATGACCAGAAGGACCACAAAGCCCACGCCGAAGGACACGGCTGCGGCGGGGACCGGGCCGCCAAGCTCCCGCGCCAAGGCCGCGTTGACTGGGGCCTGCAGCGCAATTGCGATGCCGACCAGCACCACTGCCGCCAGTATCCACCCCATCGCCGCCTCCATTTGGTTTTTCCGTATCTGATCACCGCAGCGAATCGGCTTCAACCCTTGCAGAACGGCCATCTATAGGGCAGATAGGACACTGGCCTTATCGTGGTTTCCGATGGCATTCACCTTACGCCAGTTGCAATTCTTCGTTGCCGCCGCCGAGGCCGGGTCGGTCTCGGGCGCGGCCCGTGCGCTGTCGATCAGCCAATCTTCGGTCACCGAGGCGATCCGGGGGCTGGAAGACGATCTTGGCGTCGGCCTGTTCGACCGGCAGGCGCGGGGCATTCTGCTGACCCACAAGGGCAGCGCCTTCCTGCGGCACGCGCGACAGATCCTGGCCGATGTGGCAACCGCGCGGACCACGTTTCAGGTCGAGGCGGAGACGGCAAGGGGACGCCTGTCGCTGGGGGTGACCAGCCTTGTCGCAGGCTATGTGCTGTCGGACATCCTGCAGCGCTATCGCCGGGCCTTCCCGCAGGTCGAGCTGAACGTGATCGAGGATTCGGGCGAATACCTCCAGCATCTATTGATCGGCGGCGAGTTGGACGTGGCGGTGCTGCTGACCTCGTCGGTCCACGACCGGATGGCGTTGAATGTCGAGACGCTTCTGGTGTCGCCCTATCGCCTTTGGCTGCCGTTGGGGCACCCGCTCGCACAGCAGGAGAGCATTGCGCTGGAAGAACTTGCGGGGTCGCCGATGATCCAGCTGATGGTGGACGAGATTGAGGAATCCACCCGCCGCCTGACGGCCGCTCTGCCGGTGAAACCGACGATTGCCTTCCGCACGCGCAGCGTCGAGGCCGTGCGATCACTGGTTGCCACGGGCGCGGGGCTGGCGATCCTGCCCAGCCTTGTCTACCGGCCCTGGAGCCTTGAAGGCGACCGGATCGAGATTCGCGACGTGTCGGGCGACCTGCCGTCAGTGCAGGTCGGTCTGGCCTGGCGCAAGGGGGCACCCCTGACAGGCCCTGCGTCCAACTTCATCCGCTCGGCGCAAAGCACGACGGTGTTGCGACCGGGCTAAGACTACCGCGAGATGCGCAGATCGCCGCGAAAGCGTTGTTCGCTGCCGGTCCAGAGCGCGGGATCGGCTATCAGCACAAGGCCCTTTTCGCGGTCTCGGGACAGGGGCTGGTGTCAAAGACTGGCGTCATCCGGCAGACATCCATTTGCATGGTCGCCGGCAGTGCGTGCGCATCAAGGGAGAAACTGGCCCGCGTAAGGGCTCCACCCCCCAAAGCGCAACTCACCAGCGCCTGACGGATGCGACCGAAGTCAGCGCGACGCCGCCAGACCCGTCGATGGTACCTGAAGCCCTGCCACGCGGGCAAGATGTTCCATCCGGCGCTGGAATTCGGGCAAGAATCCGTGGGCGCGGGAAAACGCCCAGGCGTTGCGGCTGGCCTCGGTGATGGCAGCCGGGTTGTGCGCCAGGTCTGCGATCTTGTCCGCAAGCACGACGGGCCGCCCCAGAGGCGCGCCCCAACCGGCCTTGGCCTCGGCGTTCAGGCGCTGCCACATCCGGTTGTCGTAGCTTGCGATGGCAACACCGCAGCCCATCGCCTCGATATAGGTGCAGGACGGGTCGGCCTGGCGATGGCAGCCAAGGAACACGTCGGCATGTTGCCGGGTAAAGGGCACAAGCTCGGTCTCGAAGTCGATCGCTCCGTGCAGCCGCACCCGGTTCGGCTCTTTCAGGCGCTGCCGTCCCGTAGCGATCTCGCCTTCCAAGGCGCCGGTGCCGAAGATGTCCAGCGTGAAATCCACGCCCCGTTCGGTCAGGCGTTGGGCGACCGGCAACAGGTCCTGCGCTCCCTTCATCGTCTCAAGCCGCCCCGAATAGATCAGCCGCAGCGGCGCGCCGGCGGCACGATGGGCTTCGCGCCCGGTCATCTCGGCCTCGGTCGCGAAAAGCTCCGGCGTCATCCGGCCGTCGAGATACAGAAGGGTGTCGGCACAGACCGGGCCGTATTGGTCGTATGCGGGATAGCCGTTCGCCTGCAGAGCGGTCGCTGCCCGGAACGCCCGAAGCCGGCGCTTTTCCTGCTGCTTCAGCCAGAAGCCGCCCTTCAGCCGACCGATCACCCCGCGGTCGCGATCAAGGTTCAGGATCTGCATCCGGGTTTCGTGGGCATATTCGATCACGTAGACGATCTTCTGCCCCGGGCTCAGGTGGTCGGTCAGGCCAAGGCAGCGGAAGTCGTCGCCGCCAGCATAGATCAGGTCGTACCCAGCCATATGGCGGGCGACCAGTTCTTCGTTGGGGTCAAGGAGCAGAAGGTCGAAGGGCAGCTCGGCCCGGTCGTAATCGCGTCCGAAGGGGATGGCAGGCGCCCCACGACGCAAGGCAACGGTGATGCGGCTTGGCCACAAGGACTGCTGTACGCGCATCCCTTCGACGAACTTCACGTCCAGACGCAGCCGGTCCCCGGTCTCCACGACCGGCGCCGGAGCGATCATCAGCATTCTTGCCATCTACCCACCACTTGTCCCCAACTTTCACATACGCGACCAGTGCCACAGCACAAGGCAGGGGAAACGAAACAATGCGTTCCCCCCTGATTCATCGGTAATCCCGATATCTGGCTTCAGTTTTTTGTTATTGTGAAAGTTTCAGGGCAACATACGGTTTTTTCAAGTCCGCGAGAACGGACCCTCTGCGCATGCAAGAGACACACCAACGGGAGCCTGACATGAATCGCATAAGACTGATGGGAACTACGACGCTTGCCCTCTTGACCGGCCTGTCCCCGGCCCTGGCTCAGGTCACCGAAATCGGTGCGCCCGAAGGTCAGGTGAACATTGTCGCCTGGCCTGGCTATATCGAGCGCGGCGAAACGATGAAGGAATTCGACTGGGTCACCAAGTTCGAAGCCGCATCGGGCTGCAAGGTGAACGTCAAGACGGCCAATACCTCGGACGAAATGGTCGCGCTGATGAACGAGGGCGGGTTCGACCTCGTCACCGCCTCGGGTGACGCCAGCTTGCGTCTGGTCGCCGGTGACCGGGTGCAGCCGATCAACATCGACCTGATCCCGTCCTGGTCCACGGTCGACGACCGCCTGAAATCCGCGCCGTGGCATACGGTGGATGGCGTCCATTACGGCGTGCCCTACATGTGGGGGCCGAACGTCCTGATGTACAACACCGAGGTCTTCAAAGAGCCGCCGACATCGTGGAACGTGGTGTTCGAAGAGATGAATCTGCCCGACGGCAAGTCGAACAAGGGCCGGGTCCAGGCCTATGACGGCCCGATCCACGTGGCCGACGCGGCGCAGTACCTGATGTTCCACAAGCCGGAACTGGGCATCACCTCGCCCTACGAGCTGAACGAAGATCAGTACAAGGCCGCGCTGGACCTTCTGCGTGTGCAGCGCGACCTGACCAGCCGCTACTGGCATGACGCCTTCATCCAGATGGACGACTTCAAGAACGAAGGCGTGGTCGCCTCGGGCTCCTGGCCGTTCCAGGTGAACCTCTTGAAGTCCGAGGGCCTGCCGATTGCCTCGACGATCCCGCAGGAAGGTGCGACGGGCTGGGCCGACACGACGATGATGCATGTCGACGCCGCGAACCCGAACTGCTCGTACCTGTGGATGGAGCATTCGCTGGCCTCGAACCTGCAGGCCGACCTGTCGGTCTGGTTCGGCGCCAACCCCGCCGTTCCCGCAGCCTGCACGGACGGTCGCGGCATGGCGACGGCCGAAAGCTGCACGGCGAACGGTCTGGACGACTTCGAGAAGATCCGTTTCTGGACCACTCCGGTGTCGAACTGCAGCCAGGGTGACGGGGCCTGCGTGCCCTACTATCGCTGGGTGTCCGACTACATCGGCGTGATCGGCGGCCGGTAAACCGCCCCCAAGGCCCCCGCTTCGCGGCGGGGGCAACTCCCTTTCAAGGTGGGGTTCTGCCCCACCTTCCGCGCAAACGGTGGGGTGCATCCCCACCCAACGGATGCCCCATGACCGCTGCCGTCGAATTCCAGAGTGTCTCGCGCCATTTCGGCCAGGTGAAAGCCGTCGACAGCGTCGACCTGACCATCGCCGAAGGCTCGTTCTTCGCGATGCTCGGGCCGTCGGGATCGGGCAAGACCACCTGTCTGCGGCTGATCTCGGGGTTCGAGAAACCCACGGGCGGCACGATCCGCATCTTCGGCGAGGATGTCTCATCGACCCCGCCGCACTTGCGCAACGTGAATACGGTGTTTCAGGACTATGCGCTTTTCCCGCACATGAACGTGCGCGACAACGTGGCCTATGGGCTGATGGTCAAGGGCATGGGCCGCGCCCAGCGCCATGCGAAGGCCGAAGAGATGCTGGCCCTGGTCCATCTCGACGCTTACGGCGACCGCAAACCGGCCCAGCTTTCCGGCGGTCAGCGGCAGCGTGTGGCACTGGCCCGCGCCCTGGTGAACGAACCCCGCGTGCTGCTGCTGGACGAACCCCTCGGCGCGCTGGACCTGAAGCTGCGCGAGGCGATGCAGGACGAGCTGAAGGCCCTGCAAAAGCGGCTTGGCCTGACCTTCGTCTTCGTCACCCACGACCAGCACGAAGCGCTGTCGATGGCCGACAGCCTTGCTGTATTCAACGAGGGGAAGATCGCCCAGATCGGCACCCCGCAAGACATCTACGACCGCCCGGCCACGCGCTTCGTAGCGGACTTCGTCGGGTCGTCCAACGTCCTGCCGCCCGACCTGACCCGCGCGCTGGGCGGACCGGCGCAATGGGCATCCCTGCGCCCCGAGGCCACCCGCCTTGCCGCGACCGGCCCGCTTTACGGCCAGGTCATCGCGCTGCGCTACCTCGGCTCGGGCACGCGCGTCGTGCTGCAGGCCAACGGCACCGAGATCGCCGCCATGGTTCCCGCAGGCCAGCCCGTTCCGGCCGAGGGCGATACCACCGCCATCGATTTCGATCAGTCGGCGTTGCACCTGATGGGGTCGGCATGACATCCGCATCGGCGATCCTTCCCCAACGGGGAGTGGCAGACCGGCTGACCGCGATCTTCTGGCGGCATCCCCGGATCCTGCTGGCGATCCTGCTCACCCCGCCGCTTCTGTGGCTCGGTGTGGTCTATCTAGGCTCGCTCGCCGCCCTGCTTCTGCAATCCTTCTACTCGATCGACGAATTCTCGGGCGTGGTGAAGGAAGAGTTCACCCTGAAAACCTATGGCGAGCTTCTGCGCCCGTCGAACTTCGACATCCTGGTCCGCACAGTCACCATGGCCGCACTCGTGACCCTGGCCTGTGCGATCCTGGCTTTCCCCATCGCCTACTACGCCGCCCGCTACGCCAAGGGGCACTGGAAGGCCGCCTTCTACCTTGGGGTCATGCTGCCTTTGTGGTCCAGCTATCTGGTCAAGGTCTATGCCTGGAAGCTGATCCTGGCCAAGGAAGGCATCCTTGGCTGGGCGGCCGAGCGGACGCACACCTCTTGGATCATCGACGGGCTGCTCTCGATCCCCGGGATGGAGGGCTCCTCCCTCTCCACCTCGCCGATCGGGACCTTCATGGTCTTCGTCTACATCTGGCTGCCGTACATGATCCTGCCGATGCAGGCGGCACTGGAACGCGTGCCGAATTCCATGCTGGAAGCGTCCGCCGACCTTGGCGCGACCCGGGCGCAGACTCTCCGCACCGTGATCCTGCCGCTTGCCCTTCCGGGGGTGATCGCAGGCTCGATCTTCACCTTCTCGCTGACGCTGGGCGACTACATCATCCCGCAGATCATCGGCAATTCGGCGAATTTCATCGGCATGGCGGTCTATCAGTTGCAGGGCACCGCCGGGAATATCCCCTTGGCCGCGGCCTTTGCCGTGGTGCCGATCGGGATCATGCTGATCTACCTCGCCCTCGCCCGGCGGATGGGGGCGTTCGATGCTCTCTGACCGCTCTCCCCTGTCCCTACGCGCCGCGGCCATCGGAGGCCTCCTATTCCTCCACCTGCCGATCCTCCTCATCTTCCTCTACGCCTTCACGACCGAGGAGCGCAGCTTCCAGTTCCCGCCGCCGGGCCTGACGACCCAGTGGTTCGGCGTCGCCTGGAACGACCGGCCCGACATCTGGCCGCCCCTGTGGCTGTCGCTGAAGGTCGCGACCATCGCCACCGCCATCGCGCTGGTCCTTGGCACGCTTGTCGCCGCCGCGATGACCCGGACGGCGTTCTTTGGGCGCGAGCAGATCAGCCTGCTGATCCTCCTCCCCATCGCATTGCCCGGTGTGATCACCGGCATGGCCTTGCGGTCGGCTTTCGGGATCATGGACATCCCCTTCTCGGTCTGGACCATCGTCCTTGGTCACGCGACCTTCTGCATCGTCATCGTCTACAACAATGCCGTCGCCCGCCTCCGCCGCCTGTCCGGCGGGATCATGGAGGCTTCCGCCGACCTCGGCGCCAACGCGTTCCAGACCTTCCGACACGTCCTGTTGCCCAACATGGGCTCGGCGCTTCTCGCAGGCGGAATGCTGGCCTTTGCGCTGTCGTTCGACGAGGTCATCGTCACCATCTTCACCGCAGGTGCGGGCACCGAGGCGAAGACCCTGCCGATCTGGATGCTGGACGAACTGATCCGCCCCCGGCAGCGCCCCGTCACCAATGTCGTCGCCATCGTGGTCTTCGCGGCCACGTTCCTTCCCATTCTCGCAGCTTACTACCTCACCCGCGGCGGGTCCGAGACCGCCGGCATGGGCAAATAGGGAGACATCTCATGGACACGCTTTCCACCATCGACACCGCCCTTCTGATCGGGTCCGCCTTCGAGACCGGCCAGGAGGCCCGCGAGCCGATTCTCAACCCGCGCACGGGCGGGCTGATCCTTGAGGTGCCCGAGGCCTCGACCGCGCAGGTCGACCGGGCGGTGGCGGCAGCGCGCAAGGCCTTCGAGGGCTGGTCGCGGACAACCCCGGCGGAACGGTCCTCGGCGCTGCTGCGGATCGCCGACCGGATCGAGGCCGAGGCCGAGTCTTTCGCCAGCCTTGAGGCACTGAACTGCGGCAAGCCGATCAATGCGGCGCTGAACGACGAAATCCCTGCGATCGTCGACTGCTTCCGCTACTTCGCCGGTGCCGTGCGCTGCATGACCGGGACGGTCGCGGGGGAATACCTCAGCGGCCACACCAGCATGATCCGCCGCGACCCGGTGGGCGTCGTGGCCAGCATCGCGCCTTGGAACTATCCGCTGATGATGATGGCCTGGAAGCTTGGCCCCGCCATCGGTGGCGGCAACACCGTCGTCTTCAAGCCCTCCGAGCAGACCCCGCTGACCGCGCTGAAACTGGCGCATATCCTGGCCGATGTGCTGCCCGAAGGTGTGGTGAGCGTGATTGCGGGCCGGGGCCAGACGGTGGGCAACTACCTGATCAACCATCCGCAGGTCGACATGATCTCGCTGACCGGCGACGTCGCCACCGGCAAGAAGATGCTGGATGCGGCGGCGAAGACGGTGAAGCGCACGCATCTGGAACTTGGCGGCAAGGCCCCCGTCGTGGTCTTTGACGACGCCGATGTGAGCGCGGTCGTCGAAGGCCTCCGCGCGTTCAGTTTCTACAACGCCGGGCAGGACTGCACCGCAGCCTGCCGGGTCTATGCCGGGAAGAAGATCTACGACAACCTCGTCGCGGATCTCACCTCGGCGGCGTCGTCCATCGTTCTGGGGGCGGAGGACGACGCCACCAATGAAATCGGCCCGCTGATCAGCCAGCGCCAGCGCGACCGCGTCGCCAGCTTCGTCAACCGCGCACGTGAGTTGAACCACGTCCAGATCACCACCGGCGGCGAGGCGATGGACCAGGGCTTCTACTACCGCCCCACGGTCGTCGCCGGGGCCAAGCAGGATGACGAGATCGTCCGGCGCGAGGTCTTCGGGCCAGTCGTCAGCGTCACCCCCTTCTCGGACGTCGAAGACGCGGTGGCTTGGGCCAACGACAGCGACTACGGGTTGGCGTCATCCGTCTGGACCCGCGACGTGGGCCGGGCGATGGCCACGGCGGCGCGGCTTCGCTACGGCTGCACCTGGATCAACACCCACTTCATGCTGACCAACGAAATGCCGCATGGCGGGTTGAAGCAGAGCGGCTATGGCAAGGACATGTCGGCCTATGCGCTGGAGGACTACACGGTGGTCCGGCATGTGATGGTGAAGCACGGGTAAAGGTCACACCATTGGTCAGCGCCGACGAAAAGTGGATTGTGCACGTTGCCACTTCCCTTGGGATTCGGGTGGAGGTTGCGCCTCGGATTGCCTTGTCCGACGGCCAGAGCATCCAACCTTGGGCGCGAGTGGTCGACTTCGGTGCCGCGAACGGAAAGCTGATCTTCGCGGAGTGGGCCGAGTGTCGAGACCACGCAGAGGAACTTACTAGCGCTGGCTACGGTTTCAGCACTTTCCGGGAACCTCCAAGTTCACCACCAGCTGACTTAAGTACGGTACAGGAAATGCTCTGTGACTGGACATGGACCGGCCCTTCATCATTGAAGCCGGACTGGGTAGTTTAGCCTTTGGGATTCGCCTGCCTTCTTCCACTTGCCCGATTTGTCCCGCGACAAATCGGGCCGCGCCTGCCTGCCCCTGGCAGGCGCGTTTCCGCGCCAGCCCAGTCAGGCGCGCCCCGATTTCCAACCGTTCGAGTTGCGGAGAGCCCCTTGGCCTGCGGCTTGCGCCTTCGGCCAACTGCCCGGGCGACTGTCCACTGGACAGTCACCTGTTCGGGCAGAGTCCAGCTTTCAGGGGTCGGGGTTTGCCCCAAATCGAGCTGCAGACCTATCCTAACAAACCCCTAACGTCCGCGATCAAACATTTGATCCGGAAAGGTTTTCCGATTTTGTCCACCGTGGACAGCCCTCAGAACCGCTCCGCCCGCAGCACCTCGGCATCGGTCACCCCGATCACCCCGATGTGCCGCTCGACCACCGCGTAGGCGGCCTCCAGGAGGGCGTCCAGCCTTTCCGGCCGGATCAGGCAGACGACCGAAACCATCCCGCTGCGGCCGACCTGGCCCTCGCGGGTCCAGCGGCCGGACCTTCCTGATCCACCAAGGACCGGCAGCACGGTGAACCCGGTAACCCCCGCCTTTTCCAGCGCGGCGGTCAGGCGGCTTTCCATTGGCGCCTCGATGATGATCTCGACCCGCTTTGCCTTGTGCGTCTGCATGCCTCAGCCCCCCACTGCCTGC
>JBKDYO010000082.1:0-5414 GCA_046305855.1 Paracoccaceae bacterium
TAGCCTTAACGTCTCGTTAATGGCCCTGCCTGCTTTCCGCGCCGGGTGCCAGGACTGGACAGGATCCTGCCAGAGCAACCAGATGGAGTGTATCATGAAAGAATTCCTTAAGAAGACCTTCGCACGCCTGTCGAAAGACGAAGAGGGTGTGACCCTTGTCGAATACGGAATCGCGCTGACGCTGGCGGTAACCGTGGGGCTCGGCGCGCTGTCCACCCTTGGCACAGACGTCGATGCTGAAATGACCTCCGCCAGCGGCATCCTGCAGGAAAACGACTGACCACAATCCGAACTGCCGGGGCATCCTCGTTAGACGGATGCCCCGCCTTCCCCACATTGATAGCCCGCAAGTTCCTCTCGACCGCCGCGATTAAGGAGCCACCATGCGCATTATGTCGCTTCTCACGCTTGTTGCCGGTTTGGGCGTCGCCGGAGGCTCTGCCTATCTGGCGCGGGACCTGCTTGAGGCAAAGTACTCGCAGGGCGAGGTCAAGCAATGCACCAACGAACTTGTCCGCGTCGTCGTTGCCACGCAGGACATTGCCTTTGGCAAGGTGATCGACGCTGCCAAACTGGAAACGATTGACTGGCCCGCCTCGGCCGTTCCGCCGGGCGGCTTCACGCAGCTTTCAACCCTTCTTCCTGCAAGCGGCACCGAGCCGCGGCGGGCGAAGATGGCGATTGCCAAGGGCGAGTTGATCCTGGCCTCGAAGGTGTCGAACTTTGGCGAGAAGGTCACCGTCGTTCAGTCGCTTGGACCAGACAGCCGGGCGATCTCGATCAAGGTGACGGCGGACACCGGGGTGGGTGGTTTCGTCACGCCGGGCGACAAGGTCGATGTGATTTTGACCCACGGCAAGGCCGCAGAGTTGAAGACTGTGACGATCATCCAGAACGTCCGGGTGATCGGTGTTGATCAGGAGGCGAATGCCGAGAAGGAAAAGCCGGGTGTTGCGAAGACGGTGACACTGGAAGTCAGCGCAGAGGACAGCCAGAAGCTCGCCCTGGCCCAAAAGGCTGGCACGCTGAGCCTGGTCTTGCGCACCATCGAGAATGAGGACGAGAGCATCCTCGAAGCCATCAGCCTGCGCGATGTGCTGCGTGAGCCCGAGCCGGTTGCTGGCGTCGCGCCCGAGGAAGTCACGGTGCGCTCGGTCGTGGTGCGGCGCGGAATCGACGAAACGGAAGATGAAATCGAATAAGCCGGGAGCGGGGCAGATGCGGAATCCGACAGCTCTTATCTCTTTGGCAAGAAACGAAGCGGGCACCGTTCTGGTCTTCTGGGCCATTACTTTGGGTGTGATCCTGGGCTTTGTCGCCCTATCCTTCGATCTAGGCCGCGCCAGCATCACCCGCTCGGAACTGCAATCTTTTGCCGACAGCGTTGCGCTGGCCGCTGCGGGCGAGTTGGACGGGAACGAGGACGCCCTGGAGCGGGCAGCTGCAGCTGCGAACCTGATCGTCGACAGCCAAAGCTTCGGAAACACCGATCGCACTTTGGCCCTGGAAGATGTGAGCTTTACGCTGACCTATTTCTCCAGCCTGCCGGACGAGGACACAACGGGGTTGTCCGACGTCACCACTGAACCCGACGAAGCGGCCTTCGTCCGGGTTCAGGTCACTCCTACCGAGGTCGAAAGCACCTTTGGCGCGGCCTTCGCTGCCCTGACTGGCCAGGAGAACCGCAACTATGATCTTGGCGCCTCTGCGGTGGCGGGGCTTTCTATCTATGCCTGCGATGTCCAGCCGATGATGTTCTGCCTGCCGAATAACGGTGACTACCCGGCGGAGGATCATATCGGCGACATGATCCTGTTACGGGCAGGCGGCCCGAATGCTGCCTGGGCACCCGGGGATTTCGGCTTTCTCGACCCGCGCGGTGTGCTCGTCAATCAAAGCGGACCCTGTGCCGGGCTGACAGGTGCCCCCTTGCTGCGCTGTCTGCTGGGTGCGGTCGACCACATCACCGAATGTTTCGACCAGCGCGGCGTGGATATTGAACCGGGCCAGAAGGCCGGATTGGAAAACTCGATCTTCAATATTCGCTTCGACATCTACACCCAGAGCATGGGCAACCCTGGATATCGGAACAACCCCAGCTATGCGCCTGCCCCGAACGTGATCAAGGGGATCATTCCGACCTCGAACGGCGGCGGCAACGGGAACGGCGGTGGCGGCAACGGCAATCAGTGCATTGGCAACAACCCCACGGTGTCACCCGATACGGTAGCCATGCCGCGTGACACCTGCTTCTCCAACGGTGGCTGCACACGTTTTGGCGACGGCAACTGGTCGGCTGGCCGCACGAACTACGAAACCAGGAACTACGGCGGCCCGGTGCCGTCTCGCGCAGGCATCAGCACCCGATATCAATACTACCTCAACGAGATTGCGACAGCCGGAGCAGGAAACATCCTTACGGGACGGTCCGAGACGGGCCGCCCGGTCTGTTCGAACCAGACGCCTGCCCCTCCGGATCGCCGCGTCATCACGGTGGCTGGGATTAACTGTGGTGAACACAACATCCGCGGTGCAGCCGAAGACGTGCCGGTCCAGGAGTTCTTCAAGATATTTCTGACCGAGCCGGTGGATGCGAGCATGAACATCTGGGGTGAGGTCATCGGGTCGGCGAGCGAAATCGGCACGGGTGCCGGGGGCACCGGCGGCCTCGTGCGCGACGTCGTGCAGTTGTACAGGTGACCCGGATGCAACGCACCCTTAGCCGTGTTCGAAGCCACCTTCGCCGCCTCGCATCCGACGAGTCCGGGACGCAGCTGGTCGAGTTCGCTTTCGTCCTTCCCATGATGCTTCTGGTCTTCGGGGTCATCATCGAAGGCGGCCGGATGATGTGGTCGTATCAGACGGTGGTGGCTGGCGTGCGTGATGCCACGCGCTTTCTGGCCCGTGTTACCCCGCGCGACATCTGCGACGACGCCGGAGCCATAACGGACTACGACGACACGCTGATCGGGATCATCCGCAACAACAATGACGGCAGTTCGATCTTGCCTTCGGGGGTGACGGTGACCGAAATTTTGACCGAGCTTGACTGCTACGAAGGCGAATTCCGGTCTGATGTGGCCCCGATCGTGACAGTGCGTGCCGATGTCGAAGTGACCTTTCCGTTCGCAGGCCTGTTCACTCTGGTCGGCGGCAGCCGCCCGACCCTTGAGACCAGCGTGACAGATCAGAGCAGGGTGTACGGATCATGACCGATCATCGCCGCTTGCGTCCGAACAGCCTGCTGCGTGACGAAGACGGGGCAACCCTGGTCGAGTTCTCGATCGTGATCAGCCTGTTCCTGCTGATCTTCTTCGGGCTGATCGACTTTGGCCGCCTTGCCTATCACATCGTCACGGGCGAGCGGGCAATGCATGCTGCGGCCCGGATCGGAGCGGTCAGGCCGCCCGCCTGTCCCGGTGTTCCGGAGTTCCTGGAATTGTCGGATGATGCCCCCGCCTCGACCGATTACGGGACAAGTTGCAATGCCGGTGGGCCGATCTGCGAGGCACCCGCTGCAGTCACCTGCAGCGGCGATATGAGCAACGCGACGGCGGCCGAAGTCTGGGATGCGGTCGGGTCGGTCATGGCTCCGGGAAGCGACGTTTCGAACCTTCGGTTCAGCTACACCTATGACGCCAGGCTTAGCTTCCTGGGCGGGCCCTATGTTCCGGTCGTCACGGTAGCGATGGAAGACGTGACATTTGACTTCGTCACACCGCTGGCGGGTCTTGCCGCAGTCGCCGGAGCGACAGGCAACTCAGGAATTGGGTCAACACTGACGATGCCGAGCATGAGCGTCTCGCTTCCGGGCGAGGATCTTGCGCAGGGCGAGGACGGCTAGGCCGGTGGAGAGGAAACAGTAAGATGGCGACGGGTGACAAGGACATCGTCCTGATATCGGAGGACCCGGCCTTCAACGATCGGCTGGGCGCGATCCTGGGCAGTCAACCGGGCTTTGCGGTGACGAGGTGCAATGCTTCGTTGGCGCGGATCAACGGCAAGGCATCGGACCTTGCCAGGGTATCCGAACTGATCGTCTTCAAGGCAACCCCGGATGCGCTGGACGAGACCGAGGCGCTTCGCGCGCTGATCGCTTCGGGCGGGAGCGCGCGCATCCTTGCCATCAGTGACAGTTCGACGCCCTTCGGCCTGGCGCACAGCTTGTTGCGGGCGGGAGTGACTGAGGTCGTTCCGGACACGATCGATGACGCCGAACTGGCAAAGGTGGTCGGCCGCCTGTCGATGCCGCGTCGGTTGACCCTGGCGGCACAAGACCAGCAAGATGGCCATGTCATTGCTGTCTCGAAGGCCCGGGGCGGGATCGGGGCCACGACGCTGGCGGTGAACCTGGCCGATCAGCTGCGCGGGAAGAAGAAGCGCTTCGGCAAGTCCGAGACGCGGAAGGTGATCCTCGTTGACATGGACCTGCAGTTCGGGGCGGTGGCGGGTTTTCTGGACCTGCCGCCGAACGATGCGCTTTACAGCATTGCCAAAGACCGCATCGAACCGGACAGCGTTTTCCTGCAGCAATCCATCGTGACCACACCTTCGGGCCTGGCCGTTCTTGCTGCACCGGATGGGTTCATGCCGCTGACCGCGTTGCATCCTGACCAGGTACGCTTTCTGATCAACCGGCTTCGGGCGATGTACGATTTCGTCGTCATCGACCTGCCGCCCGCGATGGTGGACTGGCTGACACCGATCCTCGAGGCGGCAGATCACGTCCTGATCGTCAGTGGCACCTCGGTGCCTTTCGTGCAGCAGACCCGACGATTGATCGACTTCTTCAAGGACCAGAACCCCTCGCTCCGGATCGAGGTGGTAATCGGCCAGGAGAAGAAGCCGATGATGCGCTCTCGACGTCATACCGAAGCGGCGAAGGCACTGCAGACCGAGTTCACGCATTGGCTGCCACCCGATGGGAAGGCCGCCGAGGACGCGATGGATCGCGGTCGCCCGCTGTCAGAGACAGCGTCCAGCGCGCCCCTTACCAAAGAAATCGCCCAGATCGCCGCCGATCTTCTGAAGGCGATCGCAACCAAGACCAGCACCAGAACCGCAACCGCCGATCGGCAGGGAAGGTAGAGCCATGTTCAAGGATTTCGTCGATCTTTCTCGCCGCGGCACAAAGACCGAAAAGGTCGTACCCTTCATTGGTGCCGAGCCGCCGCGGCCGATGGTGCCGGCCATTATCGAGCCCGAAGACCGCGAACTGCTGCAGTCGCTGGAGCTGAAGAGCAGGCTTCACGAGCTGCTTCTGGACCGTCTGAACCTTTCGGTGATCGACAAGGTCGATCCCGAGGAACTGCGCCGTGAGGTTTCGGAACTGGTGAACGAAGAATTGCGCCAGACCGGCCGACCGTTGCGGGCGGACGAGTTCCGCAAGCTGGTGAACGAGTTGATGGACGAGG
>JBKDYO010000083.1:0-4295 GCA_046305855.1 Paracoccaceae bacterium
GGCTTATTTCCGCGGGTGCTCCGGTCGTCGCAACCTGGACAAACCTGGGATGCCTGCAAACGCCCAATCTGCAGTGCGGACGTGGCAGCCTTTCCCTCGCCCGAAGCCCTATTTCGTCATGCGGCCACTCGCCAAGGCGCGTGGATCGGTGCATCCGATTACAGCATACGGCCCCTTCGAAAGCCCCATTCGGGCGCAGATGGCTTCTGATGGCGCGTTCCCGGGCTCGACGCCGGTCATGAAATGCCCAAAGCCAAAGCGTGATTCCATCTCAAGCAGCGCATGTGCCCCAAGAACAAGCGACAGCTTTTGACCACGCCGCGCGGGGTCCGTGGCCAGCATCCCCCACCAAGCCTGCCCGCCTTGCTTGGGGTGATTTTCATGGGCGTAGGCCGCGGACGCCGCGCAGGAAACCACCTTGGAGCTGCGGTCGATGGCCACCAGACAGACGGAGGGCCGCAAGAGGCCGCGCAACACCTCGCCACAAGGCGGCAGGACACCACAGCCCAAGGCCATCTCGGCCAATGACACCATCTGCCCATCGGCTGTCGACGCATCCAGGCGCTGTATGGTCACATCATCGGGCAGGGAGTAAGTGGCAACAACCCGTCGGGCCGCCGCGATGGCAAGGCCAGACCCTTCCCACCGGTCATAGACCATGGGCACCAGACCGCGCGCCACGATCGAAGCCTTGATGGCGACGACCTGGTTCAGCGGAACGGCCAAATAGGTCGCGCTGCCCTGGACGATGGCCAAGGCGGCGAGGTGGTCGATGTCGCCATCCTCGGGTCCGGGCAAGCCGACCGTGCGACCGTAATAGCTGTAGCGCCTGTCCTGACCCAGCACGGCAGCCAAACCACGGCCACGGCGCAACAGCGTGCGCTGATCGTCGCTTCCGAAGAACTCGTCCCTCATCTGGCTGGCCCTTCATGATGCCGCAATGCAAGCCTGACGGGTGAACGACCACAGGTCAAAACGTTACTGAGATGAGGCTGGCGATTTTGGGCGCGGTCCAAGTGGACTCGATGCGGCACTTCAGAGAGTTCTGGATCAATCGGTCGTAGACTTGGTGATCTTGAAGGGTGTCCGCCGATCCTCGCCCACGCTTCGGATGCCTTCAAGGATCTGCGCTACCACGAAAGCATGGCCAACGCCGCCACTGTCACCACCACGATGGCGAGCGCCGCGAAGAGCAGCTTTGCGTCTGCGATGGCGCAGGGAGGGACCGGGCAGGAGGACTATGTGCCCCACCTGACGGATTTCGTGGCGCGGGCGAATGGGGTGGAGTAGGCCATAGGCCGATGAGCCTTCGCGTCGCTCTCGCAGGGCAATTCGAATCCACGCATCGCTTGCAGCAAGATCAGAACCCGGAAACCCCTTCGCTACATTCGACCACTTTGCGGACAAACTGACCACGACAAAGGACGCCAAAAGTCTAACATACAAATTCTCTATCCAACTTGCAGGTAACGATCGAGGCCATCATGAAATATGTTCAATCGATTCTCGCTCTCGGACTTTTTGGCTGGCTAAGTTACGCGGTCTTCACTGATACATTCCCGGGTGGCGAAAGTGGTTCCAGCAAAACCCGAGCGCTCAAGGGTTTTGTATCCAATGTAACCGAGCAATTTGGCGTCACGCAAACCGCGATCGGCCTCGCCGTAGTCGGAGTGCTGCTTGCCGCATTTTTCCTTCTGCGACGCGACGCTGAATAAAGTCGGGATCGATAAGCAGGCCCTAACCCTAGCCGCAGCTTACAGCTCGAAGCGGCCATCTAGACTTCTGTAGCATAGTGGGTCCTGATCATTGTGCTCCGCGGCGGCATTCTCAGCCCCTCACCCACACTTCGAATGCCCACACGACCCGCAGGTCAGACACCCCTCCACCATCCGCAGATCATAGCTCCCACAGGCCGGGCAGGCCTTGCCGCGCGGAGCCTCTCCGACCCGCATCACCTCGGCCTTGGGGTCGGATTTCAGGCCCAGCCCCTCGCCCTCGATGAAACCGATGTCGATCAGGTGGCGCTCGATCACTCCGCCGATGGCGGCCAAGATCGAGGGGATGTAGCGCCCGTCCATCCAGGCCCCGCCGCGGGGGTCGAAGACGGCTTTCAGCTCCTCGACCACAAAGGAGATATCCCCGCCGCGCCGGAATACCGCCGAGATCATCCGGGTCAGGGCCACGGTCCAGGCGAAGTGCTCCATGTTCTTGGAGTTGATGAACACCTCGAACGGGCGGCGGTGGCCGGCGATGACGATGTCGTTGATGGTGATGTAAAGCGCGTGTTCCGAGCCCGGCCATTTGACCTTGTAGGTCTGGCCTTCCAGGGCGGCGGGCCGGTCCAGCGGGTCGGAGAGATACACCACCTCGCCCCCCGTTACCGGCTGTGAGGCTACAGGTGCGGTCTGCTTCTCGGACACCGTCAACACGGACCCGGTCACGTCATTCGGACGGTAGGTCGTGCAGCCTTTGCAGCCCTGATCCCAGGCGGCCATGTAGACCTCCTTGAAGGCATCAAAACTGATGTCTTCGGGGCAGTTGATGGTCTTGGAGATCGACGAATCCACCCATTTCTGCGCCGCTGCCTGCATCCGGACATGGTCCAGCGGCGGCAAGGTCTGGGCGTCCACGAAATGGTCGGGCAAGGGCGCATCGCCATGCTTCTCGCGCCAGAGGCGGACGGCGTAGTCGACGACCTCCTCCTCGGTCCGCGAGCCGTCCTTCTGCAGGACCTTGCGGGTGTAGGCATAGGCGAAGACCGGCTCGATGCCGCTGCTGACGTTCCCGGCATACAGCGAGATCGTCCCCGTCGGTGCGACCGAGGTCAAAAGGGCGTTGCGGATGCCGTGCTGGGCGATGGCCTCGCGGACGTCGGTGTCCATCTGCTGCATGTTTCCGCTGGCGAGGAACCCCTCCGCATCAAACAGCGGAAACGCCCCCTTTTCCTTCGCCAGATCGACCGACGCCAGATAGGCCTCGCGTGCGATGGCATGCATCCAGTCTTCGGTCGCGGCCACTGCCTCGTCCGACCCATAGCGCAGGCCGCACATCAGAAGAGCATCGGCCAGCCCGGTGACCCCCAACCCGATACGCCGCTTCGCCTGCGCTTCTGCCGCCTGCTCTGGCAAGGGGAAGCGCGAGGCGTCGACCACGTTGTCCATCATCCGGACGGCGGTGCGGACCAGTTTGCCAAGCTCGGTCTTGCAGACATGTGCCTTGTCTTCGAACGGATACCAGACCAGCGTCGCAAGGTTGATCGAGCCCAGAAGGCAGGCCCCATAGGGCGGCAAGGGCTGCTCCCCGCAAGGGTTCGTCGCGGCGATGGTCTCGACATAGCCGAGGTTGTTCATCGCGTTGATGCGGTCGATGAAGATCACCCCCGGCTCGGCATAGTCGAAGGTCGACCGCATGATCTTGTTCCACAGATCGCGCGCCTCGACGGTCCGGTAGACGCGGCCGCCAAAGACCAGCTCCCATGGCCCGTCCGCCTTGACGGCCGCCATGAAGGCATCGGTCACCAGGACCGAAAGATTGAACATCCGCAGCCGCGCGGGGTCACGTTTGGCCTCGATGAAGGCCTCGATATCCGGATGGTCGCAGCGCATCGTCGCCATCATCGCACCGCGACGGCTGCCCGCCGACATGATGGTCCGGCACATCGCGTCCCAGACGTCCATGAAGCTGAGCGGCCCCGAGGCATCCGCCGCGACCCCCTTCACCTCCGCCCCGCGCGGGCGGATGGTCGAGAAGTCGTAGCCGATCCCCCCACCCTGCTGCATCGTCAGCGCGGCCTCTTTCAGCCCGGTGAAGATCCCCTCCATCGTGTCCGGGATCGTCCCCATGACGAAGCAGTTGAACAGCGTCACGCTGCGCCCCGTCCCCGCCCCCGCCGTGATCCGCCCGGCGGGCAGGAACTTGAACCCCTCAAGCGCCGCATAGAACTCCGCCTCCCACTTGGCCGGGTCCGCCTCCACCTCTGCCAAGGCCCGCGCGATCCGCCGCCAGCTGTCCTCGACCGAGCCGTCGATGGGCGTCCCGTCCGCCTCCTTGAAGCGGTACTTCATGTCCCAGATTGCTTCGGCGATGGGGGCGTGGAATCGCGACATGAGGGCGAATCTTCCTTGAACTTGTGGATAAGGCTGACGAAGGGCCCAAGATACGCCCCCAACCCCCTTGGGTCAATCTTGCCGCCCCCGTTGCAAGCCCTATGATCGGGGCATGATCAACATCCTGAAACTCTGCGTCGGCGCCGATTCCGTCGAGGACCTCCTTGACTGGCAGCGACAGCAACGACC
>JBKDYO010000084.1:0-9945 GCA_046305855.1 Paracoccaceae bacterium
CGGGTTGGTGACGTCGGACTGGATCACCACAGTGTCGCCGACCTATGCGGCGGAACTGATGAGGCCCGAATTCGGCATGGGCCTGCAGGGCGTGATCGCGGCGCGGGGGCCGGTCGTTTCGGGCATCCTCAACGGGGTGGACACCGGGGTCTGGGACCCTGCCGACGAGGAGCCGGGTTTCGGCCCGAAAGCGATGGCCGGAAAGGCTGCGGCGCGGGCGGCCCTGTGTCAGGAGTTTGGACTGGACGTGCCGGGCCCGCTGGCCATCGTGGTGAGCCGTTTGACCGACCAGAAGGGGATAGACCTTCTGCCCGAGGTCGTGCCCGAATTTGTTCTGGGCGGCGGCGGGATGATCGTCCTTGGCTCGGGCGATCCGGGGCTTGAAGGCGCGGTGCGGAACCTTGCCGCGCAGTTTCCGGGCCGGGTCGCGGTCCGGATCGGCTATGACGAAGCGATGAGCCATCGGCTGTTCGCAGGGGCCGATGCTGTGTTGGTCCCCAGCCGGTTTGAGCCCTGCGGTCTGACGCAGATGTACGGCCTGCGCTACGGCACGCTGCCGGTTGTGTCGCTGGTGGGTGGCTTGGCGGATACTGTCATCGGGGCCTCGCCCGCGACGCTGGCCGCCGGGGTGGCGACCGGGGTCACCTTCCATCCGGTCGATGCCCAGGCCTTCGGGCGCGCGATGGTGCAGCTTCTGGACCTCTATCGTCAGCCAAAGCTCTGGGCCAAGCTGCGGGCCAATGCGATGGCGCAGCCGGTCGGCTGGGAAGCCTCGGCCGCCGCCTATGCGGGTCTTTACGAAAGGCTGACCGCGTGACACCGCAGACAGTTTCGCTGCCCGCGCGGCTGCAAGGCCATGCGGTAGCACCTGGTCGCCCCTGGCCGATGGGGGCGAGCCTCACCGGCGATGGCGTTAACTTCGCGGTCTTCTCTGCCCATGCCGAACGGATCGAGCTGTGTCTTTTTACGTCGGACGGGCGGAAGGAACTGGCCCGGCTGCCGATCATCGAGCGGGACGGTGACATCTGGCACATCCACGTCGGCGGGCTGACCGTCGGCACGGTCTACGGCTTTCGCGCCTACGGCCCTTATGCGCCGGAACAGGGGCATCGGTTCAACCCGCACAAGCTGCTGCTGGACCCCTATGCCCGGGCGCTGGAAGGGCGGCTGAAGTGGTCGGACGCGCTGATGGGCTACAAGATCGGCTCCCCGCGCGGGGACCTCAGCTTTGACACCCGCGACAGTGCCTTTGCGGTGCCGAAGGCGGTTGTCACCGACAGCTCGTTCACCTGGGGCAATGACCAGGCGCCACGCACCCCGCGGATCGACACGGTGATCTATGAGGCGCATGTCAAGTCGATGACTGCGCTCCATCCGGGCGTCGACAAGGGGCAGCGCGGAACCTACCTTGGCCTCTCGTCCGACCCGGTGATCGAGCATCTGCACAAGCTTGGCGTTACAGCGATCGAACTGCTGCCGGTGCAGGCCTATATCGACGACCGTTTCCTTGTCTCGAAGGGCCTGCGCAACCACTGGGGCTACAACACGCTGGCCTTCTTCGCGCCGGAAGCGCGCTACATGAGCCAGGGCGCGCTTTGGGAGTTTCAGACCATGGTCCGCCGGTTCCATACCGCCGGGATCGAGGTCATCCTGGATGTGGTCTACAACCACACCGCCGAGGGCGACGAATGGGGCCCGACCGTCAGCTTCCGGGGGCTGGACAATGCCAGCTACTACCGGCTGGCGGGCGGCGGGCGGCACTATGTGAACGATGCAGGCACCGGCAACACGCTGAACCTGACCCATCCGATGGTCTTGCGGATGGTGATGGACAGCTTGCGCTACTGGGTCGAGGCCGCGCATGTCGACGGCTTCCGCTTCGATCTGGCCACCGCCCTGGGGCGCGAGGCGCATGGCTTTGACCCCAACGGCGGCTTTTTCGATGCGATCCGGCAGGACCCGACGCTCAGCCGCGTCAAGCTGATCGCCGAGCCGTGGGACATCGGCCCGGGCGGCTATCAGCTTGGGGCCTATCCGCACCCCTTTCACGAATGGAACGACAAGTTCCGCGACGGCGTGCGGCGGTTCTGGAAGGGCGATGCGGGGATGACGCGGGACCTCGCGGCGCGCATCCTTGGCAGCGCCGAGCGGTTCGACCATTCGGGCCGGGCGGCGACCTCTTCGGTCAACTTCATCACCAGCCACGACGGGTTCACGCTGCAGGATCTGGTCAGCTTTACCATCAAGCGCAACTTCGCCAATGGCGAGGACAACCGCGACGGTCACCACGAGAACCACTCGGACAACCTTGGGATCGAAGGGCCGACAAAGGACGCCAAAGTCCTTGCCGCGCGCAACCAGCGCAAGCGCAACCTTCTGGCGACCCTGTTTCTGGCGCAGGGCGTCCCGATGCTTTTGGCGGGCGACGAGGTCGGCCACAGTCAGGGCGGCAACAACAACGCCTATGCGCAGGACAACGAGACCAGCTGGATCAACTGGGCAGAATCCGACACCGCGCTGCAGGGGTTTGTGGAACGCCTGGCGGCCTTGCGCCGGTCGCTGCCGATCCTGCGCCAGCGGCGGTTCCTGCATTCGCGGCCCCGGGTATCTGACGGCATTCCGGACGTGATCTGGCGGCGGGCGGATGGCACGGTGCCACAGTCCGAGGAATGGCACGATCCGGTCTTCCGCTGCCTCTGCGTCGAGCTTCGGATGCAGGCAGAAGGCGGCGATCCGAACCCCGAGGCAGTCTTTGCCGTCTTCAACTGCGGTGCCACGGCTGCCCTGCATCTGCCGGAAACGGCCTCGGGCTGGGAGCTTTTGCTAGACACCACGCAGCCCGGGCTTCAGCCTTCCGGCAAGCCATCCGACCTGACCACGGCGCCTGCGCAATCCGTGCTACTCTTCCGGTCGCTGACCGGCAGCCCCAAGGGAGTTATGCCATGACCCAGATCACCACAGTCGCAACACAGCCCATCGCGGGACAAAAGCCCGGGACCAGCGGATTGCGGAAGAAGACCCCGGTCTTCATGGGGCGGCATTATCTGGAGAATTTCGTCCAGGCGATCTTCGACGTGGTGGGCGCTGCGGGGAAGACCTTCGTCCTTGGCGGCGATGGCCGGTACTTCAACGACCGTGCCGCGCAGGTGATCCTGCGGATGGCTGCGGCGAACGGAGCGGCCCGGGTGATCGTCGGGCAAGGCGCGATCCTGTCGACGCCGGCGGCCAGTCACCTGATCCGGCGGAACAAGACCGACGGCGGGATCATCATGTCGGCCAGCCACAACCCCGGCGGCCCGAACGAGGATTTCGGAGTCAAGTTCAACATGCCGAACGGCGGCCCTGCGCCGGAAGGCGTGACCGAGGCGATGTATCAGCTGACGACCGAGATCACCCAGTACAAGGTGCTGGAAGCGCAGGACGTGGACTTGGGGACCGTCGGGCGGCACCAGTTGGGGGCGATGGTGGTGGACGTGGTCGACCCCGTCACCGACTACGCCGCGTTGATGGAGACGCTGTTCGACTTCCCGGCGATCCGGGCGATGTTCGCGGGCGGCTTCCGGATGCGGATGGATTCGATGTGCGCGGTGACCGGGCCCTATGCGATTGAAATCCTTGAAAACCGGCTTGGCGCAGAGACGGGCACAGTGGTCAACGGCACGCCGCTGCCGGACTTCGGTGGTATGCACCCCGACCCTAACCCGACCTGGGCCAAGGCCCTGATGGACGAGATGTTCGGCTCGGCGGCGCCGGATTTTGGCGCGGCCAGTGACGGCGACGGCGACCGCAACATGGTAGTCGGGCGAGGGATCTATGTCTCTCCGTCGGACAGCCTTGCCGTTTTGGCGGCCAACGCGCACCTGGCGCCGGGCTATGCCAAGGGGCTTAAGGGCGTGGCGCGGTCGATGCCGACCTCGGCGGCGGCGGATCGGGTGGCCGATGCGTTGGGGATCGGCAAGTTCGAGACCCCGACGGGATGGAAGTTCTTCGGCAACCTGCTGGATGCCGGAAAGGCCACGATCTGCGGCGAGGAAAGCTTTGGCACGGGGTCGGACCATGTGCGCGAGAAGGACGGGCTTTGGGCGGTCCTGCTGTGGTTGAACATTCTGGCCGTCCGCAAGCAGTCGGTGGCGGAAATGCTGGCCGAGCATTGGGCGAAATACGGGCGCAACTACTATAGCCGCCACGACTTTGAGGCGATCGAGACCGCGAAGGCCGATGCGATGATGGCAGCCCTGCGCGGATCACTTGGCGGCTTGCCCGGGCGGATCGTGGAGGGGATGACGGTCAGTGCGGCGGATGACTTCGCCTATACCGACCCCGTGGATGGGTCGGTCAGCCTGAAGCAGGGGGTCCGGGTGCTGTTCAAGGACGGCAGCCGGATTGTCTACCGGCTGTCGGGGACAGGGACGGAGGGGGCGACGCTGCGGGTCTATCTGGAGCGTTACGCGCCGGGACCGGGCGGCCTTGACATGGACGCGCAGGATGCGCTGGCCCCGGTGATCCGGGCCGCGCATGAACTTGCTGGAATTGCGGGCCATACCGGCCGGACGGCGCCGGATGTCGTGACCTGACGACGACACGGCGTTTCCTGACCTTCAGGAGTCGCGGTTTGACCAGACTGATTGCCGGTTTGCGACAAACCTGACACCAGTGTCGAGTTTTGCGGAAGGGACGGCGATGGGCGAGGTCAGGGTCAGATCGGGTCGGCAGGCGCGGCAGGCCGAACGGGCGCAAAAGGGCGGCGGGGTAGGGCGGCCCTACATCGTCCGCAACATCCCGACCTATGACGTGTTGTCCGAAGAGAACCTGGTCCGCATCGAAGCCGCCGCCGACCGGGTGCTGGCCGAGACGGGCATCGAGTTCCGCGATGATCCTGAGGCCCTTGAACTGTGGAAACGGGCCGGGGCCAAGGTGGACGGGCTTCTGGTCAAGTTCGAACCCGGAATGCTGCGCGAGATCCTGAAGTCCGCACCTTCGACCTTCACCCAGCATGCCCGGAATCCGGCCAATTCCGTTCAGATCGGCGGCAAGAACGTCGTCTTTGCACCTGCGTATGGCAGCCCCTTCGTGATGGACCTCGACCGCGGCCGCCGCTTTGGGACGATCGAGGACTTCCGCAACTTCATCAAGCTGGCGCAGTCCTCGCCCAACTTCCACCATTCCGGCGGGACGATCTGCGAGCCGACGGACGTGGCGGTGAACAAGCGGCACCTCGACATGGTGCTGGCCCATATCGAATTCAGCGACCGGCCCTACATGGGCTCGGTAACGGCCGAGGAGCGGTCGGAAGACAGCATCGAGATGTCCCGCATCCTGTTCGGGGCGGATTTTGTCGACCAGAACTGCGTGATCCTCGGAAACGTCAACGTCAATTCGCCCTTGGTCTGGGATGGGACGATGACGAAAAGCCTGCGGGCCTATGCGCGGGCGAACCAGGCGGCGGTGATCGTGCCGTTCATCCTGGGTGGCGCGATGGGGCCGGTGACGAACGCGGGCGGGATCGTGCAGTCGCTGGCCGAGACGATGGCGGGCTGCGCGCTGACCCAGCTGGAGCGGAAGGGGGCTCCGGTCATTTTCGGGAACTTCCTGTCTTCGATGTCGCTGCGGTCCGGAAGTCCGACCTTCGGGACGCCGGAACCGGCCATCGGCAGCCAGGTGATCGGGCAGCTTGCGCGCCGGCTGAACCTGCCGCTCCGCTGTTCGGGGAACTTCACCACCTCCAAGCTGCCGGACGGGCAGGCGATGATGGAAGGGACCATGTCGATGCTGGCGGCGGTCCACTGCGGTGCGAACTTCATCCTGCATTCGGCCGGGTTTCTGGATGGGCTTCTGTCGATGTCTTACGAGAAGTTCATGCTGGATGCCGACCTCTGCGGGGCGCTGCATGCTTATCTGGACGGGATCAGGATCGACGACGACCAGCTGGCGGTCGATGCCTTCGCCGAGGTCGGGCCGGGGAACCATTTCTTCGGCTGCAGCCACACAATGCGGCACTATGAGACCGCGTTCTGGGACAGCGAGTTGTCGGACAACGAGCCCTTCGAGAAGTGGGAAGCGGCGGGGTCGACGGATGCGGCTACCCGGGCCAACAAGCTGTGGAAAAAGCGGCTGGCCGAGTATGAGGCGCCGCCGCTGGATGCAGGCATCCGAGAGGCGCTGCATGACTTCGTGGATCGGAAGAAGGCCAGTGCGGCAGATGCCTGGTACTGATGTCCACGGTGGACATTTTCGGATAATTGAATTAATTCAAAAGCTTGCGCGTTGGTGTTAAGGAAGTGGCAACACCTTGTCCGTGCAGCACCTGGGCCGGGCTTCAGGCGCGCAGGCCGGTCTCTTCCAGGAGGCCCATCCGCTTGGCCTCGTAGTAGTAGCCCTTGGCGTACCACATCACGGCGCGGTCCTCGGACCCACCCGAGACCATCCAGGCCCCGCGCAGATACTTGCCAGCATAGATGAGGTTTGTCTCGGCATCGAGCAGTCCGTCGGGCGGGCCCTGATAGCCCATGGTCCGGGCGGTTTGCGGCAGGATCTGCATCAAGCCGTAATAGGGGCCGTTCCGCGCGCCGGGGTTGTAGTCGCTTTCGCGCTGAATCACCCGGTGCAGCAGGCTTTCCGGGATTCCATGCACGCCGGCATACTTGCGGATGAGGGCCCGCAATTCGGGCGTCTCCCCCGGATGCAGGTCTGCCGAAGAGACTGCAACGGACGCCGATCGGCGGCCGCAGGCGGCAACCAGCAGGAGGGCAGGGGCGAAAACCACGCTGCGGCGGGACAGGGTCATCGTCAGGCTCCGGATTGCGTCGCGGTCTGATAGCTGTCAGGAAAGGGTCGTGACAACCCCAACCCGGTCAACGTGCGCAGGAACCGGCCTGCCGACGGCCCGGACGGCAGGCGACATTCATCCGGCTGACCGTCACTGCGCTGTTACCCGGTTGCGGCAGAAAGCCTGTGGAAAAGCCCCGGCAGCACTCACGCGCTTGGGGGTTGCCACGGCGAAAACGCCAGATATAGTTTCGGTTAACGGGGCGGCCTCCCCGCCCCTGTGACCAGATGGTTGACGGGCAAGGCGCGGAGTCTTTGACGGAATGGACGGCGATTTCAGAACCCAGTTTGTGCGCGATCCTGCCGCGCTGAAGCACTACCCCGCGCTGGTGCTGAATGCCGATTATCGCCCGCTGAGCTACTACCCGCTTAGCCTTTGGCCCTGGCAAGAGGCGATCAAGGCCGCCTTTCTGGACCGGGTGCAGATCGTCGCCGAGTATGACGCGGTGGTCCACAGTCAGCGGCAAGAGTTCAGGATACCCTCGGTGGTCGTCCTGAAAGAGTTCGTAAGACCCCAGAAGCGCGTGGCATTCACGCGCTTCAATCTTTTTCTGCGGGACGAATTCTGCTGCCAATACTGCGGGGCTAAGGGCGATCTGACGTTTGACCATGTGCTGCCACGCTCGAAAGGCGGGATCACCAGTTGGGAGAATGTGGTCGCGGCCTGTTCACCTTGCAACCTGCGCAAAGGCAGCCGCACACTGAAGCAGTCGGGGCTGTATCTGAACCGCCTGCCGCGCGCGCCGTCCGCCGAGGAAATGCAGTCGCACGGCCGCCGTTTCCCGCCGAACCATCTGCACGAAAGCTGGATGGACTATCTTTACTGGGATGCCGAACTGGAAGCGTGAGACCGCTTGCGGTTTCGCCTGTCGTGACCTGATGCTAGACATCAGCCAGAGCAGGCTGTAGAACGCCGCCGTTAGCGCTAACAGCGCCTTCCTGGGAGACGGTTATGGTTTCGCGTGTCATTCCGGTGGATGTCTTCGATCTGGTGATCTTCGGTGGCACGGGCGATCTCGCGCGCCGCAAGATTCTGCCGGGGCTCTATCGGCGCTTTGTGGCCGGGCAGATGCCGGAAGACAGCCGGATCATCGGAGCGGCACGGGCGGACCTGACGGAAGCGGCGTTTCGCGAGCAGGTGCGGGCGGCGATTGCCGAGTTCGTGCCCAAGGCCCGGCAGGAGGCTGCGGCCATCGAGGGGTTCCTTGGGCGCATCCATTATGTTGCGATCGATGCCACCGGGACGAATGGCTGGGCCGCGCTGAAAGGGCTGATGCGCGAGAATGTCGTGCGGGCCTTCTATTTCTCGGTGGCGCCCAGCCTCTTTGGCGACATCGCGCAGCGGCTGTCGGAGCATGGGATCGCCGATGCCTGGAGCCGGATCGTGGTTGAAAAGCCGTTCGGGCGCGACCTTGCCAGTGCCAAGGCGCTGAACGAGGTGCTGGCCAAGCATTTCAACGAGACGCAGATCTACCGGATCGACCACTATCTGGGCAAGGAAACCGTCCAGAACCTGATGGCGGTGCGGTTCGCCAACATCCTGTTCGAGCCGCTGTGGAAGGCGGAATACATCGACCACGTGCAGATTACCGTCGCGGAAACCGTGGGGGTCGACGGGCGGGGGGCGTACTACGACAAGTCGGGTGCGATGCGGGACATGGTGCAGAACCACCTGATGCAGCTTCTGTGCCTGATCGCGATGGAGCCGCCGTACCACTTTGACCCGGACGCGGTGCGGGATGAAAAGCTGAAGGTCATCCGGGCGCTTAAGCCGGTGCCGCCTGAGGATATCGTGCGGGGGCAGTATGGGGCGGGGCGGGGCGAGAAGAGCTATGTCGTCCATTCCGAGAACCCGGCCTCGAAGACCGAGAGCTATATTGCGCTGAAGGTCGCTATCTCGAACTGGCGCTGGCAGGGGGTGCCGTTCTACCTGCGGACGGGCAAACGCCTGCGGGCGCGGGCGTCGGAGATTGCGATCACCTTCAAGCAGCCGCCGCATGCGATCTTTGATGATGCAAGCGGGTGGCACGAGAACGTGCTGGTCATCCGGTTGCAGCCGAACGAGGGCATGAACCTGATGGTGATGATCAAGGAACCCGGCCCGGGCGGCATGCGCCTGATGCAGGTGCCGCTGGACATGTCCTTTGCCGATGCGCTGGGGGCTGAGGCAGATGACGTGCCGGACGCCTATGAGCGGCTGATCATGGACGTGATCCGGGGCAACCAGACTCTGTTCATGCGTGGGGATGAGGTCGAGGCCGCCTGGGCCTGGACCGACCCGATCATTCAGGGCTGGGAAGCGCGCGGCGACAAGCCGCAGACCTATGATCCGGGATCCTCGGGCCCGGAAGACGCGTTGATGCTGATGCACCGTGATGGGCGGCGCTGGCGGGAGATCCGCGAATGAAGCTGGAGTCCTATCCCGACCGCGAAATGCTGATGCTGGGGCTTGCGAATATCATCGCGGGCCAGTTGGCCGATTTCCTGCGCCGGGATGGGAAGGCAACCCTGTCGGTCCCGGGCGGGACGACTCCGGGGCCGATCTTCGACACGCTGTCGGGGGTGGATCTGGACTGGGCCAACGTGGCGGTCGTCTTGAACGACGAACGCTGGGTGCCCGAGTCGTCGGATCGGTCGAACACGCGTCTTGTGAGGGAACGGCTGATCCGGGGCCGGGCAGCGCAGGCGCGGTTGGTGCCGTTGTATTCACCAGCCGAGGAGCCGGAGGCGATGCTGGCGGCGCTGGAAGATGGGTTGCGGCCGCATCTGCCGATTTCCGTGCTGCTGTTGGGCATGGGGGCGGACATGCATACGGCGAGCCTCTTCCCAGGTGCGGACCGGTTGGAAGAGGCGCTGTCAGCCCATGCTCCGGCGCTGTTGCCGATGCGGGCCGAGGCAGCCGGGGAGCCGCGAGTGACGCTGACGGCGCAGGTTCTGAAGGCGGCGTTCAACATCCATCTTCTGATCACCGGGGACGACAAGCGCGCGGCTTTGGAACGCGCGATGACCCTGACCCCGATGGAGGCGCCAGTGCGCGCCATCCTCGACAACGCAACCGTGCATTGGGCGGAATGACATGACGAAATGGGCTGATTTGCAGCGGCTTCACGATGTGAACAA
>JBKDYO010000085.1:0-7889 GCA_046305855.1 Paracoccaceae bacterium
GATCGTGCGCCGCGAACCGAAACCACGGAAGAGGCCCCGAAAAAGCCGCGTTGGACGCCCGACCAGAAGTCGGCCCCACGCTCGGCCGGGTTCAAGAGCCATGGTGGCTCGGCGGATCGCCCGGCCCGCGCGGTCGGATACAAGAGCCATGCCAGCGAAGGTGGTGGCTACAAGGGCAAGTCAGAGAACTACAAGCCGCGTAGCGAAGGTGCTGCCCCGAAGGCCGAGGGCGACCGTCCTGCCCGAAAGCCCTATGCGGCCAAGACCGAGGGCTACAAGCCGCGGGGCGAGTACGCCCCACGCGCTGAAGGGGATCGCCCTGCGCGCAAGCCCTATGCGGCGAAGACTGAAGGCTACAAACCGCGCGCCGAGGGGTTCAAGCCGCGCGAGGACGGTGAGCGTCCGGCGCGCAAGCCCTATGCCCCGAAGCCCGAGGGCTTCCGCCCGCGGGAAGATGGCGACCGTCCGAAGAAGACCTTTGCGCCGAAGGGTGATGAAGCTCGGCCGTTCGTAAAGCGGGACGGTGCGGGCAAGCCCGGTGGGTTCAAAAGCGCCGGTGCCAAGAAGCCGTTCGACCGAGCCGCTGCGACGGACCGTCCGGCCAAGCCGCGTCCGGATGCCAAGGACACCTCGAAGCGGTTCGTGCCGCCGAAGGGTCCGAAGCGCTAAGGCCTGACAACAGCAAAGCCGCCGGTCCGAAAGGTCCGGCGGCTTTTGCTTGTGGCGGGAGATTTCAGGGAAGAATGGTGCCGGTGAAGGGACTCGAACCCCCGACCCCATCATTACGAATGACGTGCTCTACCAGCTGAGCTACACCGGCATTCTTCCCTGCGCGGGCTATTAGCACCGCCTATCCACAGTGTGTAGCCCTAATTTGCGCGGCGGGCGATCTCGTCCAGGGGAAGCTGTTCGATCAGCGGTTCGGGGGCTGGCTCCGGCTCGGGGCGGGCGTCCATCAGGGGCAGAAGCTCGGCCAGTGCGGGGGAGGCGGCCGAGGTCGCAGGGGGTGTCTTCCAGGACAGGGTGTCGAAGCTGCCGCAGTTGTCACAGACCGGCTGCCAGCCATCATGAATGGCGTGGCACTTGTCGCAAACCCACTGCGGACCACGCGGGGCTGCGATTGCGCGAGCGACAAGATCGCGCACGATGGAATCTTCCGCGCCCTCGCCCCGCGCGATTGCCGCCAAAATTGCCAATGAACGCTGCGTTGGAGCGCGGGTGGCGACATCGTCCAGCGCCCGACGGGCACCGGGGAAGTCCTCGGTCGCAAGCATAAGTTCGGCGAGCAGCATCCGGCTTTCGTCATTATCCGGGCGCAGGTTGGTCAGCGTGCGGAAGCGCTTCAGCCGGTCCTGCGGAGATTCGTCCGGTTCGACTTCGCCGAAGGCTGCGGCGAGATCAGGGTGGGGCAGGACTTCCCAAGCCTTCTTGAGGACGCGAGTCGCATTCTTGCGGTCGCCCTTGGCCAGGTAACTGCGCGCCGCCATGGCCGCCGCTGGGATCAGGTCGGGCGAAAGCTTGTTCGCCTCGATCGCAGCCTCGCGCGCTTCGATGCTGGCGGTGTCGTCCACCACAGTGCGGGCCTGCTGCAGGGCCAGAACGGCATCGCGGCGGCGGTAGACGTCCTTCGGCAAGGTCCCCGCCCGCAGCTTGGCCCCAAGCGTCGTGCGGGCACCGGACCAGTCGCCCGAATCCGACTGCAGCTTTAGCAGAATGTCCTGCGTCTCGGCATGTTTGGGACGGAGCTCGAAAGCCTTTTCTGCCAGCTTCAGCGCCACCTCGCGGTCACCGTCGGCCAGCTTCTGCTGCAAGAGGCCGCGCACGCCGACAAAGCGGGTGGCATCGTCTTTGAGCAGGGTCTTGTAAGCTTCGGTCGCGCGCTTGCGGTCACCAGCGGCTTCGGCGGCCTGCGCAACAAGAAGCGTGGTCAACTCGGGCTTTCCGAGCAAACGCTCGGCATTTTGCGCGCGCGTGAGAGCGAGGCGAGGCTCGCCCGATGCCAGGGCCATCAAGCCTTCGGACAGCGCGCGATAGCCTTTGCGTTCGCGGTTGCGGTCGAAATAGCGGGAAATTGCGGTCTCGTCGCCATTCAGAAAGCGGAATGTGGCCCCAAGCAGGCCGAGCATCTTCAGCAGCAGCCAGACAGCGACGATGGTCAGGAGGGCCAGGACGACTGCTTGAACCGGGCCGATGGTGAACTCCCACCCGGCGACGATGATCCGCAGGGTCTCGCCGGTTTCGGACAGAAGCCCGGCCCCCAAGGCAAGCGCGGCGACGAGAACGACGAAGAGAATGACCTTTGTCAGGGACCAGAGCATCATTCCCCTCCTGCCGCTTGCACGGCGGCGACGGCAGCGACGTGGTTGCTTGCAGCGGCAACCCAAGCGGCAAGCGGGGCCTTCACGGCGTCCTCCAGCGGTGCAAGCTCGACCAGCGCATCGGCGACGCGGCCTTCGGACAGCGCGAATTCGGCGCGAGACAGGATGGCGTCGGGGGTCGTACCGTCGCGCGGGGTTACGGACCGGGCGCCAGTTTGCACGGCGAGAAAATCGACGAGGCGGTCAGTCCACCCGGCCTCGGGGTTCATATCACGCGCAAGGCGAAGGGCTTCGCGCGCGCCATCGGGAAACTCGGCCTGCAAGTTGGCGAGGGTCGGAACTCCAGTTTCGGCCAGCGGGCCGAGGGTCGACGACAGGGCGGGGTCCTCCAACGCCTGCAGTTCTGCGGCGAAGGGGCGGCCTTCAATCACCGCGCGGGAGAGGGCGTCAAGGGCTTGGCTGCGACGCGACTTGGCAGCAGCGGCCTCGGCTTCTGCGACCTGGGTCTTGGCAGCAGCCTCTGCGGCATCAAGCCGGGCCAGCGCCTCGTCCAGCTGGTTCTGCACCGCGGCGCTGGTATCCGTGGCAGGTAGCGCAGCAAGGCGACGCTCCAACTCGGCGACTTTCGCTGCCAGCGCGGGGTTGGCCCCCGTGGCATCGAGCGGCATCGCCTCGATTGCGGCAAGCCGTGTGTCCAGGGCGTCAAGGCCAGAGAGGTCCGGCAGTTCGGGCGCAGGCTTGGCTTCGAGCGTATCAAGACGGTTGGACAGGGCGGCAATGTTGCCCGTGATCCCGTCCAGGGCTTTGGCCTGATCTTCCTGGGCCTTGGTAATCTGAGCGGAAATCGCCGCGAGTTCGGCGCCTTGATCGGATGCGGCCGGGCCAAGAAGGTTGAAGTGCGACAGGGCGAAGCCGCCCAG
The DNA here is from genome assembly GCA_046305855.1 of Paracoccaceae bacterium. Classification (GTDB taxonomy): domain Bacteria; phylum Pseudomonadota; class Alphaproteobacteria; order Rhodobacterales; family Rhodobacteraceae; genus Tabrizicola. The sequence continues at coordinate 3,239 of JBKDYO010000085.1, forward strand.
AGCGGCCAGCGCGCCACCAAAGAGCGGGGCAAGAAGACCAGAGCTGCGCGCTGGTGGGGGCGCGGGGGGTGGCAACGGGTCGACCGGACTGGGGCTTGCGACGGGATCTTCGGCGACAACGTCCTGCGTGGCGGGCTCGACCTGTTCGGCAATCACTGGCTCATCAATGACGACTGGTTCGGCCAGTGGTGTCTCGGTCTCAGGCTGGGGGTCCTTGCGTCTGGTCATGCGGCAGCCCTTTCGTCCTGTCCTGCCAACCTAAGCACTCGCAGGGTCCCGGTTCAAGGCAGAGGGGCTGCAGCAAGCAAGCTTTCGACGGCATCGAGCATTGCGTCAGCGTCGGGCCTTGCCGCGATGACCAAAGCGCTGTGCGGGATACCCGAGGCCGCCGTCGCAACGGCCTCGCTCATCGCCACGATGCGAAGGTCGGCGCGGGCATCGGCGGGCCTGGCATCGCGGAAGATCAGGGCACTGCGGGGCGAGAAAAGCGGCAGGATCACGGGGCCGGGATGGCGGAGAAGCAAGAGGGACTCGCCTTCAAGAGGAAGAGATATCTGTAAATACACTTGTAAAGATAGCACAGAAATATTGTTGGAAATCAATTTGTTCTCTAGGTCTCCTGCCGTAGCTACGCCCCGTAAATACAGAAATCGACCCATTTCCGGCCCTGACACGAGCGTTGCCGCCAGATCCGATACGTCGCCGTCGGAAGACTTCGCGTCGAACCCTGCCGCCGCCGCTGCCGCCGCCGTTGCCCGACCGACGCAATAGGCCAGACGGGGCAGGTCGGCCCGCAGTCTGACCGCGCCCTCCACCCCTTGTGCCGAAGTGAAGATGACGGCGGCAAAGGGCCCGTCTGGCATCGGTGGAGATAGAAACTCTGGTGCCATGAGCGGGGCAACGACAGGTCGCACCCTGGACCCGAACCGCGCCGTCAGCTTGCGCACGAAACTTTCCGCCTGCGCCCGGGGTCGCGTGACCAACACCGGGATGCCGGGCGCTGCCTGTTGCAACGGATCGGATTGTCTCGCCATGCCCATGGTGTTACCTGCCAGAGGCCCTTCACGCAACGGCGGCCATGGACCGGATGCTTACCCTTCTTGGTATCGAATCGAGCTGCGACGACACCGCCGCCGCGGTCGTTCGCGCGCCCGCTGCAGGCATGCCGGTCATCCTATCGTCGGAGGTGCTGGGACAGACCGGGCTGCACGAAGCCTTTGGCGGGGTCGTGCCGGAAATCGCCGCACGGGCCCATGCCGAGCGGCTGGATGGCGTGGTCGAAGCTGCAATGGCGCAGGCGGGAATCGGTCTTGGCGACCTTGACGCGATAGCGGTGACAGCAGGGCCGGGCCTGATCGGGGGGGTCCTGTCGGGTGTGATGCTGGCGCGCGGCCTTGCGGCCGCCCAAGGCCTGCCCCTCGTGGCGGTCAACCATCTGGCCGGCCATGCGCTGACCCCCCGGCTGACGGATGCCGTCGACTTTCCCTATTTGATGCTTCTGGTTTCAGGCGGGCACTGCCAGTTTCTGCTGGTCAAGGGGCCGGACAGCTTTGCGCGGCTGGGCGGCACGATCGACGATGCCCCGGGAGAGGCCTTTGACAAGACGGCCAAGCTTCTCGGACTGCCGCAACCCGGCGGACCGTCGGTCGAGGCCGAGGCCACCTTGGGCGATCCGCTCCGGTTCCGGTTTCCCCGGCCGCTCTTGGATCGGGACGGCTGCGACATGTCCTTTTCGGGCTTGAAGACAGCGCTTCTGCGCGCCCGGGATGCGCTGGTTGGCGAAAAGGGCGGGATCACCGTGCAGGATCGCCGCGATCTTTGTGCCGGGTTCCAGGCTGCAGTGGCTGAAGTGCTGGCAAAGAAGACGGCCTGCGCTTTGGCCATGACGGGCACGCGCCCGACCGCACTTGCGGTGGCAGGGGGCGTGGCGGCAAACAAGGCTATTCGGGCCATGTTAGAGACTGTTTCGGCCCAGTCCGGCGTGCACTTCCTTGCCCCACCGCTGCGGCTTTGTACCGACAATGCCGCGATGATCGCCTGGGCAGGTATCGAACGGCTGCGGGCAGGCGTGCCGCCGTCGAGCGACTTTGTCGCGCGTCCGCGCTGGCCACTGGATGAGACAGCCTTGGCGATGCTCGGTTCGGGGAAGAAGGGGGCAAAGGCATGATCGGCGTCGTCGGAGCGGGAGCCTTCGGCACTGCGCTGGCAGTGGCCTTGGCCCGGGCCGGTCGCGACGTCCGTCTTTGGGCGCGAGACGCCGATCAGGTTCAGGCCATGCGCGACACGCGGCGGAACGACAAGGCGCTTCCTGAGGTCAGCCTGCCAGAAAACGTCTCTATTCACGCCGAAATTACCGAAATCATCGAAGGTGAGGCGCTTCTTCTGGCGGTGCCGATGCAGGCGCTGGGCGCGCTTTTGGACCGATATACTAAGATCGGATCGGACCAGACGCTGGTCGCTTGCTGCAAAGGGGTGGACCTTGCCAGCCTGCGCGGCCCGGTCGCGCTGATCCGTGACCGCCGACCGGGCGCCGACGCCGCCATCCTGACGGGCCCGAGTTTTGCGGTCGATATCGCAAAGGGCCTGCCCACGGCCCTGACCCTCGCCACAACGGGAGAGGGCTCCCGGCTGCAAGAGCTGCTTTCCACCCCGACGCTGCGGCTTTACCGCACGGATGACGTCACCGGGGCCGAACTTGGCGGTGCATTGAAGAACGTGATCGCCATCGCCGCGGGCACCGTCATCGGCGCGGGTCTGGGCGACAGCGCGCGGGCGGCCCTGATGACCCGTGGCTATGCCGAGATGGTCCGACTGGCCGGGGCCATGGGCGCGCGTCCCGAAACGCTGGCAGGGCTTTCCGGCCTTGGCGATCTGGTGCTGACCTGCACCTCTACTCAGTCGCGCAACTTCCGCTTTGGCTGTGCGCTGGGGAAGGCCGAGGCCTTCGACCCCCGAGTCACGGTTGAAGGCGTCGCGACGGCCCGCGCCGTAGTGAGATTGGCCAGCGAACTGCGGATCGATATGCCGGTTACAGCGATGGTCGATGCCCTTGCGTCTGGCCGCATCGCGCTGAATGATGCCATCAGCCAGCTGATGAGCCGACCCCTGAGACAGGAATGACCATGCGCTATGCCTTGATTTGCATCGACAAACCGAACGCCCTGCAGACCCGGGTCGAAAATCGCTCGGCGCATCTGGCGTATATACAGGAAACGGGCGTGGTCGAGCAGGCCGGGCCCTTCATTGACGCGGCCGGTCAGATGTGCGGCAGCCTTCTGATCCTGGGCGTCGGCTCCAAGGCCGAGGCCGAGGCTTGGGCGGCGAATGATCCCTATGGCAAAGCCGGGCTTTTCCAGTCGGTGATGGTCCAGGAATGGAAGCGAGTGATCGGATGACCCACTGGCTGTTCAAATCGGAACCCGATGTCTGGGGCTGGGACCACCAGGTCGCGAAGGGCGACATTGGCGAGGAATGGCATGGCGTGCGCAATTACCAGGCGCGCAACAATATGCGGGCGATGAAGGTCGGTGATCGCGGGTTCTTCTACCACTCGAACATCGGCAAGGAGATCGTTGGAATCGTGGAGGTTTGCCGTGAAAGCCTTCCGGACTCAACCACGGATGACCCGCGCTGGGACTGCGTGATGATCAAGGCCGTGAAGCCTCTGTCGCGCGCGATCAGTCTTGAGGAGTGCAAGGTCACTCCGGGGCTGGAGCAGATGGTTCTGGTCAACAACACGCGGCTTTCGGTGCAGCCGGTACGTGCCGAGGAGTGGGAAATCATCTGCCGGATGGGCGGCGTTGATCCGTGAGTTCATAATATATACGCCGCGTGGATACGTGCGTATATACTGCCGCGAAGTGCTTTGATTTCATATATTTGCAAAGACTGCTTTCCGCCTGGGCCACCCAAGCGGACAAATGGGTTGCCCCGCTGTCCGGCATCTGTATTCCTTCTGTCGACAAGGAGGCAGGATGAACGACAGCGAAGACCAGCAAGAGCGCAAGCGTGGCACTGGGGCGCGGTTTGTCTATGACACGCTTCGCGAAGAGATTCTGAGCTTGGTCCTGCAACCCGGTGAGCCGATTGACGAAATCAGTCTTGCCGACCGGTTGGCAATGTCCAGGACCCCGATCCGCGAGGCGCTGGTCCGGCTGGCGGGTGACGGGCTGGTGACGCTGCTTCCGAACCGGTCGACTGTGGTGTCGCAGATCGATTTCCCGAACCTGCACCGCTTCTTTGACGCGATGACGCTGATGTATCGCGTGACAACCCGACTTGCCGCGCAGTTCCACGATGCTGCCGATCTGGCCGAGATTCGAGCCCGGCAGGACGCCTTTGCCAAGGTTGTCCTTGCTGGGGACACCGCCGGGATGATCCAGCTGAACCGCGACTTCCACGTTGCCATCGCCGAGGCGGGCCGGAACCCCTATTACCTGCAGCTCTTCTCGCGTCTTCTGGACGAGGGCCGACGGATTCTGCGGCTTTACTACTATCCGACGTTCGAGCCACGCTTGCCCCATCCGTATATACAGGAACATGAGGCGATTATCGCGGCCATCGCTGCGCGTGATGTAGATACGTGTGACCGGCTGGCAAAGGAGCATGCCGACAAGATCGTGCAGCAGATCCAGGAGATGATGGCGCGCGA
>JBKDYO010000086.1:0-10006 GCA_046305855.1 Paracoccaceae bacterium
GCCGAGTGTCTGGGCAAGCCCTATCTGCAGGCGCCCATTGGACTGGAATCGACGACCTTGTTTCTGCGCACGCTGGGCGAGATGCTGGGGCTGGACCCGGAACCGTTCATCGAACGGGAGAAGCATTCGACGCTGAAGCCCCTGTGGGATCTCTGGCGGTCCGTCACGCAGGACTTCTTCGCGACGGCCAGCTTCGCCATCGTCGCGAACGAGACCTATACCCGGGGCATCCGGAAGTTTCTGGAAGACGACCTTGGGCTGCCTTGCGCCTTTGCGGTGCCGAGGCTGGCGGGGCAGAAGACCAACAACGAGGGTGTGCGGGCGCAGATGAAGCAGCACCGGCCGCTGATCGTGATGGGGTCGATCAACGAGAAGATGTACCTGGCGGAACTGAAGGGCGGGCATGGCCCGGCCCCGAGTTTCATCCCCGCCAGCTTCCCCGGCGCTGCGATCCGTCGCGCCACGGGGACGCCGTTCATGGGTTATGCGGGGGCGGTCTACCTGCTGCAGGAAGTCTGCAACGGTCTCTTCGACGCGCTGTTCCACATCCTGCCCTTGGGCAGCGAAATGGACAGCGCCGCCGCGACGCCAACCACGCTGCGTCGCGACATGCCTTGGGACACTGACGCCCAGCTGGCGTTGGAGCGCATCCTGCTGCAGCACCCGCTGCTGACCCGCATTTCTGCCGCCCGCACGTTGCGCGACGCGGCCGAGAAGACTGCGCTCGACCATGGAGCCGAGCGCGTGATCCTGGAATTCGTCGAAACCCTGTCGGGCGCGCCGAGTGCAAGCCCCGCCGGTTCTGCAAGGGGAGAGAGAGCATGAGTGACCAGAGCTACATCAGCCATGTCCAGCTTAAGGCACCGCCGAAGCGCACGCCGAAGGCCGAGTATGCGACGTACTTCGTGCTGATCCTGATCCTCGCGCTGCCGGTGCAGTGCCTGGTCTGGCTGGGCTCGGCCATCCGCCACATGCGCCTTCCGGCCAAAGGTCCCCTCGCGCGCGCGCTTCGCGATGCCGAGGAGATCACGCCTTCGATCTTCCGCCCCTGAAAAGGCGGAGACTTAAGACCCGACGCGGTGCGCCCGCCCGTCCGGTGAAGCCTTCGGGAGGGGCGAGGGGAAACCCTCGGCCTTTCCGGAACCAACGGTGCAGCAGTCCGCTGCCCCGTAAACCCAGCCGCAGGGGATGCGGCGTCAGTCTGCCAATCCGGAGGATAGAATGGCTGATAGATCCGACCTGAGTTTCACAGGTCTCACCGACGAGCAGGCGCAAGAACTGCACTCCGTCTACATGCAGGGGCTTTGGTTGTTCGTGACCATCGCCGTCGTTGCGCATTTGGCGGTCTACATCTGGCGCCCGTGGTTCTGAGGAGGAACGCAAATGTCCAAGTTCTACAAAATCTGGCTCATCTTCGATCCTCGGCGTGTCTTCGTGGCACAGGGCGTGTTCCTGTTCCTCTTGGCCGCAATGATCCACCTCGTGCTGCTCAGCACGCCGGCTTACAACTGGTTCGACATCGCGGCGGCGAAGTACACTTACACCGCCCCCGAAGCGACCGAGTAGGCCTGAGTGATCGTCGCGGGCGGCGGCGCCCTGGCTTCGCCGCCCGCGACAACCTTTCGCACGTCACACTTCCGGCACGCCCACCGACAGCGCCCATTGGTGGCAGTGACCTGAGATCACGGAGAGGGAAGCATGGCTCTGCTCAGCTTCGAACGAAAATACCGCGTGCCGGGGGGCACGCTGATCGGGGGTAACCTGTTCGACTTCTGGGTCGGCCCCTTCTATGTCGGATTCTTCGGCGTCCTGACCTTCTTCTTTGCCGTGCTCGGCACCGTGCTGATCCTGTACGGGGCCGTGCTGCAGGGAACCTGGAACCCCTGGCTGATTTCGATCAACCCGCCGCCAGTCGAGATGGGGATGGCGATGGCGCCGCTCCGCGAGGGTGGCCTTTGGCAGATCATCACCATCTGCGCGATCGGGGCCTTCGTGTCCTGGGCTCTGCGTGAGGTGGAAATCTGCCGCAAGCTGGGAATGGGCTACCATGTACCCTTTGCCTTCAGCGTCGCGATCTTTGCCTATGTGACGCTTGTGGTGATCCGGCCCGCGCTGATGGGGGCCTGGGGCTATGCCTTTCCCTACGGGATCTGGACGCACCTCGATTGGGTGTCGAACACCGGCTACACCTACGGCAACTTTCACTACAACCCGGCGCATATGGTCGCGGTGAGCTTCTTCTTCACCAATGCGCTGGCCCTGGCCCTGCATGGGGCGCTGATCCTGTCCGCGGCAAACCCCGAGAAGGGCCGCGAGATGCGGACGCCGGATCACGAGGACACCTATTTCCGTGACCTCATCGGATATTCGGTCGGCACGCTGGGCATCCACCGCGTCGGCCTCTTGCTGGCACTGAACGCAGGCTTCTGGTCGGCGGTCTGCATCGTCATCTCGGGCACGATCTGGTTCGACCAGTGGGTCGTCTGGTGGGACTGGTGGCTGCAACTGCCCTGGTGGGCAGGCATTCCGGGAGGCGTCAATGGCTGAGTATCAGAACATCTTCACGCAAGTGCAGGTCCGCGGCGCCCCGGAAATGGGGATGACCGAGGGGGTGGAGCTGTCCAACCGGACCCGGGGGGCAAGCTTCTCCAGCCTCGCGGGCTGGCTTGGCAACGCCCAGCTGGGACCGGTCTATCTGGGCACGATGGGGGTGATCTCGCTGGCGTCCGGGCTGGTGTGGTTTGTCACCGTCGGCGGCTGGTACTGGTATCAGGCGGGCTTCAACCCGGCGGTCTTCCTGCGCGACCTCTTCTGGTTCAGCCTTGAACCCCCGGCCGAGGAATACGGCCTTGGGATGGCGCCCCTCGCGGAAGGGGGGCTCTGGATCATCGCCAGCTTCTTCCTTCTGATCAGCGTCTGCGCCTGGTGGGTCCGCACCTACCTTCGTGCGCAGGCCTTGGGGATGGGCAAGCATGTCAGCTGGGCCTTCGCCTCGGCGATCTGGCTGTTCCTGGTGCTGGGCCTGATCCGGCCGATCATGATGGGCAGCTGGAGCCACGCCGTGCCTTACGGCATCTTCAGCCACCTCGACTGGACCAACAACTTCAGCCTGACCTACGGAAACCTGTTCTACAACCCGTTCCACGCGCTGAGCATCGTCTTCCTTTACGGGTCGGCACTGCTGTTCGCGATGCACGGGGCGACGATCCTGGCCGTCAGCCGCTTTGGCGGCGACCGGGAGCTTGAACAGATCGTCGACCGGGGTACCGCGTCCGAACGGGCCGCCCTGTTCTGGCGCTGGACCATGGGCTTCAACGCCACGATGGAAGGCATCCACCGCTGGGCCTGGTGGTTCGCGGTGCTGGTCACCCTGACCGGCGGTATCGGCATCCTTCTGACCGGCACCGTGGTCGACAACTGGTACGTCTGGGCACAGGAACACGGCTACGCGCCGTTGGATTGAGGGAAGAACATGTCTGACAAACCGTACTTCCACGAGCCGGATCAAGCGATCCACCTCCGGGTCTGGGCACTGGGCCAGATGGTCTGGGGCGCGTTCCTAGGTGGCGCGTTCCTGGTCGGCATCGGGCTTTTCGTCTGGGCGATCTACCTGGTCGGATTGCTGCTTCCCGAAGAAAGCCGCCAGACCCCTTCGCCCTATGGCGCGCTTGAGGCGCCACTGGTGATCGAAGAGCACGGGCTGGCCTGACAATCGCGCAGGCCGCGGGGGATGCCCTCTCGGCCTGCGAGACCATGATCCGGCTCTTCCACGGTGCCGGATGCGGGACCCTCGGGCCCCGGTTCCCTTCCTGTCGGACGACAGGCACTTGTGCCGTGTGGCCAACCCCACACGGCACCTTTTGACCCCAAGGAGGCCGCCATGACCGCGCCCGGTTCCGTCGCCAGCCTGACCCCGAAACCGATGCTTGACCGCGTGGCGAGCCCCGCCGACCTGCGGGCCTTGCCGGATCGCGATCTGCCACAGTTGGCGGACGAACTCCGCCGCGAGGTGATCGAGGTTGTCAGCCAGACCGGGGGGCATCTTGGATCATCGCTGGGCGTGGTCGAACTGACCGTTGCCCTGCACGCGGTCTTCGACACCCCGCGCGACAAGCTGATCTGGGACGTGGGCCACCAGTGCTATCCGCACAAGATCCTGACCGGCCGGCGGGACCGGATGCTGACGCTCCGCCAGGCCGAGGGTCTGAGCGGGTTCACCAAGCGCAGCGAAAGCGAATACGATCCCTTTGGGGCCGCGCATTCCTCGACCTCGATCTCGGCCGCGCTAGGCTTTGCCATGGCGCGCGAGATGGGGCAGGCGGTGGGTGATACGGTCGCAGTCATCGGCGACGGGGCGATCACGGCGGGCATGGCCTATGAGGCGATGAACCATGCCGGGCACCTGGGCAAGCGGCTGTTCGTAGTGCTGAACGACAACGACATGTCCATCGCGCCGCCCGTGGGCGCGATGCAGACCTATCTCAACAGCATTGCCAGCAAAGGGCCGCTGGCGACCCTGAAGGCGATTGCCGAGGGGCTGGAAGATCACCTGCCCGGCCCCTTACGCGAAGGCGCACGGCGCGCGCGCGAGATGGTCGCCGACCGGCCCGGTGGCGTGACCCTGTTCGAAAAGCTGGGCTTTTCCTACTTCGGCCCGGTCAACGGCCATGACGTCCCGATGCTGCTGCATGCGCTCCGGTCGATGCGCGAGCGGGCGGAAGGGCCGGTCCTTTTGCATGTCGTCACCAAGAAGGGCTGCGGCTATGGCCCGGCAGAAGGGGCGGACGACAAGTATCACGGGGTGGCGAAGTTCGACATCGCCACCGGCAAGCAGCACAAGACGCCTGCCAACGCGCCGAATTACACCGCCGTATTTGGCCAGTCCCTGACGGACGAGGCTGCCCGCGATCCGCGGATCGTGGCGATCACCGCGGCGATGCCGGGGGGCACTGGGCTGGACGTGATGCAAAAGCGGTTCCCGGCGCGGGTCTTCGACGTCGGTATAGCCGAACAGCACGGAGTGACCTTCGCGGCCGGCCTTGCGGCGGGGGGGATGCGGCCCTTCTGCGCGATCTATTCCAGCTTCCTGCAACGCGGCTACGACCAGATCGTGCATGATGTCGCGCTGCAGAACTTGCCCGTGCGCTTTGCCATCGACCGGGCCGGGCTTGTCGGGCAGGACGGGGCGACCCATGCCGGGGCCTTCGACATCATGTTCCTGGCGAACCTGCCGAACATGACGGTGATGGCCGCCGGGGACGAGGCTGACCTCGTGCACATGATCTCGACCGCGGCGGGCCATGACGACGGTCCGATCGCCCTGCGCTATCCGCGCGGTGAGGGGATGGGCGTGACGATGCCCGAACGGGGGCAGGCGCTGCCCATCGGCAAGGGACGCATCCTGCGCGAGGGCGCGGACGTGGCATTGCTGTCCTTTGGCGCGCATCTTGGTGAGGCGCTGGCTGCAGCGACGATCCTGGAGGCCGAGGGGATTTCGGTCACCGTGGCCGATGCCCGCTTTGCCAAGCCGCTGGATACTGCGCTGATCGACCAGCTTTATCGCCACCATCGCTGTCTGGTCACGCTGGAGCAGGGCTCGACCGGCGGGTTCGGGGCGTTGGTCTTGCACCACCTGGCGGCGAGCGGGGCACTGGACCGGCGCGGCGCGGTGCGCACGATGACTTTGCCGGACAAGTTCATCGATCAGGCAAGCCCGAACCAGATGTATGCTTGGGCGGGCCTCGCGGCGAGCGACATCGCCGCGATGGTCAGAACCACGATTCTGCCCGCAGTATCGGGGGGAGTTGTCAACTTGCGTTGACACTTTGATCTCCGGGTCACAAGAAACCTCTGCGAAGTGTAAACTTCGGAGAAGATTTCCTGCGTAACTGTGCTAACGTCCCCTGTGCTGACGACGCTGGGGAGGGCGAGTGCAGTGAAGTTCCAGCAGGTCTACGCCGTGGTAGACAGCGAATATCGCGTGCTGTGGGTCGGCGGCGAATGGGACGAGTTTGCGCTCAGCGGGGGCGCGAACGGTGCGCTTTCAAACAAAGTTCTTTCAACCTCGGTCATGTCACAGATCGCTGGTGAGGACACGCGGGCGGCAACGGCCCGGATGATCGACACGGTGCTGGAGCACAAGCGCACGCTGCGCGTGCAGTATCGCTGCGATTCCCCAAGCATGGCGCGACTGTTCCAGATGACCATCCAGCCGATGAAGGATGGGCGGGCGCTTATGGTGCATGACCTGCGCGATGCTTGGCATTTTTCGCCGCCGCTGAACCGCTGGCAGTATGATTCAGCGGCTCGGGACACGAAATGTTCCTTCTGCGGAAGTGTCAGGCTGGACGGTGAAGCGGACTGGACCTCGTGCGACGATATCGGCGAGCGGCACCCGACTTTTGTGACTTACGAAATCTGCCAGACTTGCATGGTATCCGTGAACCGTGCGGTCGAGGACGTGCTCCAGGGCGTCGAGATCGGCGCCCCTGTCGAGAACGACAAGCTGCCACGCTAAGCCGTCAGACGCGCGGCTGCATCTGCCATAGGGAACAGAGGTCTGGACCAAGCCGCAGCGTCTCGCGCAGGGTCGGGCGTGGGGCGTCCTGCAGTGCGGACAGGTGAAGCGGGCCGAGCGCGGGATGTCCTTCGGCCCCGATCAGGGCCGCCCCGCTGAATAGCGCCAGGTCGTCGACCAATCCGGCCCGGATGAGAGCCGCGGCAAGTGTGCTGCCGCCTTCGCTGAGGACGCGCGTCAGCCCCCGTTCCGCAAGCGCCCGCAGTGCTGCGTCAAGGTCGAGGTGCCCGCCGACCTCGGCTGTCTCGATCAGCGTGGCGCCGGTCTTGGCCCAGGCGTCGCGCGCGGCCGTATCGGCCTTGGGCCCATGCACCAGCCAGACCGGGCTTTGCCGTGCCGTCCGGCCAAGCCGGCTGTCGGGCGCATGGGCCAGCATCCGGTCAATGACGATGCGCACCGGCTGGTGCGTGGCACCCATGTCGCGGATGGTCAGGTCAGGATCATCGGCCAGTGCAGTGCCCGAGCCGACCATCACGGCATCATGCGACATCCGCAGGGCATGCACCTTGCGCCGCGCCTCGGGCCCGGTGATCCAACGGCTTTCGCCCGACGCCGTGGCGATCCGGCCATCCAGCGTGGCGGCAAGCTTTACCGTGACGAAGGGCAGGCCCTGCGTTACCCGCTTGAGAAAGCCTGCGTTCAGCCGGGCCGCCTCGGCGGTCAGGACCCCTTCGGTCACGGCGATGCCGGCCTGACGCAGCATCGCATGGCCCTTGCCGGAAACCCGCGGGTCGGGATCGGTCAGGGCGGTCACGACGCGGGCCACCTTCGCGGCGATAAGCGCCTCGGCACAGGGTGGGGTCTGGCCATGGTGCGCGCAGGGCTCCAGCGTGACATAGGCAGTTGCGCCTGCCGCTGCCCCTTGGGCCTGCTGCAAGGCGCGCACTTCAGCATGGGGTCGCCCGCCCGGTTGGGTCCAGCCGCGCCCGACCACTTGGCCGTCCTTGATCAGCACGCAGCCAACGGCGGGGTTGGGCCAGACATTGCCCAAGCCCCGCGCAGCAAGGCGCAGGGCATGGGACATGTGTTCGGTGTCGGTCACTCTTCCCCGGCGGCTCCGGGCCGAAGCTCTGACACGAAGCCGTCAAAGTCGTCTGCGGTCTGGAAGTTCTTGTAAACGCTGGCAAAGCGCACATAGGCGACCGTGTCGATCCGCGCGAGGCTTTCCATCACGATCTCGCCGATCACCTTGGACGAGATGTCGGTATCGCCGAGGCTTTCCAGCCGCCGCACGATTCCGCTGATCATCTGGTCGATGCGTTCTGGATCGATCGGACGCTTCTGCATCGCGATGCGGATCGAGCGTTCCAGCTTGGTCCGGTCGAAATCCTCGCGCTTGCCCGAGGACTTGATGACGACGAGATCGCGCAGCTGGACGCGTTCATACGTGGTGAAGCGGCCGCCGCAGGCGGGACAGAAGCGACGGCGGCGGATCGAGACGTGATCCTCCGCAGGTCGCGAGTCCTTCACTTGCGTGTCGATGTTGCCGCAGAATGGGCAGCGCATCGGCCCCCTCCTTGCTATGTTGTTGTACCTGCCTCTAGGCCGGGTGTTTCCCCCGTTTCCATGTACAGACTATAGGAGAGGCCCATGCATTTCGGGAAGCCCCTTATTCACGCCGCAGAATATGGGGGCCGCACTGTGGCGGGCGGGACTCAGGCGTGGCTTGCGGGTCGCGCTTCAGCGAGGCTAGATGAAGCATGACCGCGCCCCGCATCGCCCTTTGCGCCATCGTCCGGAACGAAATCCGCGGGCTTGTCGAATGGCTTGCCCATTACAAGGCCTTGGGCTTCAACGACATCCTGATCTATGACAATGCCAGCGACGATGGCACGACCGAAGTCCTGCGGGCGCTGGACGAAGCGGACGAGCTTTTGCATCTCGACTGGCCCCATTCGGTCGGCGCGCGGCCGCAAAGGCGTGCCTACGACCACGCGCGCAGGCACGTCGAGGCGGACTGGATCGCCTTCTTCGACGCCGATGAGTTTCTGGTCCTGCATCAGGACGCCTCCATCGCCGATTTCATCGCGCGGTTTCCGGACGATGTGTCGGCCATCGCGGTGAATTGGGTGGTCTTCGGCAGCGGGGGCAGCAGGTCTGGCGTCCCCTGCCCGTGACGGAACGCTTTACCGACGCCCTGCCGTCCGACGCCGCCGAGAGCCACACCGTCAAGGCCATCGCGCGGCGGACCCGGCTGGCGGGCATCGGTATCCACCGGGTGTCCATCACCGAAGGGCGCTATGTCCTGCCGTCCGGTCGTGACGCGGCCTTCAAGGGGCTGACGGCCACGGTTGCGCCCGACACCTCGGTCGCGGCGCTGCACCACTATGCCGTGAAGTCGCTGGAAGAGTTCGGCGAAAAACGCGCGCGGGGGCATGCAAATTCGCAATTCCCCGAGGTGAAGCTGGCCAAGCTGGACGCCCGTTTCGCCGAATTCGATGCGGGCGGGCTGCGGAATGACGACCTTGCCCGGCGCTCCGGCCCGATGCGGGCCGAAGCCCTGCGGTTGCGTGACATCCTGCGGGCGGCTGGGATCGACGTTCCGGTATGGCCCTTTGTGGAAGACGGCACCTGACTGCAAAAACCGGGTGAAATGCGTCACACCCGTGTTACGATTCCATGCATGTGGCGACGACTCATCCCTCTTCTGGTTCTGGCGACCCCGGTTTCGGCGCAAAGCCCGATTGCCGAGGTGATCTGCGTGCCAAGGTCCGAGCTTCTCCAGCGACTGACGGGGGCCGAGGTGTCGGGGTCAGGCCTGCGCGATACCGAAACCGTGCTGGAGGTCTGGACCAAAGCCTCGGGAGACTGGACCTTGGTGCAAAGCTATGCCGATGGCACGGCCTGCATCCTGGCGATGGGCGAGGCCTGGGAGGCCGTGATTCCGCCGCCCGCCTAGTTGCAAAGGCCCCAGGTCCGGCTGTCGTAATCCCAGCACTGGCCGATCCCGGCCTTGAGATCGCTGAGCCCCTCCAGTCCACGCCCGACGCTGCCCTTGTTGCAGGTCAGGGTCGCAAGCGTCTCGGTCCCCTGCATCACATTGACCCCGCCTTCCATGACGGCGTTTTCGTCCATCTTGTCGAACGCGGACCAGACCTCGTAGGTGACGCCCTCGTTCTCGAACACCACCGAGTCCCAGATCGCCCGCCCGATGCCGGGCCAGGGCATGAAATCGACGGTTTCCAGGCGTTCGTTGAGGGTGAGTTCCGGCCTGCCCTCGGGCCCGAAGCGGTAGGTCAGCATGCCCTTCCAGTAGCAGACATCGAGGGTCTTCTTGCCGATCCGGCAGGAAAAGGCCTCATCGCCTTGGCAGGCGGCATGCGCTGGAGTGGCGGCGAGAAGGGCGAGGAGAAGGGCTGCGCGCATGGGGGTCCTCCGGGGTTGGAGGGAGTGTGCGGCGGTAGGGGAGGGGGTGCAAGGTCGGGAAAA
>JBKDYO010000087.1:0-62522 GCA_046305855.1 Paracoccaceae bacterium
GCGCACCCCGGTCAGCGACAGCTGCAAGGTCCGCGGGATCGGCGTCGCGGTCAGGGTCAGCACATGGACCTCGGACCGCATCTCCTTCAGCCGTTCCTTGTGCGTGACGCCAAAGTGCTGCTCTTCGTCGATGACCAGCAGCCCGAGCTTCTTGAAGGTGATCCCTTTAGCCAGCAGAGCATGGGTCCCGACGACGATGTCCACCGACCCATCCGCCATCGCAGCGCGGGTGGCATTGGCATCCTTAACGCTAACAAAGCGCGACAATGGCCTGACAGAAATGGAAAATCCCCGGAACCGCTCCACAAAGCTGCGATAGTGCTGCCGCGCCAGCAAAGTCGTCGGGCAGATCACCGCGACCTGCATCCCGGACAAGGCCGCCACGAATGCCGCCCGCATCGCGACCTCGGTCTTGCCGAAGCCCACGTCGCCGACGATCAGCCGGTCCATGGGTGAGCCCTTTTCAAGGTCCGCCACCACATCGGCAATCGCTGTCAGCTGGTCGTCAGTCTCCTGATAGGGGAAGCGGGCCGCAAAAGCCTCCCAGATCGAATGCGGAGCCTCCAGGATCGGCGCATGACGCAGCGCCCGTTCCGCCGCGACCCGCATCAGCCGGTCGGCGATCTCTTTGATCCGTTCCTTGAGCTTGGCCTTCTTCGCCTGCCAGGCCCCGCCGCCGAGACGGTCCAGCAGCCCCTCCTCATGGCCATAGCGGCTGAGCAGTTCGATGTTCTCGACCGGCAGGTAAAGCTTTGCATTCTCCGCATATTCCAGCATCACGCAGGCATGGGGGGCACCCAGCGCCGTGATCGTCTCGATCCCGAGATAGCGCCCGACGCCATGTTCGACATGAACCACCAAGTCGCCCGGGGACAGCGTGTCGACCTCGCGCAGGAAGTTGTCGGCCTTGCGCTTCCGTCGTGGCTTGGCCGTCAGCCGTTCACCGAGCACGTCCTGCTCCGAGACGACCGCCAGTCCCGGGGCGACAAAACCGGCCTCCAGCGGCCAGACCACAAGGAACAGCCCGCCCTTGCCTTCGGGTACCTCGCGGAAGTCGGCGATCTCTTTCGCACCCTGCAGGCCGTTGTCGGACAAAAGGCCCTTCAAGCGTTCCCTCGCACCCTCCGACCACGAGGCAACCACCACTTGCCCCGACTTCGCAAGCGCTTGAAGATGATCTACCAAAGCACCGAAAAGATTGATCTTCTCCTGCTGCCGCTCAGGTGCGAAGTTTCGCCCCGCCCGCGCGCCTGCGTCCAGCACTCCCGGCCCTGGACTTTGCGGCAAGGGCGAAAGCTGCACCACCCGGTGCTCGGCAACCGCCCGGTCCCAAGCCGCATCGTTCAGATACAACTCCTCGGCGGGGACCGGTTTGTAGACCGTGTCCATCCGACCCTTCGCGCTCATCGCCTCGTGGCGGGCGTCAAAGCTGTCGTCGATCCCTTCCCACCGCGACAACCGCGCGGCGGTGACCTGATCATCCAGCAGGACCGAGGCATCGGGCAGATAGTCGAAGATCGTCTCCAGACCGGCATGGAAGAAGGGCAGCCAATGCTCCATCCCCTGGTGCTTCCGACCTGCGCTGACCGCTTCGTACAACGGGTCATCCGTACCCGCCGTGCCGAAACTGATCCGGTAGTTCTGCCGGAAGCGTGCGATGGCCGCCTCATCGAGGATCACTTCGGAAACCGCGGAAAACTCGACTCTTTTCAGCTTCTCCGTCGTCCGCTGCGTCTCGGGGTCAAAGCGTCTTGCCCCATCAAGGACATCGCCGAAGAAGTCCAGCCGGATCGGCCCCCCGCGTCCGGGCGGGAAAATGTCCACGATCCCGCCCCGCAGCGCGTAATCCCCGGGCTCTGCCACCGTCGACACTGGCGTGAAGCCCATCCGCGCGAGAAATCCCTTCAGTCGCGCCTCATCCACCCGCTCGCCGACCGAAGCGCGGAACGAAGCGGCCTGCACCACGGCGCGCGTGGGCATTTTCTGCGTCGCTGCATTCAGCGTCGTCAGCACCACGAAAGGCCCGGGCAGCCCGTCAGCCAACACCGCGAGCGTCGCCATCCGCCGGGCGGAAATCTCGGGGTTGGGGCTCACCCGGTCATAGGGCAGGCAGTCCCATGCCGGAAAGTCCAGCACCACGACCTCGGGCGCCATCACCGCCAGAGCAGCCCGCATTGCCTCGGCCCGCTTGTCGTCGCGCGCGACATGCACCACCGACTGGCCGCGCGACAGTTCGCGGACCACGATCCGGGCATCAAACCCCTCGGGCGCACCGCCCATCAAGATGCGTTCGGCAGTCATGCGTGGAAGTCCCGTAGATCAGTTCAGGATCGAGACGCTGATGTTCAGCCATGTGCCATAGAAAGCCGTCACCGCGATCGAGATGATCCCGATGACCTGCACGATCCGGCGATGCACCGTGAGCCGCCGGAGGAGCGCCTCACCCTGGTTTGCCCCGGCGACGATCCGTCTGCCTTCGGCAACGCTGACCCACAGCACGACGGCCAGCGGTCCGACCAGCAAGAACAGGGCTTTGGCGAATTCGATATCGTAGTAGAAGGCCAGAACGGCCAGTGTCGACAACCAGAACCCGGCCACGCCCACCATGATCAGCGCCCCGCTGTCGACGAGATGCAGAAGGCGCGTGATATTGATCCGCACCAGATCCTCGACGTCGGCAAGCGGTTGGCCGCCCTCACGACGCGCGCGCTGAATCATGTCATGGGGAACGCCCAGAACCCAGTGGCTGACCGAAGACCACAGCACGGCGAGCGCGATCCAGTACCAGAGGTTCGAAAACGACCTGAGGTCAATAACCTCGAGGGCTATATCGAAGACGTCCACCTTGCCCGGTCTCCTTGCCGCACAGCCGCTTTGCCTCAAGAGCTTGCTTGAGGCCGATGTCTTTCCATGGCAGGCAGATGGGCAAGCCGCAAGTCCCTGCTTTGACCCGGGAAGAAGGAGCCATTTCATGCAGCCCGTTCAGGCATCCTATCCGCTGACCCGCTTTCGCCGCTTGCGGCGCACGGCATCGTTGCGGGCGCTGACCCAGGAAACAACCCTTGCGATAGGTGATCTGATCTGGCCGGTCTTCCTGTGTGACGGGGTGAACCAGCGCCAGCCGGTCGCCTCGATGCCCGGGGTCGAGCGGCTTTCGCTGGAACTGGTGGTCGAGGCTGCCGCCCGGGCGCGCGACCTTGGCATTCCGGTGATCTGCCTTTTTCCCTACACCGATCCAAAGGCGAAGACCGCAGGCTGTGAAGAGGCGTGGAACCCGGAAAACCTGACCAATCGCGCAATCCGGGCGATCAAGGCGCAGGTGCCAGACATCGCGGTGATGACGGATGTCGCCCTTGATCCCTACAACGCCTATGGCCATGACGGGCTGGTGGTCGACGACGTCATCCTGAATGACGAGACTGTCGAAGCGCTGGTCCGCATGGCGCTGGCCCAGGCTGAGGCGGGGGCCGACATTCTTGGCCCCTCGGACATGATGGATGGCCGGATCGGGGCGATGCGCGCGGCCCTCGAAGCTGCGGGTCACAAGGACACCGCGATCCTGAGTTATGCGGCCAAATACGCCTCGGCCTTCTACGGTCCGTTCCGCGATGCTGTCGGGGCGTCGGGCGCGCTGAAGGGTGACAAGAAGACCTACCAGATGAACCCGGCCAACCGGGATGAGGCGCTGCGGTTGGTCGCGCGGGACCTGGCCGAAGGTGCCGACATGGTGATGGTCAAACCGGGGATGCCCTACCTCGACATCTGCGCGCGGGTAAAAGAGACCTTCGGCGCCCCGACCTTTGCCTACCAAGTGTCGGGCGAATACGCGATGATCAAGGCGGCGGCCCAGAATGGCTGGCTTGACGGGGAAAAGGCGATGCTGGAAAGCCTGCTGGCGTTCAAGCGGGCGGGTTGCGACGGCATTCTCACCTATTTCGCCCCCGAGGTCGCGCGGCTGTTGCGCAAGGGTTAGGTCAGCTTTCCGGCCCCACGGCGTTCTTTTCGGCCCTTTTCTCCCATTTGCCGGACTCCTCGGACCAGTATTGGGCCGGGTGTCCGGCATCGGTCATGGCTTTCCACTGGCCACGGGCGGCCTGAAGGCGGTCGGGATCGTTGCCATCGAAAAGCACCCACACCCGTTCCATTGCCGCGATCTCGGCATCCGAGGCTTCCGCCCCGTCAACCAAAGCCAGCACTTTCGCGCCGTTCCCGGCTGCACCCTTGCCCAGAAGCACCGGCTGGTCGGCGTCCTGCGGCCCACCCGCCAGACCGTGGGGCAAAAAGCTTTCGTCCCCGCCTTTCAGCCAAAGCGCTGCGTCCAGCCGCTCCAGTGCTGCCTGGTCGGTCCCGCGGACCATGACGCGCCAGCCCTGCCCCAGCGCCCGCGGCGCGTTGATCGCCAGCGTGTCCTCCGGTGCCGAGCGCAGGAGCTGGTAGAACATCACGGTGCCCATCGGGCCGACCTGCCTGTCAGTGCTTTTCGAACTTGTCGCGGATCAGCCGGTCCAGCGCCATCACGCCCCAGCCAGTCGCGCCTTTCGGAGCAAGCGGGCTGTCGGACTTCAGTAGTGCCGTCCCCGCGATGTCGAGGTGGCACCAGGGCATGTCCGGTTTGACAAAGCGTTGCAGGAACTGCGCTGCCGTAATTGCGCCGCCGTCGCGGCCGCCGACGTTCATCATGTCGGCCAGGCGCGACTTCAGCTTGGCGTCATAAGCATCGCCCATCGGCATCCGCCAGGCACCTTCGCCTTCCGCCTTGGCTGCGGCCAGGAAGGCATTGCACAGATCATCGTTGTTCGAGAAGACGCCCGTGTTTTCGTGCCCAAGTGCCACGATGATCGCGCCAGTCAGAGTGGCAAGGTCGATCATGCCGGTCGGCTTGAAACGCTCTTGCGCGTACCACATCACGTCGGCCAGCACCAAACGCCCTTCGGCATCGGTATTGATCACCTCGATCGTGTCGCCCTTCATCGATTTCACGATGTCGCCCGGACGCTGCGCGCGCCCGTCTGGCATGTTCTCTACCAGCCCGACGAGGCCCACGACATTGGCCTTGGCCTTGCGCAGCGCCAGCGTCCGCATCACGCCCGCGACGACGCCGGCGCCGCCCATGTCCATCGTCATCTCTTCCATGCCGCCCGCAGGCTTGATCGAGATGCCGCCGGTGTCGAACACCACGCCCTTGCCGATAAGCGCGAAGGGGGCATCACCCTTCTTGCCGCCGTGCCACTGCATCACGACGACCTTCGAGGGGCTTTCCGACCCCTGCCCGACCCCCAGAAGCGCGCCCATGCCGAGCTTCATCAACTCGTCTTCTTCCAGGATCTCGACGTCGAGGCCAAGTTCCTGCATCGCGGCAAGGCGGGCGGCGAAATCATGCGTTGTCAGGACGTTGGCGGGTTCGTTTACAAGGTCGCGGGTGAAGAAGACCCCCTCAGCGACGGCGGCCATCGGTGCGGCCGTCTTCGCCACGGCTTCCGGATTGGCCGCCATCAGGGTGACCGGGCCAGGCGCGGTCTTTTCGCCGGTCTTGTGGCTGTCAAAGTCATAAGCTCGCATGGCCAGCCCGAAAGCGATGTCGGCCGCGCGGGCGTGCGCCTCGGCCAGAACCAGCGAGCCGCCAGCCCCATGCGTGCGCCCGACTGCCGCCCCGGCTTTGCGCGCCTGGGCCTGATCAACCTTCTTTGGCAGGCGGATCAGTTGCACGGCATCCGCAGCAATCCCGGGCGGAAAAGCAAGGTCCATCGCCTCACCCGCTTTCAGCTTGCCAAACGCGTCGGACTCCGCCGCCCGTGTCAGCGCGCCCTTGGTCAGCCGGTCAAGCTTGCGAAACCCCGGGCTTGGTGGCTGGCCCGGATCGGCCAGAACCGCAATGCGACCCTTCTGGGTGGCAAGGCCGTCAAGATCGGTGCTCTGGAACTGGATCGGCAGGGGTTTCGGCATCATGCGCTCTTTCGTCTGGGTGGGTTCGCCCTTTTGGCGGGGACTTGTCCTGGGACGCTACAACCGGCCCCGCCGATTGGCCAGATAGCAGTTTTCGCCGCCGGTGAATTCCGCTAGGGTCGCCGCAATATGTTGTAGGGGCCGGGTCGGGCGTGTCTAGATTCGACAGATATCTCTTGTCGCAACTCCTCGCGCTGTTTGGCTTTTTTGCCCTGGTGCTGGTCGCGGTCTATTGGGTCAACCGCGCGGTTGGCCTCTTTGATCAGTTGATCGGCGACGGGCAGTCCGCACTGGTGTTTCTTGAGTTCACGATCCTCACCCTGCCGAATGCGATCCGGCTTGTGTTGCCGGTCGCAGCCTTTGCGGCGGCGGTCTATGTGACGAACCGCCTGATGCAGGAATCCGAACTCGTCGTGATGCAGGCCACCGGCTTTTCCGCCTTCCGCCTTGCCCGTCCGGTCCTCTACTTTGGTCTGACAGTGATGATCATGCAGGCGGTGCTGACCAATGTCCTCGTCCCGGCCAGCCAGCGCATCCTTAGCGAACGCAGCGCCGAGATATCGCAGAACGTGACCGCCCGGTTTCTGAATGCCGGGCAGTTCATGCACCCCGCAACCGGCGTCACTCTGTACATCCGCGAGATCAGCCCGACCGGCGAGCTTCTGGACCTCTTCTTGTCCGATGAGCGTGCGGCTACCGATCGCGCCATTCACTCTGCGCGCAAGGCGTTTCTGGTCCGGGGCGAGATCGCGCCCAAGCTGGTGATGGTTGACGGATCGACCCAGACGCTGACCCGCGACGGGGCGCGAATGGCGGTCACGCGGTTTTCCGACTTCACGCTGGATCTTGCAGGTCTTGTCTCGGTCGATGGCGGTGGACAGGTCGCACTGAATGCCCTGCCGACGCCCCTGCTACTTGCAGCGTCGCCAGAGGCGCAGGCGGCAACCGGGTCCAGCCTCGCCCAGATGCTGGAGGAAGGTCATTCCCGGCTTGCCGCCCCGCTCCTGTCCGTCGCGGCACCTCTGATCGGCTTTGCGTCGCTGATGCTGGGAAGTTTCTCGCGCTTTGGCCTCTGGCGGCAGATGGCACTTGCAGTGGCGCTTTTGATTGCGCTGCAGCTGGTCTGGACCTGGGCGGGCAGTGCGGCCCTTGCCTCGGCCGCAGCCTGGCCAGTGCTCTATCTGGCCCCGGTTTTCGGGATCGCCTTGGCGGCAGGGCTCTTGTGGCAGGCGCAGCGACCCCGACGGCGGAGGGTGCTGGCGTGACGCTGAGCCTTTACATCGCGCGGCGGTTTCTGGGCACTGTGGGGAAGGTCTTCCTGATCTTCTTCGCCATCCTGATGCTGATCGACATGATCGAACAGCTGCGCCGGTTTTCCGACGCGGGTATCGGGCTTGCCGGGGCGGCGGAACTGTCGCTTCTGAACGTGCCCCAGACGCTGTACCGCATCCTGCCCCTGATCATGGTCATGGGGGCGATCGCGAATTTCCTTGGCCTCGCGCGGTCGTCCGAGCTGGTCGTCGTGCGCGCGGCGGGCCGGTCGGGGCTGCGCTTCCTGATGACGCCGCTTTTGGTGTCCATCGCGCTTGGGTTGCTTGCGGTGGCGCTTTTCAACCCGCTCGTTGCGGCGACCTCGAAGGCATATGACGACAAGCGGTCCGAGCTTAGCCAAGGCGGTCGGTCGGTGCTGTCGGTGGCCGACACCGGATTGTGGCTGCGGCAAGGGTCCGAAACTGGGCAGACCGTTATTCAGGCGGCACGGTCGAACCTCGACGGGACCGAGCTTTTCGGCGTGACCTTCGTCGGCTTCGACAAGGACGGTACCCCCGGCAAACGGGTCGAGGCCGAGACAGCCCGCCTGATCGAAGGTGCATGGGAACTGACCGGCACCAAGTCATGGGACCTGACCAGCCCCAACCCTGAACTCACGGCGGTGATCGACCCGGGCCCGGTGGCACTTCCTTCGGACCTGACCCCCGAACGCATCCGCGACAGCTTTGGCACGCCATCTGCCATCGCCTTCTGGGATCTGCCAAGGTATATCGGCGATCTGGAGCGTGCCGGATTCTCGGCACAGGCCTACAAGCTTTGGTATCAGATGGAACTGGCCCTGCCCCTCCTGATGGCAGCCATGGTCCTGGTGGCCGCAGGCTTCACCATGCGCCATGTCCGGTTCGGGGGCACGGGGCGCATGGTCCTTTATGCGCTACTGGCGGGGTTCGGTTTCTACTTCCTGAGGAATTTCGCACAAGCCCTTGGCGACACGGGGCAAATCCCGGTCCTCCTTGCCGCCTGGAGCCCGCCAATCGCGGCAGTGATGCTGTCCCTGGGTCTGCTTCTGCATCTGGAAGATGGCTGAGATGCGCCAGTTCCTGATCCTCTTCGTCGCCCTGTTGACCCTGGCCCTTCCCGCCAGCGCGCAGGACCAGGCGACGCTTGTGTCGGACAGCCTTCAGATCACGGGCGACACGAAGCTCATCGCGGACGGCAATGTCGAAGTGTTCTTCAAGGGGCGCCGCCTCAAGGCGCAGCGTATCGTCTTCGACCAGGCCTCCAACCGGCTGGAGATTACAGGGCCCATCGTCCTGACCGAAGAGACCGGCAATTCCCTGATCCTGGCCAGCCAGGCCGACCTTGCCGCCGATCTGTCCGAGGGCATCCTCACTAGCGCCCGGCTGGTCCTGAACCAGCAGTTGCAGATGGCCGCGAACCGGATTGTGCGGGTGGCGGGCCGGTATACTGCTCTGCAGACCGTCGCAGCCTCCTCCTGCAAGGTCTGCGAAGGGGATCCGACGCCCCTGTGGGAAATCCGCGCCCGCCGCGTGGTCCATGACGAGGTCGAGCGGCAGATCTACTTCGACCGCGCCCAGTTCCGTCTGGCAGGGGTGCCGATCCTCTATATCCCGCGCCTGCGGATGCCCGATCCGACACTGAAGCGGGCCACGGGCTTCCTGATGCCTTCGATCCGCACGACATCGGACCTCGGGACCGGGATCAAGCTGCCCTATTTCATCGTCCTTGGAAAATCCGCCGACCTGACGTTGACCCCGTACCTTACGGCGCGCCAATCCCAGACCCTTGGCCTGCGCTACCGTCAGGCCTTCGCGACTGGTCTGCTCGAGGCAACGGGTTCGGTCACGCGCGACGACCTCCTTCCCGGCAAGACGCGCGGCTATCTGCGGCTTAAAGGCGAGTTCACCCTGCCCGAACGATTCCTGCTCACCTTTGACGGTCAGACCGTGACGGATCCGGCCTACATGCTCGACTACGGCCTTGGGAACGCAGACCGACTAGACAGCCGGGTCGAGATCAGGCGCACGCGGCGCAATGAACATATCTCGGCACGCGTCATCAGCTTTCAGACCCTGCGCGACGACGAAGTGGATAGTGCGATCCCTTCTCTTGTGGCCGACCTGACCTTCCACCGCCGCTTTTCCCTTGGTCCCCTGGGCGGCGAAGGCGGCCTGCGCCTGCAGACGCACAACCAGTATCGCACCTCGACCAGCCCGGTGGATGGTCTGGACAGCGATACCATCCCGGACGGGCGGGACATCGGGCGTATCTCGGCACGGATCGACTGGCGGCGCAGTTTCCTTCTGCCCGCGGGGATCGAGGCCTCGATCCTGGGTGAGGTGACGGCAGACGCCTACACAATCACCGACGATGCGACCTTTGCGGGCAATACCACCCGGACGCATGGCTCTGCCGGGATCGAGCTGCGCTGGCCCTGGGTCAAGGTCGGATCAAAGGGCGCAACCCATGTCATTGAACCGGTCGTGCAGCTCCTTTTCGCCTCGGACAATGACGAGACTTTGCCGAACGAAGATTCCGCCTTGGTGGAGTTTGACGAAGGCAATCTTTTCGCGCTGGACCGTTTTCCAGGGTCCGACGCAGTGGAGCGCGGCACGCGGGCCAATGCCGGGATCACCTGGACCCGCCACGATCCCAATGGCTGGTCCATGGGCGCAACCCTTGGCCGGGTGTTTCGCGAAGCTGACCTCGGTCAGTTCGGCCAGGGCTCGGGCCTTGCCGGCGCAAGTTCGGATTGGCTGGCCGCCGTGAACTTTACCATGGCAGACGGGCTGGCACTCACGGGGCGGCTGGTGATCGATGATGACCTCAGCATAACCAAGGGCGAGGCACGCGTTGCGGTGAACGGGCCGAAGACGGCGGTGGCCAGCTCGGTGATCTGGGCCGTGGCCGATCCGTTGGAGAACCGCCCCGATCCGACCCAGGAATTCACCTTCGACGCCCGCCACCGCGTAACTCCGAACTGGACGGCCAAGGTCTCGGGCCGCTACGACTTTGTGGCTGACCGTGGCACTGTCGCGGGTCTGGGTCTGGAGTTCCTGAACGAATGCATCCGGCTTGATGTTTCCCTCTCGCGTCGCTTCACGTCCTCGACTAGTGTAAACCCGACGACGGATTTCGGTCTGTCGCTGGATCTTGTCGGCTTCGGCGGCGGTGTGACTGGGGGTCCGGCGCGGACCTGTCGGCAATAGGCGCGGCGGGATGGCGGTGGATCTTGGCGGCAGAAACGGCGGGCCAAAGACCCGCGTGATTGAGGAAGAGCGGCGGAAACGATGAGATTTTCGGTTCTGAAACGGCAGGCGGCAGCGGTCGCCCTTGGTCTGGCCCTGACTGCGCCGGTTCTGGCGCAGGATCTGTTCACCCCCCGGCTGTATGTAAACGACCGGGTGATCACCAATTACGAGGTCGAGCAGCGCGCCCTGTTCCTGCGCGTCCTGCGCGCGCCGGGCAACCCCGAGGAAGAGGCGCTGAAGGCCCTTACCGAAGACCGGTTGCGCCAGACCGAAGCCGAAAAGCTCGGCTTGAAGCTGACCGAAGCAGAGTTGACGGAGGGCCTGACCGAATTCGCGTCACGCGCGAACTTGCCGGTCGAGGAGTTCGTCACGGAACTGGGCAAGGCCGGCATCGCGGCAGAGACCTTCCGCGATTTCGTCGCCGCCGGGCTTCTTTGGCGGCAGGCCGTCCGGGCCCGTTTCCTCGGCCAGGTTCCGATCAGCGAAAATGACATCGACCGGGCGCTTGAGGCGTCAGCCCGTCCGCGCGCCTTGCAGGTGCTGGCCAGCGAAATCGTGATCCCGGCCGCCGAAGGCGAGGAAGACGCCGCGATGGCGCAGGCACAGGACCTGTCGGACTCGCTCAGCGGCGAGGGCGCCTTTGCCGCCGCGGCACGGCGCTATTCTGCTGCGGCGACGGCAGGTTCGGGCGGGCGGCTTGACTGGTTGCCGCTGGCAAACCTTCCTGCAGCCATCGGCCAGAAGATCCTGGCACTTGACGCGGGCGAAGTGTCTGACCCGATTGCTGTCCCCGGGGCGGTGGTCCTCTTCCTCTTGCGCGACGTGGCGATGGACACGACCGCCGAGCCGATTTCGGTCAGTGTCGAATGGGCCGAGTTTCTGGTTCCCGACGATGCCGCCGAGATTGCAAAGATCCGCGCCGCATCCGACGAATGTAACGACCTTTACGGTCTGCCCGAAGACCGTCTCACCGTGACCAAGGCTGGCCTTGAAACCGTTCCGGGCGATGTGGCGCTGGAACTGGCGCGGCTTGATCCGGGCGAAACCTCGCTGGCCCTGACCCGCGGCAGCTATCGGCGGATGCTGATGCTCTGCGGGCGCGAGCAGGTGCTTGATCCTGTGCCGACGCGCGACCAGATCCGCGAGCAGGTGATCAACCAGAAGCTGGAAGGCATGGCCGAAGGCTATCTGGAAGAGCTGCGCTCGGCCGCAATCATCCGCGAGCCGTGACCGCGCCGATCCTGCTGACCTGCGGCGACCCCGCAGGCATCGGCCCGGAAATCGCAGCGAAAGCCTGGGCCGCGGGCGAACGCTTTGTCTGGATCGGCGACCCCCGACACTTGCCGCTTGGCACAGCCTGGCACGAGGTCGCCGAAGGCGAGGCGCCCGGGAATGGCGCAATGGCGGTCCTGCCGCAGACCTTCGCCGCCCCGGCCATTCCGGGCCAGCCGGTTCCGGCCAATGCCGCTGGTGTCGTCGCTGTCATCGAACGCGCCGTACGGCTGGTGCAGGCGGGCCAAGGGACGGCTCTTTGCACCGCGCCCATCAACAAGAAGGCACTCAAGGACGGCGCAGGATTTGCCTTTCCGGGCCATACCGAATTCCTCGCCCATCTTGCCGGGGGTGCAAGCGTCGTCATGATGCTCGCCTGCCCGGGCTTGCGGGTGGTTCCGGCAACGATCCATATCCCCTTGGCCGATGTGCCCGGCACCCTGACTGAATCGCTTCTGGAAGCGACCATCCGCATCACCCATGCCGGGTTGATCCGCGATTTTGGCATCGCCCAGCCCCGGATTGTGGTGGCCGGTGTCAACCCGCATGCCGGCGAAGGCGGGGCAATGGGGTGGGAGGATGAGCGGATGATCCGCCCGCTTGTCGCGCGTCTGGCCGCCGAAGGCCTGGCTGTCACCGGCCCCTGGCCTGCCGACACGATGTTCCACGCCAAGGCCCGGGCGGGCTATGACGCGGCGGTCTGCGCCTACCATGACCAGGCGCTGATCCCGATCAAGACCATCGATTTTGCCGGTGGGGTGAACGTGACGCTGGGTCTGCCCTTCGTGCGCACCTCGCCGGACCACGGCACTGCCTATGACATCGCAGGCAAGGGGATCGCGGACCCGTCCAGTCTGATCGCTGCGTTGCGTCTGGCGCGGGACATGGTGTCCGCGCGGGCAAGCTGACGCCAGTCAGGCCCCAAGCGCCTTGCCAAGCCGATACAGCCGCGCCCGCTTCATCAAGCCCTTTAGCGCGACCGGCTGACCCGAAATCGCCTCGGCCTTGGCGCGGACGGATTCGACGATCTGTTCCATCGCCTCGGGGTGCCGGGAGTGGAGTTCCCAAAGAAACCCGTCGGGATCGCGCCGAGTGATGCCTTCGCCCGCAAGCACATGGCCGGGAAAATCCTGCGCGTTGAAGGTGATGATGGCATCAGCTCCGCTGGCAATCGCGGTGGCAAGCACATGGACGTCGTTTGGATCGGGCAGGATCAGCCGCACTTCGATCTCGGGGTGCTCCCGCTCCAGCCCGCGCGGAAAGGCTGCGCGCAGAAGCGCTGCCTCGCCTTCGGCCAAAGCCGGGGCCGCGGGGCCAAGTTTTGCCGTCGCCAGCACCCATTCGCGCAGGATGCGGTCGGAAAAGACCGGCTGAAACAGCCCTGCCTCGCCCGCGCCCTGCAGAATCTCGCGCAGGACGGTCGGATAAAGGACGCAGGCGTCGAGGACCGCCTTCATCCGTCCAGCCGGAAAGCCAAAGCTTTCAGGTAGGACGTCTCGGCCAGTTGCGGCAGGACCGGGTGGTCCGGCCCGGCAAAGCCGGTGTAGATCAGCTGTGACCGACGACCGCCCCGTCCGATGCCGCGGGCGCTCGCGTTGCGGAACGCCTGCAGGTCGGCAGCGTGCGAACAGGAACACAGCATCAGGTATCCGCCGGGCGCAACCAAGGGCGCTGCCAGCCGGGCTATCCGTTCATAGGCGCGCAACCCCGCCTCCAGCGCGGGCTTCGCCGGGGCAAAGGCGGGCGGATCGCAGATCACCAGATCAAAGCGCGCGCCGTCCGCGCCCAAAGCTTCGAGCACGTCGAAGGCATCGCCTTGCCGCGTTGAAAAGCGGTCCCCAAAGCCCGAAGCCAAGGCCCCCTCGGCCGCAAGAGCCAGTGCCGGGGCCGAGCCATCGACAGCAAGTGCTTCCGTTGCCCCGCCCGCCAGCGCCGCCAAGGCAAAGCCTCCGACGTGGCTGAACATGTCCAGCACCCGCGCGCCCCGCGCCAGACGCGCTGCGAAAGCATGGTTTTCCCGCTGGTCGAAAAAGAGCCCGGTTTTTTGCCCGCCCAGAAGGTCCGCCATGTAGGTGGCCCCGTTCATCGGCACGGGAACTGGGCCTTTCGGCGCTGGCCCATGGACCACGGCAACCTCTTCGGTCAGGCCTTCCAGTCCGCGCGCACGGCCCGCACCATTCTTGATGACTGTCGTCACACCCGTCACCGTGACCAGCGCCGCAACCAGCGCGTCCAGCGCCGTATCCGCCCAGGCCGCATTGGGTTGCACGACCGCGATCTCGCCGAAGCGGTCGATCACCACCCCGGGAAGGCCATCCGCCTCGGCATGGACCAGCCGGTAGTACGGCTGCGGATAAAGCCGCTCCCGATGCGCCAAGGCCCGGGCCAGACGCGCCTCGAACCAGGCTGCGTCGATTTCGGCCGCCGGATCGCGGTCCAGCAACCGGGCGATGATCTTGGATTTCACGTTGACGGTGACCAGCCCCAATGGCCGCCGCTCGCCATCCTCCAGCACGGCCAGCGCACCGGGGGCCAGCCCTTGCGTCCGCCGGTCGGTCACCAGTTCATCGGAATAGACCCAGGGAAACCCGTGCCGGATCGCGCGCGCCTCGGCCTTGGGTTTCAACCGCACGACCGGCCGTCCCGGCCCAGTTTCTTCTGTCAGTGTCATGCCATCCCCATACGACCGCGGCGCCGATCACGCGCCTGTCGGCCCGCATAGCCGCTTTCGCGCCCGCCCGGAAGGCCGACCTCAAGTCAGGCCCGTGCCTATAGAGATGTTCGAAGCAGAAACTTAAGCGCCTGCCCGAACCCAAGGTACCTTTGACCCGGGTTGGACAGTGATCGCATAGATTACACCGCCCGACGCGCTCTCGTTGAGCAAGCGCTCACATTCGGTCGTCGGGCGAGTGTCAGTGGCGAGGATTACTCAGCAGTCGCCAGTGCGTAGGCCGCGGCGCGGTCCGGTGCAGAAGCGGGGGTCGGCTTGGCGGTCGCCGTCATCGGGCCAGCGAACACCGTCGCGGCGACAAGCACACCAGCCATGGCGGCGGGGACGAGAATCGAAAGGTTCTTCATGATGGTTTCTCCAGCAAGCGACACGATTGGCTCTGGATGTCATCTTTGTTTGTTGGCTTTTTGTCCGTGACCGGTAAAGATTTGGCACAAAATTAGGCATTCCTGTGCCTACTGTTTCTGACCTGCCCCCCAATGCCGCCCAAGAGGGCAAACTGGCGCGAAATCAGCGGCAGAAGGGCATTGTTAGCGCTAACAGGCAGTGCTATAACCATCGCAGACCTATTTCCCAGAGGATGCCATGTCGCTCCATCCCACTGTTGCCAAAGTCACGGACCGTATCCGCGCCCGCTCTGAACAGACCCGGGCCGTGTATAAGGAGAGGATGGCAAAGGCCGTGTCGAACGGCCCGGTGCGTGCGCATCTGTCCTGCGGCAATCAGGCCCACGCCTATGCCGCCATGGGGGCGGACAAGGCGGCCTTGACGGAAGCCAAGGTCCCGAACCTCGGAATCGTCACGGCTTACAACGACATGCTTTCGGCGCATCAACCGTTCGAGCGTTATCCCGATCTGATCCGCAGCGCCGCCGCACGGGCTGGTGTCACAGCCCAGGTCGCAGGCGGTGTTCCGGCGATGTGCGACGGGGTCACCCAGGGCCAGCCCGGGATGGAACTTTCGCTCTTTTCCCGCGATGTCATTGCGCTCGCAGCCGGTGTCGCGATGTCGCACAACTGCTTTGACGCGGCGCTTTACCTTGGCGTCTGCGACAAGATCGTGCCCGGCCTGATCATGGCGGCGGCGACCTTCGGCCATGTGCCCGCGGTTTTCGTCCCCGCTGGCCCGATGACATCGGGCATCCCGAACGACGAAAAGTCCAAGGTCCGGAACGCCTATGCCGAAGGCCGCGCCAGCCGCGAGGATCTGATGGCTGCCGAAATGGCCAGCTACCATGGTCCCGGCACCTGCACCTTCTATGGCACGGCAAACACCAACCAGATGCTGATGGAAGTGATGGGCTTGCATCTGCCGGGCGCAAGCTTCGTCAACCCAGGCACCCCCCTGCGCGACGCCCTTACCGTGGCTGCCGTTGAACGTGCCGCCGCGATCACTGCGCTTGGCAACGATTTCCGTCCGGCAGGCGAGATCCTGGACGAACGCGCCTACGTCAACGGCATTGTCGGGCTGATGGCGACCGGGGGCTCGACGAACCTTGTCCTGCACCTTCCTGCAATGGCCCGCGCGAGCGGTGTGCTTCTTGACCTGCAGGACTTCGCCGATCTCTCGGAAGCCGTGCCGCTGATGGCCAAGGTCTATCCCAACGGCCTTGCCGATGTGAACCATTTCCACGCCGCAGGGGGCCTTCAGTTCCTGATCGGTCAGCTGCTTGACGCTGGGCTTCTGCACCCCGATGCCAAGACCGTCGTGGGTGACAACCTTTCCGCCTACCGCCGGGAACCTGTTCTCGCCGAGGGCCGTCTGACCTGGCGCGACGGCCCGACCGCAAGCCTGAACGACAGAATCGTCCGCCCCGCCTCAGACCCCTTCGCGCCGCAAGGTGGGCTGAAGCAACTGACCGGCAACCTCGGCAAAGGGGTGATCAAGGTTTCTGCGGTGGCCCCCGAGCGTCATGTGATCGAGGCCCCTGCCCGCATCTTCCACAGCCAGGATGCCGTGAAGGCCGCCTTCAAGGCGGGCGAGTTCACCGGCGACACGGTGGTCGTGGTCCGCTTTCAGGGACCGCAGGCGAACGGGATGCCCGAACTCCACTCGCTGACCCCGACGCTTTCGGTCCTGCAGGATCGCGGCCTGAAGGTGGCCCTTGTCACCGACGGCCGCATGTCTGGTGCAAGCGGAAAGGTCCCCGCCGCAATCCACGTCACGCCGGAAGCCGCAGCCGGTGGCCCGCTTGCCCGGTTGCGCGACGGCGACATCGTCCGGCTCGATGCAGTCGAGGGCACACTCAGCGTCCTCTCTGCTGACTTCGACAGCCGGACCCCGGTTGTTGCCGACCTGTCCGCCAACGAGTACGGGATCGGGCGTGAGCTTTTCGCCGCCTTCCGCCGCCATGCTGGCTCTGCCGATACCGGCGGCGCGCTGGTCCTGTAGGTCGACCGCCACGCTGGCCCAATGCCGACGCCAAATCATCAATTGCCCGGTAGCACTCCGGGGCCTGAAGGAACCAGACAATGACTCCCGCCCAGCAATCCGCCAAAGCCGCCGATATCTGCCGCCTTGCCCCCGTCGTGCCCGTTCTGGTGATTGACGACCTCGCCCATGCCCGACCGCTGGCCGAGGCGCTGGTCAAGGGCGGCCTGCCCGCGCTTGAGGTTACTCTCCGCACGGCCTGCGCCCTGGATGCGATCCGTGCGATGGCCGAAGTGCCAGGCGGGATCGTCGGTGCGGGCACGCTCCTAACCCCCGCGGACGTGAAGGCCGCCAAGGCCGCGGGTGCGACCTTCGGCGTCTCGCCCGGTGCCACCGACCGGATCATCGCCGCTTGCGAAGATGAAGGCCTGCCCCTGCTGCCGGGGGCCGCCACCGCGTCCGAGATCATGCTTCTGCTGGAAAAGGGCTATACCGTGCAGAAGTTCTTTCCGGCCGAACAAGCCGGGGGTGCTGCCTACCTGAAGTCCATCGGCTCGCCGATCCCGCAGGTCAAGTTCTGCCCGACGGGCGGCATCAGCCTGAAGATTGCACCGGATTATCTGTCGCTGAAGAACATCCTCTGCGTCGGCGGCTCATGGGTTGCCCCAAAGGACGCCATGGCCAAGGGCGACTGGGCCGCGATCACCCGCCTTGCCGCCGAGGCCGCAGCCCTGCCGCGCAGCGCCTGACCGTCAGGCCCCAAGACCCTGACGCCCAATGCGTCCGCCCCGGCGTCGGGGCGGCTCAGGCTGGGTCAGCGCCTCGCCCAGGACGGTCGACATCGGATGATCGGGCTCTGCCAGCGCATAGGTTGCGATCAGCACCCGGGCGGCATCGGCGACCGGCGCACCAACCGGAAGCGACAGCGCCCAATCCATGAAGATCGACCGGCATTCGCCCGGTGTGATCCCCTCGATCCGGTAGCTTTCCCGCACCAGTCCCTTCGGATCAGCCTCTTTCAGGTCCATCGCCCGCCTCCCCATCTCCACTCCCCACCAGCCGCTCCACTGCCGCCGCTGCCGCATCCACCGCACGGGCCAGATCGTCGGCCAGGGCCCCCGCATCCGTCGCCCCGGTTTCCCGCAGGACGAATGCCCGACCACCCTCGCCCAGACTGTCCCAGTCCAGAGGCCGGTCCGTCAAAAGCCGCGCGGCGGCATGGACGCGCCACAACAGCCTGTAGGCAGACGCCAGCAGCTGCGCGTCCGAATCCGGCATCACAGAACCCGCGCCCGCCGCGATCTGGCGTTCGACGCCGCGCGCCGGGCTGCCTGCGATCAGCGCACAGGTCTGTGCTGCAAGTTCGATGTCCATGATCCGGCCAGGGCCGTTCTTCGCATCCCAAGGCCCCAGCGCAGGCTTTGCGGCCTGAACCCGGGCGCGCATCGCAGCCACATCGCTGCGCACCAGGGGTCCCTGCCCCTTCGCTGTCAGGATCGCGCAACGCAAGGCTTCGACCTCGCCCGCAAGCGTCGCCTCGCCCGCCATGACCCGCGCCCGCGTCAGCGCGAGATGCTCCCAGGTCCAGGCTTCGGTCTCCTGATAGGTGGTAAAGCTTTGCAGCGTCGTCGCAACCGGCCCGGCGCGTCCCGAGGGACGCAATCGCATGTCGACCTCGTAAAGCCGACCTTCCGGCATCTGCGCCGAAAGGGCTGTGACCAGTGCTTGCGTCAACCGGGCGTAATAGGGCCGT
Source organism: Paracoccaceae bacterium (assembly GCA_046305855.1). GTDB lineage: Bacteria > Pseudomonadota > Alphaproteobacteria > Rhodobacterales > Rhodobacteraceae > Tabrizicola. Next base: position 18,614 of record JBKDYO010000087.1, read on the forward strand.
GTCGCCAGCGGGCGCGGGCCTTCGGATGTCTCGATGTCGCCTGCATCGTAGATCACGATCAGATCAAGGTCCGAGCCTGCGTTAAGCCGCGCGGCCCCGATCGACCCCATGCCCAGGACCACGGCCCCCCGCCCCGGCATCGGCCCATGCTTCCTGGCGAAATCCGTCGCCACCTCGTCCCAGATGGTTGAAACGACTGCCTCGGCCAGATCGGCATATTGCTTTCCGGCTTCGAACCCGTCGATCAGCCCGCGCAGATGGTGCACACCGACCCGGAAATGCCATTCCTTCATCCAGCGCCGGGCCATGTCCAGCCGCGCCTCGTAGTCCCCGGCCCCAGCAAGCCGCGTGGCAAGCTCGGCTTTCAACCCGGCCAGACCCGGCCAGTCGCCCCAGAAACTGCCACCGATAACGCCGTCTAGAACACTCGCGTTCCGCGCCAGATAGCGCGCAAGGCCCGGGGCCGATCCCGCGATGTCGACGATCAGTTCGACCAGCGAGGGGTTCGCCTCGAACAGGGCAAAGATCTGCACCCCGGCTGGCAGCCCGGCAAGGAACCCGTCCAGCGCCACCAGCGCCTCATCCGGGTTCGCCGCCCGTGCAAGCTCGCGCAACAGCCGGGGTCGCAGGCGCCGGAAGATGCCCCGCGCCCGGTCCGACCGCAGTGCCGGATAGCTTTCCCAGCCCTTCGTGATTTCGCGCGCCGTCTCCGAAAGCTCGGGTCCGTCCTCGGCCTGCCCCGGGGCGAAAAAGCCTTCGGTCAGCCGGTCGGTCCGTTGCAGCCGGTCCAGAAGGTCGCGGCGGAACTCCACTTCGGATTGCCCGCAGAAGGCCGCGATCCGGGCGACGGCTTCCGCTGTCGTCGGCATCGAATGGGTTTGGGCATCGTTCACCATCTGCAACCGGTGCTCGACTTCCCGGTGCGCGCGATAAAGCTCGGTCAATTCAACCGCCACCTCGCGCGGAACCCAGCCTTTCGCCGCCAGCGCCGCCAACCCGCCGACTGTCGTCCGGTCGCGCAACGATGGATCGCGCCCCCCCGCGATCAGTTGCCGGGTCTGGGTAAAGAACTCGATCTCGCGGATGCCGCCCCCGCCCAGCTTCATGTTGTGGCCCTCGACGGTGATCGGGCCGTGCAGCCCACGGTGGTCGCGGATCCGCAGCCGCATGTCATGCGCGTCCTGGATTGCCACGAAATCCAGATGCTTGCGCCAGACAAACGGGGTGAGCGTCTTCAGAAACCGCTCGCCCGCCGCAAGATCACCGCCGCAGGGCCGCGCCTTGATATAGGCCGCCCGCTCCCAGGTCCGGCCCTCCGCTTCGTAATAGGCCTCGGCCGCCGCCATCGACAGGCAGACCGGCGTGACGCTGGCATCGGGGCGCAAGCGAAGGTCTGTGCGGAAGACATACCCATCGGTCACCTCGGACAAGACGGCCGCCATCCGGCGTGTGACCTTGATGAACGAGGCCCGTGCTTCGTGCTCCTCGCCCGGATAGCGGGTCTCGTCGAAGAGGCAGATGAGGTCGATGTCCGACGAGTAGTTCAGCTCCCCCGCCCCCATCTTCCCCATCGCAAGCGCAACCATGCCACCCGCCGTTGCCGCATCATCCGGCGTAGCCCCCGGCAACTTGCCCCTGCGGATCTCCTCGGCCACAAGCCCGGTCAACGCCAGATGCACAGCCCGGTCAGCCAGACGCGTCAACGCCCCCGTCACAGTCGCAAGGTCCCAGACGCCACCCAGATCACAGAGGCCAGCCAGCAAGGCAATCCGACGCTTGGCTTCGCGCAAGGCCAGCGGAAGGTCCTCGATCCCCACGGCCTCCGGTCCGGCCAGCGCCGCCTCGAGCGCGGCCTCGGGTGCCTCAACTGCGTCGCGCAGCCAATCCGCCTCGCGCTGCAACAGCCCCCGCAGATAGGGGCTGCAGCCAGCGGTCCCTGCCATCAGGTCCATGACGTTGGGGGAAAACCCGGAAACGTCCGACCGGAAATCCGCGGCCGCAGCAGGGTCGAAGGCGATCGGCAGTCGGGTGATGCGGGTTGCAAGGCTCATGCCCGGAACCTTGCGGTGCCGCGCCGGAAGGGTCAACACCCCGCCACAGCGGCTTGCTCTTTTCGCAAATACTCTCGGGGGTTTGGGGGTGAAACCCCCATCCCGGCACGACAGGGTCGCAAACCTGACTTCGCCGGACCAAACGGCGCGCGCCGACGCCCAGTCCAAAGGCGGTCTCTCGCCTCTTGACGCAAGATGTAAAATACTTTCACATACCCCCTTGAAACCCCCGCCCGCTGCCCGCATCTTCCCTCATGTGAAAAGTATTCACATCAACTGGAGACCGCCGATGCACACCACCACCGACACCGCCCGGCCAGGCGGGATCCGCAATGTCCTCCGCCGTGGCGAGGACTGGCTTGATGCCAAGGGCAAATGGGCCTGGATCGCCGCCATGGTTCTGAGCTTCGTCATCTTCTGGCCCGTGGGCCTTGCGCTCCTGGCCTATATGATCTGGGGAAAACAGATGTTCGCACGTTCCTGCGGCCACCGCCGCCACCACTCCCACTCCGACGACCATTCCTGGGGCCGCCACGCCATGCGCGCTGCCCAACCGACCGGCAACCGCGCCTTCGACAGCTACAAGGCCGAAGCGCTCCGCCGTCTGGAGGAAGAACAAGAAGCGTTCGAAGCCTTCCTGCAACGCCTGCGCACCTCGAAGGACAAGACCGAGTTCGACAGCTTCATGGAAGACCGCGCCCGCGCCAATGCCGCACAGGACGTAGCGGGCACCGAGGCCAAGCCCGAGGCTGGCTCGCGTCCCGGCGAATACTGACCGAACCCGCGCCTGATGCACCTCAGCCCCACCTTGCCCCCCGCAAGGTGGGGCATTTGCCAATCCGGCACAGGGGCCTTGGCGGAAGGCTTCTGGCTTGTTAGCATCGCGTCGTTCCGATCCTTGACCAAAGTCCGATGCGCCATTCCCTTCCCTTGACGCCCCAGTTCTACGTGACGGCGCCACAGCCCTGCCCCTACCTCCCGGGCCGGATGGAGCGGAAGCTGTTCACCGCATTGCAAGGCGAACATGCGCAGAAGCTGAATGACACGTTGTCGAAACAGGGTTTCCGCCGCAGCCAGAACGTCCTTTACCGCCCGTCCTGCGCTGAATGCTCGGCCTGCCTGTCGGCGCGGATCCGGGTGGCCGACTTCCAGCCCTCGCGCACTCAGAAACGCATTTTGAAACGGGCCGCGGCACTGCGTCGCAACGCGACGTCCCCCTGGGCGACCGAAGACCAGTTCGCGCTGTTCCGCCGGTATCTCGACCACCGCCACGCCGATGGTGGCATGGCCGACATGGACATCTTCGAATTCGCCGCGATGATCGAGGAAACGCCGATCAAGTCGCGGGTGATCGAATACACCCGGCCGCCGCGCGACGGCGAACGCGACCGCCCTCTGGCCGCGGTCTGCCTGACCGATGTCTTCGATGACGGCCTGTCGATGGTCTACAGCTTCTACGATCCGGACCTTACCGCGCTCAGCCTAGGCACCCATGTGATCCTTGACCACATCGCAATCGCACGCGAGGCAGGATTGCCTTACGTCTACCTTGGCTACTGGGTCCCCGGCAGCCGCAAGATGGGCTACAAGGCCGGCTTTTCGGCGCTGGAAATCTACAAGGGTGGCGAATGGGTGCCTGTCGGCGATGCCGCGACCCATGGGGCCGACCTGCATCCGCTTTCGGTCGATCCGATTGCCGAACAGGTCGCACGGATCAGCCTGCCCGACACGCGGGTCTAGGGTGCCTGCCCGGATTTCTGCTCTTGCCCTTGTGGTGCCTGACTATGACGCCGCCATCGCGTTCTATGTGGGGGCGCTTGGCTTTCGTCTGACCGAGGATGTCGACCAGGGCCGCAAGCGCTGGGTCACGGTCGAGCCGCCCGGTGGCGGGACGAGGCTGGTGCTTGCCCGGGCCGACACTTCAGACCAGAGCGCAGCCATCGGCAATCAGGCCGGGGGCCGCGTGTTCCTGTTCCTGACGACCGACGATTTTTCCCGTGATTACGCCGCGATGCAGGCTGCAGGGGTTACTTTCGAGGAACCGCCCCGGGTCGAGCCCTATGGCACGGTCGCGGTCTGGCGTGACCCCTTCGGCAATCGCTGGGATCTGATCGGTCCTCCCACCACAGGCGGCGGGACTTCCGGGGAAACGCGGTAACTTGCAGTAACCGCAAGACCGGAGTATCCGGGTTCTACCTGACCCGAGGGCTTCGACGATGCCTTTGAACCGCAAGAACCGCACGCCCCATCCGCAATGCCCGCTTTCGGACTGCATGGCCTACATCGGTGGGGCATGGTCTCCGAACATCTTGTGGGCACTGGCCGATCATCCGCGCCGATTTTCCGAAATCCGGTCCGACATCCCGCTGGTTTCTGCAAAAGTCCTGACCCAGCGCTTGCGGGAACTGGAAGGTCGGGGCATCCTGACGCGAAACGTGACCGAGGCAACGCCCCCTGCCGTTGAATATGCGTTGACGGCGCTGGGGGAGGAATTCCTGCCCGTGCTCCGGGCGATTGTCGAAGTCAGCCAACGCTTGCGGGACCGTTCCCCCGCCACCTGATCTGCCTGTCGGGAACGTCAGGGTTGACCAAACGACCAAAACTGCGCTAATTGGACAAATAAGTTTACCAGTTTGACCAGGTCGACCGGAATACCGGCGACCAACCCAGGGGAGGGGAACCGGATGCAGGCTTTGATAGCCCTGTCGCGCGGGATCGACCGCGTGACGGAATTCATTGGTAAGTCGGTCATGTGGCTGATCCTGCTGGCCGTAGTGGTCTCGGCTGGAAATGCCATCGTCCGCAAGACCTTGAACTACTCGTCAAATGCCTGGCTGGAACTGCAATGGTATCTCTTCGGTGCAGCCTTCATGCTCGCCGCGGCCTATACGCTGAAGCAGAACGAACATGTCCGCGTCGACGTGTTCTACGCCTCGCGCTCACGGGCGACGCAGCACTGGATCGACCTCTTCGGCCATGTGTTCTTCCTCCTGCCCTTCGTCGTGCTCATGGCTTGGCTCCTCTGGCCTTACACCATTCAGGCCTACGTCAACGGTGACATATCCGCCAACGCGGGCGGCCTCATCATCTGGCCAGCGCGCGCGCTGATCCTTGCGGGCTTCATCCTTCTGGTCTTTCAGGCCCTGTCCGAGATCGTCAAGAAGATCGCCGTCATAAAGGGGCTGATCGAAGACCCTCACCCAACCGTCTCCGCCAAGGAAGCGGCCGAGCTTGAAGTCGCAGCCCTCTTGAAGGACATGCAGAAATGATCGAGCTCATTGCCCACAATCTTGCGCCGATCATGTTCATCAGCCTGATCGGCTTTCTCATCCTCGGCTATCCGGTGGCCTTTTCACTGGCCGCGAACGGCCTGATCTTCTTTGCCATCGGTGTCTGGCTCGCCCCTATCTCCTCGGGCGAAATCACCCTCAGCTGGTCCCTGATGGGCACCATGCCCCAACGCCTGTGGGGGGTGTTTTCATCAGACACATTGCTTGCGATCCCCTTCTTCACCCTGATGGGGATCATCCTCGAACGATCCGGCATGGCCGAGGACCTGCTTGACACCGTGGGACAGCTTTTCGGCCCGATCCGTGGCGGTCTGACCTATGCCGTGATCCTCGTCGGCGCGCTTCTCGCCGCCACCACCGGCGTCGTCGCAGCCTCGGTCATCGCGATGGGCCTGATTTCGCTGCCGATCATGCTGCGCTATGGCTATGACCGCCGCATCGCAGCTGGCGTGATCACCGCCTCGGGCACCCTCGCCCAGATCATCCCGCCCAGCCTCGTGCTCATCGTGCTTGCCGACCAGCTCGGCCGTTCGGTCGGTGACATGTATACCGGCGCGATTGTCCCCGGCCTGATCCTGGTCGGGGTCTACATGGTCTACATCCTGCTCGTCTCGCTGATCCGTCCGAAATGGGTCCCTGCCCTGCCGATCGAAGAGCGCACTCTTGGCAATGGCGTGACCTCGCTCATGGTCGCGTTGGCCGTCATGACGGCCATCGGCTACGGCGCGCATGTCTGGCTCAGCGCCGATTGGGGCGCCAACGCCGACATCCTTGGCGCTGTCGTCGGCGTAACCGTGATCTACGTCTACACGCTGGTCGACAAGATGATGAAATTCAACACCATGTCCCACCTTGCCCAGCAGGTGATCATGGTGCTGATCCCGCCGCTTGGCCTGATCTTCCTCGTCCTCGGCACCATCTTCATCGGCCTTGCCACGCCGACCGAGGCTGGAGCGATGGGGGCCGTCGGCGCCCTTGGGATGGCCTACCTCAAGGGCCGCCTGACGATGGGCGTCCTGACCCAGGCGCTCGCATCGACCACCCGCCTTTCCGCCTTCGTCATGTTCATCCTGATCGGCGCGCGGGTGTTCTCGCTTACCTTCTACGGCGTGAACGGCCACGTCTGGGTCGAAGAACTGCTCACCTCGGTCCCGGGGGGCGAGATCGGCTTCCTCATCGTGATCAACGTGATCCTGTTCATCCTCGGCTGCTTCCTCGACTTCTTCGAGATCGCCTTCATCATCGTCCCGCTCCTGATCGCCCCGGCCGAAGCCTTCGGGATCGACCTGATCTGGCTTGGAGTCATCATCGCGATGAACCTGCAGACCTCGTTCCTGACCCCACCCTTCGGCTTCGCGCTCTTCTACCTGCGCTCGGTCGCGGCGAAGGTGCCCTACATCGACAAGGTCACCGGCAAGCGGATGGAACCGGTGACAACGCCGCAAATCTACGCGGGCTCACTGAACTTCATCGTGCTTCAGGTGATCATGGTGGCAGTCGTGGTGATGTTCCCGCAACTTGTCACGCACTACAAGGGCACCGTGATCGACCCTTCCACCGTCACCATCACCGTGCCCACGCTGAAACCGCTGGGTGCGCCGGATGGGACGACCTCCCTGCCGACGCTCGGCGCACCAAAGCTTGGGGCCCCGGTGATCAACCCCTGATCGGGCCGGACCATCGAAACGGCAAGACGGCGGGCCATTCCTGGCCCGCCGTTTTCGGTTCACCGATGCAGTCCACAACGCAAAAGGCCCCGGGTTTCCCCGGGGCCTTCTCTTCCGATCCCGTCGGGATCAGAGCTTGCCGGCCTGCTGTTGACCCATCATGAAGACGTCGTAGTTGTATTCGGCGATCTGCGCCCAGAGATAGGCGTCCCTCTTGAACGCCTGCTGGCTCTCGTAGATCTTCTTGAAGGGGGCGTTCGTCGCGCTGATCTCGTCATAGGTCGAGGTCGCCGCGTTGTAGGCCGCTTCCATCACGTCCTGCGGGAACGGACGCAGCTGCGCGCCGTTGGCCACAAGGCTCTTCAGCGCCGTCACGTTGCGCCAGTCATACATCGCCATCATGTTCGAGTTGGCGGCTTCGCAGGCGGTCATCAGGATCGACTGGTATTCCGGGGTCAACTCGTTCCACTTGGCCAGGTTGATCATCGCCGACAGCGTCGGGCCACCTTCCCACCAGCCGGGATAGTAGTAGAACGGGGCAACCTTGTTGAAGCCCAGCTTCTCGTCGTCATAGGGGCCGACGAATTCCGCCGCGTCGATGGTGCCCTTCTCCAGCGCCGGATAGATGTCGCCACCCGCCAGCTGCTGCGGCACGACGCCCAGCTTTTCGATGATCTTGCCGCCGAAGCCGCCGATCCGCATCTTCAGGCCCTGCATGTCGGCAAGGCTGGTGATCTCCTTGCGGTACCAGCCGCCCATCTGCACACCGGTGTTGCCGGCAGGCAGGTAGTGCAGGCCGCGGGTCCCGTTGAAGAACTCGTTCAGCATCTCGATGCCGCCGCCGTGGTAGAGCCACGCGTTCATCTGACGATAGTTCAGGCCGAACGGCACCGTGGTGCCAAGCGCGTTGGTCGGGTCCTTGCCCCAGTCGTAGTAGGCGGCAGTGTGCGCCATCTCGACCGAACCGGCGGCGGCGGCTTCTGCAGCCTCAAGACCGGGGACCAGTTCGCCAGCCGGGAAAACCTGGATGGAGAACTTCCCACCCGTCGCGGCGGACACGTACTTCGCCATCGTCTCGGCAGCGCCGTAGATCGTGTCGAGCGACTTCGGGAAGCCCGAAGTGCAGCGCCAGGTCACGGTCGGGGCGTCCTGCGCAATGGCGGGGGCCGCCAGGGCAACAGCGCCAGCGGCAACGCCGCCAACGGAAGCTTTCGTCAGAAATGAGCGTCGATCCATTCAGTACTCCTCCATGTTGGCCCCGGGGTCCGCCTTCGTGTTCGTGCGTCCCGACCAGGTGCACATAGACCCTAAGCACTGCTCTGCAAGATGGGAACACAAATCTGGGGGTTGAATCCCGTTTTTGGTAAAAATCCTTTACCAAATGATCCGCATCCTCTGGGGCTGTGGGGTGTTGGCGCTACCATTGGCAGTTGCACGCCGCCCTGCCCCATCAGACGCTTGGATAACTGGCCACAGCTGCCAAATTCAGAATCGACGACACGATCCCCATCCTGCAAGGCCGCACGCATGTTCAGCTATGTCTCGATCGGAACCCGCAACCTTGAACGGTCCATCGCCTTCTACGACGCCGTGCTGGCACCGCTTGGCCATGCCCGGATCGACGATTACGACCCTGACACCCGGTCTGCGGCCTGGGGTCTTGACGATCCGGGGCCACATCTTTGGGTGACCTTGCCCTTCGACGGACAACCGGCAGCACCGGGCAACGGCAGCATGGTCTCGTTTCTGGCCGATAGCCGTGCCATCGTGGACGCCTTCCACGCCGCCGCTCTGGCACAGGGCGGCAGCGACGAAGGGGCTCCGGGTCTGCGCCCGCAGTACGGACCGCATTTCTATGCGGCCTATGTCCGCGATCCCGACGGAAACAAGTTGAATGCAGTCTGTTACCGGGCTGCCACTGACTTGAGCAGCCCCTAGCCAATCGGCCGACACTTGCCACCTTGGCCCTTGCAAATCCCGCCCCGGGACCAAACCTTCCCCGAAATCCGTGCTGGGGGACAGAGTGACCTACCTTCTTTTCTTCGTTGGCCTTGTCGGCCTTGTTGCAGGCGGCGAGCTGCTTGTTCGTGGCGCCTCGACCATCGCGCGAGCGTTTCATCTCTCGCCGCTCCTCATCGGCCTGACCATTGTTGGCTTCGGCACTTCGGCGCCCGAACTGATTGTCTCGGTCCAAGCCGCGCTTGCCGGTCAACCCGCCATCGCGATCGGGAACGTACTCGGCTCGAACATCGGCAACATCCTCTTGATCCTGGGTGTCTCGGCGCTGATCGCCCCCCTGATCATTCCGGGCCGCAAGCTCTGGCGCGATCTTGGCTTCATGCTGCTGGCCACCGGCACGATCTGGATCATGCTGCTGGACGGCAATGTCACGCGCCTTGACGGGATCATCCTGCTTGCAGGCCTGATCGTCTTTCTGGTCATCGCCTTCCGCGTGGGCAGCGGCCACCCGCCTCAGGATAGCGCCGACCCGCTCGGTCCCGCCTGGAAACCCTGGGCGATCACTGGCGCAGGTCTGGTACTTCTGGTGATCGGCGCAAGGTTTCTGGTCGACAGTGCCTCCACCATCGCCCGGGACTATGGGATCTCCGAGGCCGTGATCGGCCTTACTGTGGTCGCTGTCGGAACGTCGCTGCCGGAAATGGCCACCAGCATCATCGCAGCCTTTCGCAAGCACACCGAGATCGCGGTGGGCAACATCGTCGGCTCGAACATCTTCAACATCTTCGGCATCCTCGGGGTAACCGCCTTGATCGCTCCGATCCCGGCCGAGGCCCGCTTTGCCGCAATCGACATGCCCTGGGTTGCCGCTTCGGCCATCGGCCTGACAGTCGTGGCCTTTGTTCTGGGCGGCCTGCCCCGGATCGCTGGTCTGGGCTTGCTGGCGGCCTATGGCGGCTATCTCTGGCTGATGGCGTAACTGCCGCATCGCGCCCGGAGTCGCAGGCTCCGGGCGTGATTGGTGTGAAAGTTGCGCGCCACCCGGTCGTGTCGCAACAAAAGTTCAAAATTACCGCCACCATGCGACATTTTCGTATTGCAAATCCGGTTGACGCCCGGCATATCCCCCCCTACTGTTCCGACCGAACGTGAAGGGGATGGGCCAATGGCCAGACTTCTTGTCATCGTAGGAAGGACGCGCATGGGCCGGTGACGGTTGACCATAGTGGTTCCCATGCGCCCCCGAAGGAAACTCCGGGGGCTTTTTGTTGCGCTAAGGAGAGACGGAAATGTCGAAGCAGATGACCGGTGCTAGAATGGTGATCCAGGCCCTCAAGGAGCAGGGCGTCGAGGTCGTCTTCGGCTATCCCGGCGGTGCCGTGCTTCCGATCTATGACGAGATTTTCCAGCAGAACGACATCCGTCACATCCTTGTCCGCCACGAACAGGGCGCGGTTCACATGGCCGAAGGTTATGCCCGCTCGACCGGCAAGCCGGGCGTCGCACTGGTGACCTCTGGCCCCGGGGCGACGAACGCTGTGACCGGCCTGACCGACGCGCTGATGGATTCGATCCCGATCGTGGTCCTGACGGGTCAGGTTCCGACCTTCATGATCGGCACCGATGGGTTTCAGGAGGCTGACACCGTCGGCATCACCCGGCCCTGCACCAAGATGAACTGGCTGGTGAAGGACACGGCCAAGCTGTCCGAAACCATCCACCAGGCCTTCCACGTCGCCACCCACGGTCGCCCGGGCCCGGTGCTGATCGACATCCCGAAGGACGTGCAGTTCGCCACCGCCGATTATGTCCCGGCGGAAAAGATGAAGATCACCCACTACCAGCCGCGGACCGAGGGTGACCCCGCCCAGATCGCCCGTCTGGTCGAGCTGATGGAAAGCGCCGAACGCCCGATCCTCTACACCGGCGGCGGCGTCATCAACTCCGGCCCCCGCGCCAGCGCCCTGCTGCGCGAACTCGCCGCGGAAACCAACTTCCCGGTGACCTCCACCCTGATGGGCCTCGGCGCCTATCCGGCAAGCGGCAAGAACTGGGTCGGCATGTTGGGGATGCACGGGCTGTATGAGGCCAACCTCGCGATGCACGGCTGCGACGTGATGATCAACATCGGCGCGCGGTTCGACGACCGGATCACCGGACGGGTCAAGGACTTCTCGCCGCGCTCGAAGAAGGCGCATATCGACATCGACCCGTCCTCGATCAACAAGGTGATCCACGTGGACGTGCCCATTGTCGGCGACGTGACAAAGGTGCTGGAGGAATTGCTTCGCCAATGGCGCGCACGCGGCTCGAAGACCGACAAGCGCGGCTTGTCCCAGTGGTGGAAGCAGATCGACGAATGGCGGGCGGTGAAGTGTCTGTCCTACAAGCCCTCGACCACTACGATCAAACCGCAATACGCGCTGGAACGGCTGGAAGCCCTGACCAAGGGCCACGACCGTTATATCTGCACCGAAGTCGGCCAGCACCAGATGTGGGCCGCGCAATACCTCGGCTTCGAGGACCCGAACCGCTGGATGACCTCCGGTGGCCTCGGCACCATGGGCTACGGCCTGCCCGCCTCCATCGGCGTGCAGATCGCCCACCCCGAGGCGCTGGTCATCAACGTCGCGGGTGAGGCGTCGTGGCTGATGAACATGCAGGAAATGGGCACCGCGATGCAGTTCCGCGCCCCGGTGAAGCAGTTCATCCTGAATAACGAACGCCTCGGCATGGTCCGCCAGTGGCAGGAGCTTCTGCATGGTGAACGCTATTCCTCAAGCTGGTCGGAATCGCTCCCCGATTTCGTGAAACTCGCCGAGGCCTTCGGCTGCAAGGGCATCCTCTGCAAGGACCCCAAGGACCTCGACGATGCGATCATGGAGATGCTGGCCTACGACGGCCCGGTCATCTTCGACTGCTTGGTCGAAAAGCACGAAAACTGCTTCCCGATGATCCCCTCGGGCAAGCCGCACAACGAGATGCTCCTCGGCGATGCCGACACTCAGGGCGTGATCGGTGCCAAGGGCGCGGTTCTGGTCTGATACCAGGCAAAGCAGTGATGACCATGACCGCCACGGCCCCTGCCCAACTGGCGTCCCGCGACCTGTCGCTGGACGTCGCCAAGGGGCTTGGCATCATCCTTGTGGTGATCGGCCACGCCTGGCGCGGGCTCGACTCGGCCGGAATGATCGGCAACCCCGACCTCTTCCGGGTCATCGACACGCTGATCTACAACTTCCACATGCCGCTGTTCTTCCTCCTGTCAGGCATGACCTTCCAAGCCTGGGCCCTGAAACGCCCCTACCCCGAGGCCGCCTTCAGCCGGGTCACCCGGCTCCTTTGGCCCTTGGTCCTCTGGTCCTACCTCTTCGCCGCTGCCCGCCTGGCCGCTGGCGATGCGGCCAACACGCAGGCCTCCGGGCTTGGCAGCCTTGCGTTCTTTCCGCTGCCACCCCGCGACCATTTCTGGTTCCTCTGGGCGCTTTTCCTGCAGCACCTCGCCGTCCTTGCGCTGATCCGCGCCGTGGGCCGCCCGCTTGGCGCCGCAACCTGGGCCGCGCTGGCCGTCGCCGTGATCCTTGCCTCCAGCTTCACTCCCGTCGGCCTGAACGCCTGGACCTTCGGAGCGCTGACCTATGCCGGGGCCTTCCTGACCGGCCTCGCCCTTGGCCCCACTGGCCTTCCTGCAAAGGGCGCGCTTGCCTTTGTCCTGGCCGCCGCCGTGTTCATCGGCCTCCAGTGGGCCAGCTTCTACGTGCCAGAGTCGCTCCTGACCCGTCAGGTCCTTGGCATCGTTCTGTCGCTCGCCTTTCTCGCACTGGTCCGGGTGGCATGCCTGTCCGGCACCGGCGCGGCCTTGCGCCTCCTCGCCTTCCTCGGCGTCTCCTCGATGGGCATCTACCTCGCCCATACCATCTTCTCGGCCGGGATCCGCGCCGTCCTTGGCCGCTTCACCTCCGACCTCACGCTCCACATGATCGCCGGAACCCTGATCGGGATCATCGGCCCCTTGATCATCTACGCCATCATCCGCAGGGTTGGCCGTCCGTCCTGGATCGGCTTCTAGAACCCATGTGCCCCGCAACTCCGCAGCCTCAGACCTGAAGGGACGACCAAGATGTCCGCACTGAACATCAAGAAGGGCTCGACCAGCCACTCGGCCTACGATCTCCGCGCCACCAACTCCGAGATCGAGGAGAGCCACACCCTCGCGGTAATCGTGGAAAACGAGCCCGGCGTCCTCGCCCGCGTCATCGGCCTGTTCTCGGGGCGCGGCTACAACATCGACAGCCTCACCGTGGCCGAGGTTGACCACACTGGCCACCGCAGCCGCATCACCATCGTCACCCGTGGCACCCCCGCCGTCATCGACCAGATCGAGGCGCAACTTTCGCGCATGGTCCCGGTGCATGAGGTGCACGACCTGACAATGGAAGGGCCTTCGGTCCAGCGCGAACTGGCGCTCCTGAAAGTCGCAGGCAAGGGCGCGTCCCGGGTCGAGGCCCTGCAACTGGCCGAAATCTTCCGCGCGAATGTGGTCGACAGCACGCTGGAAAGCTTTGTGTTCGAGATGACAGGCACACCGGACAAGATCGATGCCTTTGCCGATCTCATGCGGCCGCTGGGTCTGCTGGAGATCGCCCGGACCGGAGTCGCGGGGTTGAAGAGAGGCGTGTAAGTCACTGTATATTGGTCGAAAAGACAGATTCGGCAAAGTGGTATATACAGGGTGCAGGTCGGGGTGATCCCGACCTATTTGCCGACAAACTTCGGCGGGCGTTTCTCCAGGAACGCCGTCACGCCTTCGCGGAAGTCATCCGATGTGCCGCAAACCCCCTGCAGCCGCGCCTCAACGGCCAGCTGCGCCTCCAGTGACTGATCGAAAGCCCCGCGCAGCGCCTGCTTCAGCGCCGCATAGGCCCCGGTCGGCCCGGAAGCCAGTTTTGCGGCTCGCGCGGCCACCACCTCGGCAAAACGGTCGTCGGGCACAGCCTCCCAGATCATGCCCCAGGCCTCGGCCTGCCGGGCGCTGACCGGCTCGGCCAGAAGTGCTGCTCCCATCGCCCGCTGCACCCCGACCCGGCGCGGCAGAAAGCTGGTGCCGCCCGCATCCGGGATCAGCCCGATCCGAGTGAACGCCTGAATGAAGACCGCGCTTTCCGCCGCAATCACCAGATCGCAGGCCAACGCCAGATTTGCCCCTGCCCCCGCCGCGACCCCGTTCACTGCGGCGATGACCGGCACCGGAGCCTCGGTGATCGCGCGGATCATCGGCACATACTCATCGTTCAGCGTCGCCTCAAAGCTCGCTGCGTCCAACCCCTGCGCGTCGGACAGATCCTGCCCCGAACAGAAACCGCGCCCTGCCCCGGTCAGTACGATCACCCGAGCCGAATGCCCGGCCAGCAGCGCTTCCGTCAGCTCGCGCCGCAGGTCGCGGCTCAGGGCATTCATCACATCGGGCCGGTTCAGCGTGACACGATGGACACCGCCCTCGACCTCGACCTTGACCAGATCGCCCATTGCCTGCCTCCCTGCTTTGGCGCTGACCCTATCGGGGGTCAGCCCGGCCCCAAAGGCAAACGCGGCGTCACTGTTTCAGGATTTCCCGAACCCGGTCCTCTTCGTCGGACGAAAGAGCAGCCTCTGGTGTCGCCCGCCGCCGCCGTGCTGCCGCCACGGCCACCGCGATCCCGGCCAAAAGCAAGGCCGGTCCGGCCAGCCACAGCACGAGGTTCACCCCTTGGGCAGGCGGCTTGAACAGAACCCCTTCGCCATAGCGGGCCACGATGTAGTCCACCACTTCAGCGTCCGTATCTCCCGCGACTATCCGTTCGCGGATGATCAGCCGCAGGTCTCGGCTGATCGGGGCATTGCTGTCGTCGATCGTCTCGCCCTGGCAGACCGGGCAGCGGATATCGCGGCTGATCTCGCGCGCCCGGGCTTCCAGCGCCGGATCCGCAAGCATTTCATCAGGTTGCACGGCTACAACAGGCGTCGCCAGCAGAACCAGCGTCAACACGTAGGGTGAGGTTCTGGCCCACCATGACCTGTGTCCCGTCATTCCGCAGGCACCCCCGCCGGAACCCGCCGGGCCCCTGCCGCCACCCGGAAACGGCGGTCGGACAGGCTCAGCAGTCCGCCAAGCGCCATCAGGATTGCCCCGCCCCACAGCCAGTTGGCGAAGGGCTCGATATAACTCCGCACCGCCCAGCCGCCGCTTTTCTGCTTGTCGCCAAGGACAAGATAGATGTCGCGGACAAAGCCATAGTCGATGGCGGCCTCGGTCGTCGGCATCGCGGCCACTGGGTAGATGCGCTTTTCCGGCTGCAGCACCGCCACCAGAGCGCCGCCCCTCGTCACTGTCATCGTGCCCATGGTCGAGGTGTAGTTCGGCCCCTGAATCTCCTCGACCTTGTCCAGCCGCACCTCGTAGGATCCCAGCGGAAAGGTTTCGCCTTCCTGCACGACCCGGATGTCCTCGACCTTCCAGGCCATCATCGCCGCGACCGCAAAGATCGTGACGCCCATGCCACCATGGGCCGTGGCCTTGCCCCAATCCGCCCGCGGCAGCCGGGCAAGCCGACCAAGCCGGTCGCCAATGCCCTCACGGCCTGTCCGCGCCCACAGATCGGTCAGCGCGCCGAACACGACCCAAGCCCCAAGGCCAAGCCCCACCGGCCCCAGCGCCGTCCGTCCGGTCTGCATCGCAAAGGCCAACGCTGCCAGCGCCAGGGCCAGCACCAGTGCCGGGATCAATCCCCGCATCGACCGCGCGACCGAACCCCGCTTCCACGCCAGCATCGCGCCTGGCGGCAGGATCAGCGCCAGCGCCACCATGAAGGGCGTGAAGGCCGCGTTGAAGAAAGGCTCACCGACCGACAGGTCCCGCCCCAAGAGCATCTGCCCGACCAAGGGCCAGATCGTCCCGATGAAGACCACCAGCGCTGCCACCGACAACAGGATGTTGTTCGCCACCAGCGCGCTTTCACGGCTGACGACGCTGAAGACCCCCCGCGCCTCCATCGACCCAGCCCGCAGCGCGAACAGGACCAGCGCGCCGCCGGTGAAGAACCCGAGGATCATCAGGATGAACACGCCCCGCTCGGGATCATTGGCAAAGGCGTGGACCGAGGTGATCACCCCGGACCGCACGATGAAGGTCCCGATCAGGCTGAACCCGAAGGCCATGATGGCCAGAAGCACGGTCCAGGCCTTCAGACTTTCCCGCTTTTCCACCACGATTGAGGAATGCAGCAGCGCCGCCGCCAGAAGCCAGGGCATGAAGCTCGCGTTCTCGACCGGGTCCCAGAACCAGAACCCGCCCCAGCCAAGCTCGTAATACGCCCACCAGGACCCCAGCGCGATACCAATGGTCAGGAAGATCCATGCCCCCAGCGTCCAGGGCCGCACCCAGCGCCCCCAGGCCGCGTCCACCCGTCCCTCGATCAGCGCAGCGACGGCAAAGCTGAACGCCATGCTCAGCCCGACATAGCCCAGATACAGAAACGGCGGATGGAAGGCCAAGCCGGGGTCCTGCAACAGGGGATTCAGATCCTCGCCGTCCAAGGGCGGCACCGCCAGCCGCCAGAACGGGTTCGATGTCAGAAGCAGGAACAAGAGGAACGCCACCCCGATCATCGCCTGCACCGACAGCACCCGCGCCCGCAGCCGAACCGGCAACCCGCCACCAAACGCCGCCACCGCCGCCCCGTAGATCGCGAGGATCAGCACCCAGAGGAGAAGCGACCCCTCATGGTTCCCCCAGACCCCGGACACCTTGTATAGCATCGGTTTCGCCGTGTGCGAGTTCGACACCACCACGGCAAGGGAAAAGTCCGACACCACGAAGGCCCAGGTCAGCGCCGCAAAGGACCCCGCGATCAGCACCAGCTGCAGCCCCGCCGCCGGTCCCGCCAGCGCCATCAGCCGCGCGTCGCCCCGATGCGCACCCCAAAGCGGCAGCGTGGCCTGCACCAGCGCCACCATCAGCGCCAGGATCAGCGCGAAATGCCCAAGCTCGACGATCATGCTCTGCTCCTGTGTGTTCCCTGTATGATAGGCCTGCCCGGCCCCGGGGGGAACCCCTGCGCCCTTCCGCCGCGCCAGCACGCCAGACTGCCTGCGCATCGCCGCCGATCCCGCCGAATTGTCCGTTGCCACCGGCAGTCCCGCCCCGCTACACCGGACCAAAGCGCCCGACCAGACTGGAGACCCCCATGCCCAAGACCATCCTGATCGGTGCGCCCATCGACACCGGGCAAAAGCGCCCCGGTTGCCTCATGGGTCCTGCCGCCTACCGCGTCGCCGGGATCGCGCGCGAGGTGTCCTCCGAAGGCCACGGGGTCGAGGATTGGGGTGACCTCACCCTGCCCGCGTTGCGCGAGGTCGCTTGCGCAAACCCCGTCGTTCACGCCCTAGCCGAAACCGTAGGCTGGGCCGAGATCCTGATGGACCGCGTCGATGACGCCCTGTCGCAGGGTGGCTTCCCGATCATCATGGGCGGCGATCATTCGCTTGCCCTTGGCTCTGCCGCCGGGGCCGCCGCCTTTGCCGCCCGCCAGGACCGCCCGCTGTTCCTTCTGTGGCTCGACGCGCATTCCGATTTCCACACGCCCCTCACCACCACCTCCGGAAACCTGCACGGCACGCCACTTGCCTACATCGCCGGGCGTGACGGGTTCGATGCCTTTCCGCCCTTCCCTGCCCCGGTGCCCGCGCACCGCATCTGCATGTTCGGCATCCGCTCGGTTGACCCGGCCGAACAGGCCGCGATGCTCGAACGTGACATCTTCATCAACGACATGCGCGTGATCGACGAGCGCGGTCTCGTTGCCCCCCTGCGTGAGTTTCTCGACCTTGTCCGGCGCGAGGCCGGGATGCTGCATGTCAGCCTCGATGTCGACTTCCTCGACCCCTCGATCGCCCCCGCCGTCGGCACGACCGTCCCGGGCGGCGCCACCTTCCGCGAGGCGCATCTGGTGATGGAACTCCTCCACGAATCCGGGCTTGTCACATCGCTGGACCTCGTTGAATTGAACCCGTTTCTGGATGACCGCGGGATGACGGCTCGGTTGATGGTCGATCTGGTCGGCAGCCTGATGGGCAAGAAGGTTTTCGACCGTCCGACGCGATCAAAGTAGCGGTCGCGGGCACCGGTTGTGGTGCTTTGGTCGAATTGCGCAATATATGGGCTTTGTATATACGATGCGTAGATACGCATGTATCTACATTATCTACAATCAGAATGGTTGGGTTGGATTGTCTCTGGATTGGCCTGAGCGATGCAAAACAATCAGCCCCCGCTGAAACAGTCCGCACGGCCTGAGGCGACTGTTGCCAGTCTTTGGGCAATCCGACTGCGGACTGACCCGGCCCCCCGACCTATCCTAAAGAGCGGTATCAACGGGGCGATCGACGCACCCCGTAGCGCCCTTGCGTCAGTGCAGACGGAACTCGCCGACCACGTTCCGCCACTCCCCCGGACTGATCAGTTTCCGGTGGGTGAAGCGGACCGAATGCAGGGGCCCTTCGATCTTGTCCTGCCAGAACTCGATGAACTTGAAGAGCACCGGATAGTCCGGCGCCAGGTCGTAGTCCTGCCAGATGTAACTGTTCAACACGCTGCGGTAATCCGGCATCCGGTAGTAAAATTCGGCCGTGGTCAGCCCATAGCCTTTCAGCATCAACTCCGTCTCGCGTCCAATCATCTTTTCGCCCTTTCGGATCGTCCCTAGGGAAATGATGCCGAACACTGTTTAAAAATCAATGAAAACAAAATGTTGGCACTTACCCCCGGGTGCTGCCAATAGGGCCGCAGCCCACCATTGCACCCCATAGCTGGGATGGTGTATCGTATTTTCTGCTAGATATTGTTCCCGCAAGGAAGGCGCCTGCCGACATGGCCGATACTCCGGAAGACACTGATAAAAAAGAAGAAACTCCGGAGCGCCCCAGCTGGCACGGCCCACAGATCGACATCGCCGCCGAGATGAAGACCGCCTATCTCGATTACGCGATGAGCGTGATCGTGTCGCGGGCCATTCCCGATCTGCGCGACGGGCTGAAGCCGGTCCACCGCCGCATCCTCTTTGCGATGCAGGAAAGCGGCAACACCCACGACAAGGCCTATCGCAAATCGGCCCGTCCGGTGGGCGACACGATGGGGAAGTACCACCCCCACGGCGATAGCGCGATCTATGATGCGCTGGTGCGGATGGCGCAGCCGTTTTCCATGTCGCTGCCGCTTCTGGACGGTCAGGGCAACTTCGGCTCGATGGACGGCGATAACGCGGCCGCCATGCGCTATACCGAAGTCCGGATGGACAAGCCTGCCGCGTTCCTCCTGGCCGATATCGACAAGGAAACCGTCGATTTCCAGGACAACTACGACGGCAAGGATCGCGAACCGACCGTCCTGCCCGCCCGCTTTCCCAACATGCTGGTCAATGGCGCGGGCGGTATTGCCGTCGGCATGGCCACGAACATCCCGCCGCATAATCTGGGCGAAGTGATCGACGGCACGCTGGCGATGATCGAAAACCCCGACATCAGCATGGAAGCGCTGATGGAGATCATCCCTGCCCCCGATTTCCCGACTGGTGGCCAGATCCTTGGCCGCTCGGGCGCGCGGAAAGCCTATCTGGAAGGGCGCGGCTCGGTCATCATCCGCTCGAAAACCCATATCGAGGAAATCCGCAAGGACCGCTGGGCCATCGTCATCGACGAGGTGCCCTATCAGGTCAACAAGGCCACGATGATCGAAAAGATCGCCGAACTGGTCCGGGAAAAGCGCGTCGAGGGCATTGCCAACATCGCCGACGAATCCGACCGCATCGGCGTCCGCGTGGTGATCGAGTTGAAACGGGATGCAACCCCCGATGTGGTCCTGAACCAACTCTTCCGCTTTTCCGCGATGCAGGTCTCGTTCGGCTGCAACATGCTGGCGCTGAACGGCGGTAGGCCAGAACAGCTGACCCTTCGCGATTTCCTAAGCTATTTCATCACCTTCCGCGAAGAAGTTGTTGCGCGTCGCACGGCTTTTGAACTGCGGAAAGCCCGTGAACGCAGCCACGTTCTCTGCGGTCTCGCCGTCGCGGTCTCGAACGTGGACGAAGTCGTCGCCACCATCCGCGCCTCGGCCACCCCTGCCGATGCACGCGAGCAGCTGATGACGCGGCGTTGGCCCGCCCACGAAATCGCGCCGTATATACGCCTGATCGACGACCCCACGCACCCGATCAACGACGACGGCACCTACAACCTCTCGGAAGTGCAGGCCCGCGCGATCCTGGACCTGCAACTGCAACGCCTGACCCAGCTTGGCGTGAAGACCATCACAGACGAGCTGGAACAGCTGGCCGCCAAGATCAAGGACTACCTCGATATCCTCGGCTCCCGCGACCGGATCATGGCAATCATCTCGGACGAGCTTCGCGAGGTCAAAGCCCTGTTCGCCGTCCCCCGCAGGACCGAGATCACCGACTGGTCCGGCGACATGGAGGACGAGGACCTGATTGAGCGCGAGGATATGGTCGTCACCATCACCTCGGGCGGCTACATCAAGCGCACCCCCCTCGCCGAATTCCGCAGCCAGAACCGCGGTGGCAAGGGCCTGGCCTCGATGCAGACGAAGGATGACGATGTCGTCACTACACTTTTCGTTGCAAATACGCACACTTGGCTTCTGTTCTTCACAACCGACGGCATGGTCTACAAGCTGAAGACCTGGCGCCTGCCGCTGGCGGGACGTACGGCCAAAGGCAAGGCCCTGGTTAACATCCTGCCGATCGAAACTGGCGTCTCCATCGCAGCCCTGATGCCCGTGGACGTGCCCGAAGAAGACTGGGCCACCCTCCAGATCGTCTTCGCGACCTCGGACGGCGACGTCCGCCAGAACGACCTCTCGGACTTCACCAACGTCAAGCGCAACGGCAAGATCGCGATGAACCTTCCCGAGGGCATCACCCTCGTGAACGCCGCCATCGCCGATGAAAACGATGACATCATGCTGGTGACCGAAGCCGGCCGCGCCATCCGCTTCTCCACCACCGAAATCCGCGTCTTCAAATCGCGCGGCTCCACTGGCGTCCGCGGTATCCGGCTGGCCGACGGCGACCACGTCGTCTCCATGTCGATCATCCGCCACTTCGAAGCGACACCCGAGGAACGCGAAGCCTATCTCAAGCAGCGCCGCCTGATGGCCGGGATCACTGACGACGACACCGACGATGAGGAAGAAACCGTTGCGGCAGGCCAGCTTAGCACCGAACGTTACAGTGAGATGTCGGCGGCCGAAGACCTGATCCTGACCATCACCAAGGGCGGCTCGGGCAAGCTGTCCTCCAGTCACGACTACCCCGTCCGGGGCCGTGGCGGCATGGGCGTGAAAGCCATCTCCCCCGGCCCGCGCGGCGGCCGCATCATCGCCTCCTTCCCGGTCGACCTCTCCGACCAGATCATGCTCGCCACCTCGACCGGCCAGTCGATCCGCGTGCCCGTCGACCAGATCAGCTTCCGCTCGCGGTCAGCTGGGGGCGTCAAGGTCTTCAACGTCGCCAATGACGAGGAAGTCGTCTCGGTCGCCCGCGTGGCCGATCAGGGCGATGACGCTTGAAGCCCGCCTCGCGGCCCTTGCGGCTGCGGGGCAGACCATCGGCTACGGCGCTCTCGCAAAGGAACTCGGCCTGCGCATGGCCGAGCTTACCGCCGCCCTTGAAGCACTGATGGAGGTTGATGCCGCACTTGGCCACCCCTTCCGGGCAGCGCTTCTGCACCAGCGCCTTTCGCCAGACCACCTTCCTGCCCCCGGTTTCTTCCAGAAAGCCGCCGACCTTGGGGCCGACGTCTCGGACCCAGTGACCTTCACCGAAGACCACCGCCGCCGTCTCAGGCGCTGACCTCTGCGCCAGCGCACACCATCCCTGCCTCGGCACGGAATTTGCACCAAACCCCACCTGTGCAAGATGCCCGAACCCGGCAGCAGACCGGGAAAACGCGCTCAAGGGGATTTCCTATGGAACAGCTCAAGACCTACTCGCCGCTCATCGCCCGCCTTCTCATCGGCGGCTTCTTCCTTCTGGCCGGGGTCGGCAAAGTGGCCGACATCGCGGGCACCGCTGGCTACATCCAGTCCGTGGGCCTGCCCGGCTTCCTCGCCTGGCCCGCCGCGATCTTCGAGATCGTCCTCGGCCTTGCGCTGATCGTCGGCTACCAGACCCGCATCGCGGCCCTGGCCGGCGCTGCCTTCTGCATCTTCACCGCGGTCCTCTTCCACAACAACTTCGCCGATCAGACCCAGATGGTCATGTTCCTCAAGAACTTCTCGATCGCTGGCGCGTTCCTGATGTTCTTCGCCAATGGCGCCGGGAAGCTTGCCCTCGACAAAGCCTGAGACCTTCGCCGGGGGCGCGTGCTGCCCCCGGCTTTCCTTTTCCAGCGATCCGGCCTAAATCCGGGCCATGGCTGACTCCCTACACATCATCGGCGGCGGCATGGCAGGCTCCGAAGCCGCCTGGGCCGCTGCAAACCTCGGCGTCCCGGTCGTGCTGCACGAAATGCGGCCCAAGACCGGCACCTTTGCGCACCGCACCGGCGACTTTGCCGAGATGGTCTGTTCCAACTCCTTCCGGTCCGATGATCATGAGCAGAACGCCGTGGGCCTCCTGCACTGGGAAATGCGCACGGCAGGCGGTCTGGTCATGGAAATGGCCGAGCGTCACCGCCTTCCCGCTGGGGGTGCCTTGGCCGTGGACCGCGATCCTTTCGCCGCCGCCGTCACTGCAAAGCTGAAGTCACATCCCTTGATTTCCACGTCTTATGAGGAAGTTACCGAACTTCCCTCATCCGGACATTGGATCATTGCAACCGGGCCGCTCACCAGCCCGTCGCTGGCCCAGTCGATCCGCGCCGCCACGGGGGCCGAAGCCCTGGCCTTTTTCGACGCCATTGCCCCGATTGTATATACGGAAAGCATCGACATGTCGGTCGCCTGGCTGCAAAGCCGTTACGACAAGGGCGAGACCGAGGATGAGCAGAAGGCCTACATCAACTGCCCGATGACGCGGGATCAGTATGAGGCTTTCATCGATGCCCTGCTGGCGGCCGAAAAGACCGAGTTTCACGAAGGCGAAACCGCGGGCTATTTCGACGGCTGCCTGCCCATCGAAGTCATGGCCGAACGCGGGCGCGAGACGCTGCGCCACGGTCCGATGAAGCCCGTTGGCCTGACCAATGCACACAAACCCGAGGAGAAGGCCTATGCTGTCGTGCAGCTCCGCCGCGACAACAAGCTCGGGACGCTCCACAACATCGTTGGTTTCCAGACCAAGATGAAATACGGCGCGCAAACCGCTGTTTTCAAGATGATTCCGGGGCTGGAGAATGCCAGTTTCGCCCGTCTTGGCGGTATCCACCGCAACACCTTCATCAACTCTCCCACGCTTCTGGACGCGCAGATGCGGCTGAAGTCGCACCCGTATATACGTTTCGCCGGGCAGATCACCGGGGTCGAGGGCTATGTGGAAAGCGCCGCGATGGGCCTTCTGGCCGGTCGGATGGCCGCACATGAGATCATTGGGCGCGAACTGCTCCCACCGCCCCCCGAAACTGCGATGGGCGCGCTGGTGACCCACATCACCGGCGGGGCTGAGGCGAAGACCTTCCAGCCGATGAACGTGAACTTCGGGCTGTTCCCCCCGATCGACGCCAAAGGCGGCCGCCGGGGCCGCGCGGTTCGCTACAAGGCCTATACCGACCGCGCGAAGCAGGCGTTCACGGAATGGCTTTCGTAACCCGCTTCGCGCCATCGCCCACCGGCCCCCTGCATCTGGGCCACGCCTATTCCGCGATCCTGGCGCATGACATGGCGCGGGCTGCTGGCGGCCTGTTCCTCTTGCGGATGGAGGACACCGATCTTGAGCGATCGAAGCCGGAATATGATGCACTGATCCAGGACGATCTGCGCTGGCTGGGCCTGGCCTGGGATGGGCCGATCCTGCGTCAGGCGGACCATATCGCATACTACAATGCCCGCCTTGAAACTCTTGTTCCGAAAGGGCTTCTCTACCCCTGCTCCTGCACCCGATCCGACATTCGCGCGGCGCTTTCCGCGCCGCAAGAGGGTGTGGCCTTCAATGTCTATCCCGGCACCTGTCGCCACCGGGGCATGGAGACGCGCCAACCCGGCGACGCGCTGCGGCTGAACCTTGCCGCCGCGCTGGAGTCCCTTGCCGCCGTTGATCTGGTCTTTGTCGAAACCGGCCCCGCGCATGCTGGACTCCAGCGCATCGATCCGGCTGTCGCGCTCTCCACCATCGGAGACGTGGTTCTGTCGCGTAAAGGTGAGGATACCGTGGCCTACTTCCTCGCCGCCGCTCTCGACGATGCACGACAGGGGGTGACGAATGTCATTCGGGGTGAGGACCTCTTCGACTTCACGTCGGTGCAGGTGATCCTTCAGCACCTCTTTGGACTGCCGACACCCGTCTACCACCACCACCGCCTGATCCGTGACGATCAGGGCAAGCGACTTGCCAAACGCGATGACGCGCGGGCTATTTCAAGGTACCGGGCCGAAGGGGCTACGCCCGCCGATATCCGCCGGATGGTCGGATTACCAAATCCTTAACGTCCGCGAGCAAGTATCGGGAAACATGGGATACTTCAGCTTTGTCCACCGTGGACAGGCTGCAGGATCTCGACCTCGTTCCCGTCCCGAACCGCCGTATAGAAGCAGGACCTCCGGTTCGTGTGACAGGCCGGACCCGTCTGCTCGACCAGAGCTAGCAGACAGTCCCGGTCACAGTCCACCCGCAGTTCTACCAGCCGCTGATGGTGCCCCGAACTCTCCCCCTTTACCCAGAACGCCGCCCTGGACCGTGACCAGTAGGTCACCTTCCCCGTCTCCAGCGTCGCCGCCACCGAGGCAGCATTCAGCCATGCGACCATCAGCACCTCGCCCGTCGCATGATCCTGCGCCACGCAGGGGATCAGCCCTGCGGCATCATAGTTTAGTGTGGCCGGGTCGAACGGCATGGCTCTCTCCTTGGCAGGCGGGCTTGCCGGGTCTACATACGAGGTCAGCCAAGGAAATTCCATGAGCGACAGCGATCTCATCAAGCTCTACTCCGCCCGCATCCTCGGGTTGGCCGCCGACATCCCACATCTCGGGCGGCTTGCGGCCCCACAAGGTACGGCCCGGCGCCGGTCCCCCCTTTGCGGGTCGACGGTCACGGCGGATGTGGTGGTCAAGGACGGCCGCATCGCCGAGTTTGCCCAGGACGTGAAGGCCTGTGCCCTCGGTCAAGCCTCGGCTGCCGTACTTGGAACGGTCGTGATCGGCCGGACGCTGCCTGAACTTCAGGCTGCCCGCGGCGCCCTTCGCGCGATGCTGAAGGACGGCGCCCCGGTCCCGGCAGCACCGTTCGAGGGGTATGAAGTCCTTCTCCCCGCCCGCGACTACAAGAACCGCCACGCCTCGATCCTGCTGGCGCTCGAGGCCGTTTGCGAGGCGATGGAGGCCGCGCAAGCCGCCGCATAGAAAAAACCGCCGCACATCCGGGGAAGGATGGCGGCGGCAGTAGCGCGTCTGGAACGGCGGACGGTGGGCCAGGCGAGGCGGACCGTCACCCTTGGGGGACAGAGCGCGGGGCAGATAACGTCAGGCGAGGCCGGGCAAGGACAGCACGGCGAAGAGAATCACGAAAAGCGCCGCAAGGCCCACCAAATCCTCAACCGCTCCCTTGGGCGTGTGGGTCAACAGGGTCTTCATGGCGTCTTTCATATCATCCTCCATGTATGTTGCCCGATTGTTCTCATACTGGGGACGCTCTGTAAAGAACTTTTTAAGAACATACGTGAACGAACGGTGACTTGCGCCGGAATGACTCGGTTAGCCGACTGAGATCAATCTGATTGCTCGGTCCTGATCCATCAGCCAAAGCAGCGCCCGCGCTGCTTCACCGCGCGGGCTTGTTAGGCCTGGATCGTCAAGCATCAGCTTGCGCGCATCTGTTTGTGCCAAGGCCATCAGTGCAGCCTGCCGCTCAAGATCGGCAACCCGGAACCGGGGCAGACCCGACTGCGCCGTCCCGATCAGGTCGCCCGCCCCCCGCATGGCAAGGTCCTCCTCGCTGATCCGAAACCCGTCCTCGGTATCGCGGATCGTGGTCAGCCGCCGCGCGCCGGTTTCGTTCAGGGGCGCCTGGTATAGCAGGAGACAGGTCGAGGCCGCCTCTCCCCGTCCGACCCGGCCACGCAACTGGTGCAACTGGGACAGACCAAAGCTTTCTGCCTGTTCGATCACCATGATCGTCGCGTTGGGAACGTTCACGCCCACTTCGATCACCGTGGTCGCGACCAGGACAGAGGTCTCTCCGGCCACGAAGCGGGCCATCGCGGCATCCTTCTCGGCGGGCGGCATCTGGCCATGGACCAGGCCGACGCGGTCGCCCAAGGCGGCACGCAGATGCCGAAACCGCTCCTCCGCGCTGGCATAGTCCACGACTTCCGATTCTTCGACCAAGGGGCAGACCCAATAGGCCTGCCGCCCCTCGGCCACTGCCTTGCGCAGGTGATCCACGACCTCGTCCAGCCGGTCGGATGAGACCATCGCCGTCCGGATCGGCTTGCGACCTGCCGGCTTTTCGTCCAGCACCGAGACATCCATGTCGCCATGCATCGCCAGCGCCAGGCTCCGCGGGATCGGCGTCGCGGTCATCACCAGCACATCAACCGCTTCTCCCTTGGCCCCCAACTCCATTCGCTGCGCCACGCCAAAGCGATGCTGTTCGTCGACCACGGCCAGACGCAAATCCTTGAACGCGACATCCTTCTGGAAGACCGCATGCGTTCCGACCAGAATCGGGATCCGCTCCATGGCCAGATCTTCCAGCTTCATTGCCCGATCCGTTCCCCGGTCACGGCCGGTCAAAAGCTCCAACCGGACCCCGGCGGCCCGGGCTAAGGGGGCCAGCCCTTCGAAATGCTGCCGCGCCAGGATCTCGGTCGGGGCCATCATCACGCCTTGCCCGCCTGCTTCGACCGCAATCAGCAGCGCCTGGAAGGCCACCAGCGTCTTGCCCGCGCCGACATCGCCCTGCAAAAGCCGGTTCATCCGCAACGGTCTTGCCATGTCAGCCGCGATCTCGGCCACGGCACGCACCTGCGCCCCGGTTGGCGCATAGGGCAGGCTTTCCAACACCTTGGCGCGCAAAGCTCCATCGCCTTCGGTGACGTTTCCTTTGCCGCGCCGAATGCGCTGGCGGGCAATCGCCAGGGTCACCTGGTGGGCAAAAAGCTCGTCGTAGGCCAGCCGCACGCGGGCCGGATGGGTGACCGCCAGGGCCGACGGGCCATCGGGGCCATGCGCGGCCCGCAGGGCTTCGGCCCAGTCCGGCCAGCTTTCGCGGACCTTCAGCCCCGGATCGATCCACTCCGGTAGGTTCGGCACCCGCAGAAGCGCACCGGCCACCGCCTTGGCGACCACCCGCTGCGTCACGCCCGCCGTCAGGGGATAGACCGGCTCATAGGCCGGGATCTCGCCCGCCTCCTCCAGCCGGAGGACATGGTCGGGGTGCACCATCTGCGCGACGCCGTCGAAAAGCTCCACCTTGCCCGAGACCAGCCGCCTCTGTCCGGTCGGCAGCAGTTTCTGCAGGGCCTCGGTCCGGGCATGGAAGTAGACAAGCAGAAACTCGACTTTGCTATCACGGACATGGACCCGGTACGGGCCACCTTTCCGGCGCGGTGGGACATGGCTGCCGACCTCGACCTCGACGGTCAGCGTCGCCGGGGCGATCACATCTCGGACCGAACTCCGCAGAGCCCGGTCGACGCCGGAATGCGGCAAGAGGTAAAGAAGGTCTTTCGGCCGGGTGACGCCCAATCCTTCGAAGGCCTTGGCCGCCTTTGGTCCGACCCCCGGCAGCGTTTCCACCTCCGCAAACAGTGGGAACAGGGTCTCGGGCCGGCTCATCCGCCGATCAGCCGCAGCCAGGCGTCCTCATCGATGACCGTGATCCCCAGACGTTCAGCGTCTTTCGCCTTCGAGCCCGCCCCCGGCCCGGCGACAAGCAGATCGGTCTTGGCACTGACCGAGCCTGCGACCTTTGCCCCCAAAGCCTCGGCCCGCGCCTTGGCTTCGGCGCGCGTCATCCGCTCCAGCGTGCCGGTAAAGACCACGGTTTTGCCGACAACCGGACTGTCAGTTGCGGCCGCTGCGACTGGCTGCACCGAAAGGCCAGCAACCAGCCGATTCACTTCGGCCCGCTCGGCGCTGTCAGGGTGCAGGGCATCGACCAGGGCATGTGCGCTGACCGCCCCGATCCCGTCGATGGCGGTCAGTTCCTCCCAATCGGGCCCAAGATACGTACGGGACGCATCAATCGCCTGGATGAAATTCTCCCAGGAGCCGTAGTGGCGGGCCAAGAGGCTGGACGAGGTTTCGCCAATGTGCCGGATGCCCAGCGAAAAGATCAGCCTGTCCAGCGGAATAGTGCGCCGCGCCTCGATCGCGGCAAAGAGCTTGGCCGCGGACACCTCGCCAAAACCGTCGCGATGCTTCAGCTTTTGCAAGGGGTTGGCGGCGTCTCTTTCAGCAAGGGTGAAGATGTCGGCCGGGGTCTTTACCGGCAGGCTTTCGTCCTTGAAGAACATCTCGACCTGCTTGGCCCCCAGCCCTTCGATATCAAAGGCCCCGCGCGACACGAAGTGCTTCAACCGTTCCACGGCCTGCGCGGGACAGATGAGGCCACCAGTGCAGCGGCGGACAGAATCGCCCTGCTCGCGGTGGGCGGGGCTGCCGCATTCCGGGCAAATCTCCGGGAAAACATAAGGTTGGGCGCCGTCCTTGCGGCGCGAGAGATCGACATCCGCGACTTTGGGGATGACATCGCCCGCGCGGTAAACCTGCACCCAGTCGCCGATGCGGATGTCCTTGCCCTCACGGATCGTCTGCCCGCGCGAATCGCGCCCGGCGATGTAGTCCTCGTTGTGCAGCGTCGCGTTCGACACCACCACGCCACCCACGGTTACCGGCTTCAGGCGCGCCACCGGCGACAGTGCCCCTGTCCGGCCCACCTGAATGTCGATCCCCAGAAGCTCGGTCCAGGCCAGTTCGGCCGGGAACTTATGGGCGATGGCCCAGCGGGGGGTCGAGGACCGGAACCCCAGCCGCGCCTGCAGGGCCAGGTCGTTCACCTTGTAGACCACACCGTCAATGTCATAGCCAAGCGTCGCCCGCTGCGCCTCGATCAGGCGGTAATGGGTCAGAAGCGCTGCGGGTCCGTCGCACAGCACTGTCAGCGGGTTGGTCTGAAACCCCAATGATTTCAACCGCAGGATCGCCCCGAGTTGGGTCGGCGCGAGGGGTTCGGACACCTCTCCCCAGGCATAGGCGAAAAAGTGCAAGGGACGGCTGGCGGTGATCCTAGCGTCAAGTTGGCGGAGCGATCCTGCCGCCGCATTGCGCGGATTGGCAAAGGTCTTTTCCCCTGCCGTCGCCTGCCGGGCGTTCAGCGCAGCGAAATCGGCGTGGGACATGTAGACCTCGCCCCGGACCTCCAGCACCTTTGGTGCCGACGTCAGTCGCTGCGGAATGTCGCTGATGGTGCGGGCGTTCTCGGTGACGTTCTCGCCAACCTCGCCATCACCGCGTGTGGCCGCCTGCACAAGGATGCCGTCTTCATAGCGCAGCGAAAGCGAAAGCCCGTCGATCTTCGGTTCAGCGGTATAATCAAGCGCGCCCGGATGGCCGAGAAATTTCCGCACCCTGTCGTCGAATTCTGTCACCTCTTCGGCCGCGAAGGCGTTCTCCAGCGACAGCATGCGCACTCGATGCGCGATCTTGCCAAATCCGTCGGCGACTGTCGCCCCAACCACGTCCGACGGCGAATCCGCGCGTTTCAGGCCGGGAAACCGCGCCTCGATCGCGGCATTGCGCCGTTTCAGCGCGTCATACTCGGCGTCCGAAATCTCGGGCGCATCCAGCGTGTGATAGGCTGTGTTCGCGGCGGCCAGAGATTTAGCCAGACGCGCAAGCTCTGCGCGCGCTTCGGCTTCCGTCAATGCCTCGACCGCCCGTTCCGCCATGCCCGCCCCCCAAACCTGCGAAAGCAAGGTTAGGCGGCGGGCTGCCGAAGGTAAAGATCAGGCGCTGGCTGCAAGCCGGGCCTGACCGCCCGCCGGATCACGCAGCACATAGCCCCGGCCCCAGACGGTTTCGATGTAATTGTCACCGCCCGTCGCCTCGGCCAGCTTCTTGCGCAGCTTGCAGATGAAGACGTCGATGATCTTCAGTTCGGGCTCGTCCATGCCGCCATAGAGGTGGTTCAGGAACATTTCCTTGGTCAGCGTCGTGCCCTTGCGGAGCGACAGAAGCTCCAGCATCTGGTACTCCTTGCCCGTCAGATGCACGGCCTTGCCTTCGACGTCGACAGTCTTGGCATCAAGGTTCACCGCGACCCGGCCGGTCTTGATGACCGACTGGCTGTGGCCCTTCGACCGACGGATGATCGCGTGAATGCGCGCCACCAGTTCTTCACGATTGAAGGGTTTGGTCAGGTAGTCGTCAGCGCCAAAGCCAAAGCCTTTCAGCTTGCTTTCCGTGTCGTCCGCACCTGACAGTATCAGGATCGGGGTTTCGACCCGGGCCTGGCGGACCTGACGCAGAACCTCATGCCCGCTCATGTCCGGAAGGTTCAGGTCAAGAAGGATAAGGTCGTAATCATAGAGCTTTGCCAGATCGATCCCGTCTTCGCCCATGTCGGTGCAGTAGACGTTCAGGTTGGCATGGGTCAACATCAGTTCGATGCTGCGCGAGGTCGTTGGATCGTCCTCAACAAGCAGAATACGCATTACTCAAATCTCCGCTCCGGTGGTTCATCGTTAACGACTTTGCCGGTCAATGGTTAACGCATGGTTACTATGCCAGAGGAAGAGTCCGAATCCATTTAAAGTTGTCTGTATTTCCGGATCGCCGTGACTTTCAGGCCATCTTCGCCATGCTTGATCGCAGCCGTTCGCCAAAGGCCGAACTCCTCCTCTGACAGGGCATAGCGTTCCAGCGCCTCTTTCTCCGAGATCAGGCCGTAGACCACGGCCTTCACCACCACCGCCTTGCGGCTGGCCACCCAGCGGCGGGTGTCACCGGGCGGCAAATCGGCCCGGGTAAGAATGCTGCCATCGGGCAGCGTGACCTGCCTTGGACCGTCGACACGTTTGAGAAACATCACCGTTCCCTCGCTGATTTCGGGCAGAATGCCGGAACAGGCTTAATCAAACCTGAAACAGGGGATTGAGAGTGCACAGCATTTTCCTATATTCCCCATCATTCCCGTAACCCGGACAATCCCCGTCGGACCTGACCCATGCCACGCGACCTCGCGCTCAACTCTCTTGGCTTTGCCAAACCCCCGTCCGAGACGCGGGTGGTCGTCGCCATGTCCGGTGGTGTCGACAGCAGCGTGGTGGCCGCGATGCTGGCCGAGGAAGGCTATGACGTCGTCGGCGTCACGCTGCAGCTGTACGACCACGGGGCTGCCCTGGCCAAGAAAGGCGCCTGCTGCGCGGGCCGCGACATCCATGACGCGCGTCGGGTGGCCGAAACCATGGGATTCCCGCATTATGTGCTGGATTACGAAAATACCTTCCGCGAGGCGGTGATCGAGGAGTTCGCCGACGCCTATCTGTCGGGCGCGACGCCAGTTCCCTGCATCCGCTGCAACGAACGGGTCAAGTTCAAGGACCTTCTGGCCACGGCAAAGGATCTGGAAGCCGACTGCATGGCCACGGGCCACTACATCCAGCGCAAGCTTGGTGCGCAGGGCCCCGAGCTGCATCAGGCCGCCGACCCGGCCCGTGACCAGAGCTATTTCCTGTTCTCGACCTCACCTGAGCAGCTGTCCTACCTGCGGTTTCCGCTTGGGCATCTGGCTTCGAAGGCCGAGACCCGGGCGCTGGCGACGAAGTACGGCCTGCCGGTCGCCGAAAAGCCCGACAGCCAGGACATCTGCTTTGTGCCGAACGGCGACTATGCCGCGGTGATTGAAAAGCTGCGTCCCGGCGCCGCCGACCCCGGCGAGATCGTCGATCTGGATGGCACCGTTCTGGGCGAACATCGCGGCGTGATCCATTACACGATTGGCCAGCGCAAGGGTCTGGGCATCGGTGGGCTTGAAGACCCGCTTTATGTGGTCCGCCTCGACCCCGCCAGCCGCCGTGTGATCGTCGGGCCCAAGGCGGCCCTGTCGACCCGCATCATCCCGGTGCGCGAGATCAACTGGCTGGGCGACGCCCCCTTCGACAGCCGCCCGGAGTGGCATCTGAAGGTCAAGGTCCGCTCGACCCGCCCCCCGCGCGAGGCGATCATTCGCCCCACGGGCCCGACCTCGGCCGAGGTCGAGCTTCTGGCCCCCGAGGATGGGGTCAGCGCCGGTCAGGCTTGCGTCTTCTACGCCCCTGAAGGCAGCCGCATTCATGGCGGCGGCTGGATCTGGAAAGGATAGCTTTGGTGCGATCGCTTCTGCTGGCCAGCCTTCTGGCCCTGCCGCTTCCCGTTGTGGCCGAGACCCGGGAGGACCGCGTTGCCGTGGCCGCCGAGTATGTCGACCTTGCGCTGCAGGGTTTCGACATGACCGCAGTGATCGAGACGATGTACCAGCCCATCCTGCAACAGGTGGCGGCGGGCGGGCAGACGCTGTCGGACGATCAGGTTGCACAGATCCGCAAGCTGTATCTCGACAGCTTCACCGATCCGATGACGGCCCTCATGCGGGATCAGGCGCAGATCATTGCTGACCTGATGACGCTGGGCGAAATCACTGCGCTGCGCGATTTCTACGCCACGCCCGAAGGCCGGTCGGTGCTGGCCAAGCTGCCGCAGCTGACCGCAGCACAGCAACCCGGTGTGATGCAGCTGATCAACGACAACACGGCCGCGCTGATGCCGCAGGTCCTGGCGATCATCAACGGCGAAGCGCCGCCAGCACCGACCGCGCAGCCCTAAGGCCGGGGGGCTCTCCGCCCTGCCCCAGCCGTTCCATCGTCAGCGCCATGGCAGCCCGTTGCGCAGTGGGATCGGCCAGCACGGCCTCCAGCGCAGGCGCGATCCTGTCTGCCCGGCAGTTGGGTCCGACGAACTCTGGCACCACACGCGTCTCGCTGACCAGGTTTACCAGCGTCACGGTGTCGATCAGCGCGGCCCGGCGCATCAGCCACAGGGTCGCGGGGTGCATGTCATAAGCAATGACCATCGGGCAGGCGTTCGCGGCCAATTCCAACGACACCGTGCCCGACGCCGCCAGCGCCACATTCGCCGCCGCGAAGGCCCCCCGCTTGGCCGCGGCATCCTCGATGATCTGGGGCTTGACCGCCCAACCCGCCGTCAGGTCGTGCACCAGCGCCGCCACGCCCCGCACCGTTGGCAGGGCCACTCGCAGGTCCGGATGCCGGTCCTTCAGCTGCGCGACCACCTGCCCGAAGATCGGGGCCAGTCGCGTGACCTCGCCCTTCCGGGACCCCGGCAGCGCCAGCAGGTGCAGCCCCTTCCCCGCAAATGCCGCCCGCTCGCTGTCCGTGGCCAAGGCCTCGGCCACGACCGGATGCCCGACAAAGTCGCAGGACATGCCTGCAGCCGTCATATAGGGCGGCTCGAACGGCAACAGGGCGAGCACGTGGTCGATCACGCGCGCCATCTTGGCCGCGCGCCCCGGTCGCCAGGCCCAGACGGAAGGCGCGACATAGTGGATCGTGTGGAACTGGGGCCGCACCGCCTTCACGATCTTCGCGACCCGCAGACAGAAGTCGGGCGAGTCTATCGTCACCAGCGCCTCGGCCCCCGACGCCAGCACCGCCTCGGCTGTCTCGCGGATGCGCCGCTTCAGGGGGAAGTATTTCGGCAGGACTTCGGCGATCCCCATAACCGACAGCTCTTCCATCGGAAACAGGCTGGCCAGCCCCTCGGCCTGCATCAGCGGCCCGCCGACGCCCGCGAATTCGACTTCTGTCAGCGTCTTCAGCCCGGCCATCAGAGCAGCCCCCAGCCGGTCGCCCGAAGGTTCGCCTGCGACAAGGAACAGCTTCATCCCCGCGCCCAAAGGAACAGGTCCAGCTCCCCCGCCAGTCGTTGCATTTCGGACAAGTCCAGGCAGATGACCGATCCCGCCTCAAACGCCATCCCGGCAAGGCCCGCTGCCGCGACGCCGCGCAGCGTTTCCGGCCCGATGGTGGGCAGATCGATCCGCCGGTCTTGCCCGGGCTTCGCGGCCTTGTAAAAGACCCCCCGTCCTTGCATCGGATCAGGCCGCAGCGCGCCGATCCCGGCCACCTGCGCCAGCAGGGCATCCGTGCCGGGCAGCGCCTCGACCCCCAGGCATAGCCCCTGCGCCACGACAGCGCCCTGCCCGACATCGACCGCGCCAAGGGTGGCGACGATCTTCGCGGCCCGGTCCACGTCCGCCTCGTCGCGCGCGCTTGGCCTGCCGGCCAGAACTCCGGTCCCCGGCAGAAGCGCGGGCGCAACCGTTTCGACGCCTACGACGGTAAAGCCGAACTCTTCAAAGATCCCGATCACCACCCGCAGCGTCGCGTCATCCCCGGCGGCCATCGCCGCCATCAACCGGGGCAGCAGCGCTGCCGTGCCTTCGTCCAAGAGCGCCGGGTCAAGCCTGGGTCGCGTCACCGCACCCGCAAAGATCACCTGTTCGATGCCATCACGTGCAAGGGCGCGCAGGAAGGGCACCAGCCGCTCCACCCGAAAGCGCAGGTCCGCCGTCAGCCCTTCGGGCGCATGACCGTCCATCGCCGCGACCAGCGGAGCCTCGGCCATACCCGCCGCCAGCACGGCTGGCAAGGCGCCACTGCCCGCGATGATCGCCGTTCGCAGCGCCGCCGCAGTCACCGGCCACCCTTCGGGGTCAGGAAGCTGCGGTCGGACTTCGACAGCACGAAATCGGCAATCTCGCGCACCAGGGGCGAGTCGCTTTCCTCGGCCAGCTTGCGCGCACGGTCGACAAAGCTGCCCTCTTCCTGCGCCAGCGTCTGATAGGCGGCCCGAAGGGCTGTGATCCCGGTCCGGTCCACCCCCCGGCGCTTGAGGCCGACAAGGTTCAACCCGTCCAGCTCGCCCCGCGGCGCCTGCACCAGACCGTAGGGGATCACGTCGTTGGTCACCATCGTCACTGCCCCGATGATCGCACCACGGCCGATGCGCACCCATTGGTGCACGCCCGAAAGGCCGCCGACGATCACGTCCTCACCCAGGACGCAATGGCCCGCGATCGCCACGTTGTTCACCAGGATCACCCGGTCGCCAATCTGGGCGTCGTGGCCGACATGCGCCCCCGTCATGATCAGGCAGTCATCGCCCACCCGCGTCACGCCCCCGCCACCATCCGTCCCAGTGTTCAGCGTCGCCGCTTCGCGGATGCGGCAGCGCTTGCCCACGATCAGGCGGGTATGCTCGCCATGATACTTCAGGTCCTGCGGCACCTCGCCCACCGTGGCGAAAGGAAAGATCACCGTATCGTCACCGATTTCGGTCCAGCCGGTCACCACCGCATGCGATTTCAGCACCACCCGCGCGCCGAGCACAACCTCGGGTCCGACACAGCAGAACGGCCCGATCTCGCAAGCCTCACCGATGACGGCTCCGGCCTCGACCACGGCAGAGGCGTGGATCCGGGCTGTGGAATGGATGCTCATATGCTGCAACTCAGGCTTTGGCGACGTCGAACATCGCCATGAAGGTCGCTTCGCAGGCCAGATCGCCATCAACCATGGCGCGGCCCTCGAACTTCCAGACACGACCACCACCGCGCAGCGCCTTGACGTGCAGCTCCAGCACGTCTCCCGGCACCACCTTGCGACGGAACTTCACCCCGTCGACCCCCATGAAGAAGACCTTCGCATTCTTGTCGACCAGATCCATCGACAGACCGACCAGCACGCCACTGGTCTGGGCCATGGCTTCAATGATCATCACGCCCGGAAAGATCGGCATGCCGGGGAAATGGCCCTGGAATTGCGGCTCGTTCAAAGTGATGCATTTGATGCCGACACAGGAGTCGTTCACCACGATATCCCGCACCTTGTCGATCAAAAGGAACGGATAACGGTGCGGAATGATCCGCTGGATCAGGTCCAGATCGGCATGTGTCACGGCAGTTGCATCCATTTTTTCACCCCTTCCCCGGTGCCCCGGGCCCAACGGCTCCCCCGAAGGCGTTCCGGTCTAGCTAGCAAGTCGCGCGGGATGGCACAAGTTCAAGCCCGCCTGGTCGCATCCGGTCACGGATCGGTCGCCGGTTTCTCGGCCAGTGCGGCGTTGACGCGGGAAATCGCCTCGTCGGTGATGTCGATCGCCGAGAGGGACAGGATCACCAGACCTTTGTCCAGAATCGCCGTCGCGCCCTTGTCGCCCAGAATCTCGCCCAGAACCGGGACCGCGACCTCAAGGAACGCCTTGCGATCCGCCTCGCGCCCCTCGACAAGCCTGCGGGCCTTGGCGTCCTGTTCGGTGCGGATCTGCTCGACCTTCGCATCGAAGGCCTCGGCGCGCGCGGCAAACTCCTCTGCCGACAGCGTCGCTCTGGCGTCGGTCAGCGCCTGTTCCTCGGCCACAAGCCCGGCTTCGATCTGGCGGTTTTCCTTTTCCAGGTCTTGCGAGGCGAGACGCTCGCGTTCGACGACGGCCTTGCCGAAGTCCGACTCCAGGAACAGCCGGTCCTGATCCAGCGTCAGAAGCGGCGTCGCCACCTCTTGTGCCGCTGCACCCTGCACCGCCAGGAACATGACGGCAGCAACCGCCCCGAGCCACGCCCAGGGGTGTCTGCCATTCCGCCGCCCCACCATCCTCAGAACTTGGTCGAGATGGTCAGGTCGAAGGTCTGTTCCTTGTCGAAATCTTCCTTCTGGACGGCCCGGCTGAAGTTGAACCGCAGGGGACCAATCGGCGTTGTCCAGAAGACCGACAGACCCACAGCCGCGCGCGGGGTGAAACTGTCATCCACTGCGCCGCCATTGGTGTTGTCCAGGCTCCAGACCGAGCCGACGTCGAAGAACGCGCCGCCGGTGATGCCGTATTCTTCCGGCAAGCCCAGAGGGAAGTCGGCCTCGAACCGCGCAACGGCGAACAGGTTGCCGCCAAGCGCATCGTCATCGGTTGCAGCCAGATCCCGCGGCCCGATTCCGTTCGGCTCGAAGCCACGGATCTTGCCGTTGCCGAAGAACCGGTCGGTCACCCGGGTCACGTTGCCGCCCAGCGAGGTGATGGCGCCACCCTCGAAGATCGCGCGCAGGGTGACTTCCTCGTTGAAGACCTTGGTTTCGGCCAAAGCAAGCGCCGTGGTCTTGATGTATTCGTTGTCACCACCCAGACCAGCAAAGTCCTGACCAAAGCGCAACAGCACGCCGCCCTTCGGGTTCAACCCGGTGATCCGGTTGTCGAATTCGTAGGTGTAGCCCAGCGAGAAGGTGGTCAACGCCCCCCGCGCCGCTTCGGCTGCGATGATCGTCGAGTCCCCGGTGTAGTTGTACAGCTTGTCTTCCGAAAAGCTGAACCGCACGTCCAGGTTTGTCTGTTCCCCCAAGGGAAAGCCGATCCCGGTGTTAAAGCCGATGTTTCGCGTGTCATAGACCGAGTAGTCCGACTCGGACGTCTTGTAATAGCCGCCGACCGAGAAACTGAGCTCCCGGCCCAAGAGCGCCGGTTCAGTGAAGCTGAAGCTCGAGTTCTGGTTCGACGAGGCGGTAGAGATCGCCAGCGAAAGCTTCTGTCCCCGCCCCAGGAAGTTGGATTCGGAGAAACCGACGTTAAATCCGGTGCCGCCGGACACCGAGTAGCTCAAGCCAAAGCTCAGGCTGCCTGTCGGCTGTTCTTCGACATCGACGTTGACGACAACCTGGTCTGCAGCGGTGCCTTGCTCGGCGTTGACCTGCGCATCTGCAAAGAAGCCAAGCGCGCGGATACGTTCTGCCGCCTGACGGATTTCGCGTGGGTTGAAGGGGTCGCCTTCCACTGTGCGGAACTGCCGACGGATGACCTGGTCCAGCGTCGTCGTATTGCCCTCGATGTCGATGCGTTCGACGAAGATCCGTTCGCCGCGCACGATGGCAAACTCAATGTCGACCGCCTGATCGCGATCGTTGCGGGTGATCCGCGGCTCGACCCGGATGAAGTTAAGCCCCTTCTTCAGGGCCAGCGTCTCCATTCGCGTGATGTTGTTGTCGATCAGAAGCGGGCTGTAAGTCTGTCCCGTCCGGATCTTCTGCGCGGCCTCGAACTCGGCGGCGTCCAGCCCCTCGACCTCGGAGACCGTGGTGATGTTCCCGATCGTGTAGGGCATACCTTCGCGGACCGTGAAGGTCACAAAGGTCGCATCACGCTCCCGGCTCACTTCGGCACTGGCGTCAAGGATCTGGAAATCGATATACCCGCGCGACAGGTAGAAATCGGTCAAGACCTTGCGGTCCAGCTCCAGCCGCTCGACCACATAGGTGTCGCGCTGGATCAGGTTGCGCAGAAAACCCGCCTGCTTGGTTTCAAGAACCTGCCGCAGACGGCGATCGGAGAACGCCTTGTTGCCGACAAAGGACAGACGCTCGATCTCGACGACGCGGCCTTCGGTGATCTCGAACACCAGATCGACCCGGTTTTCATTGCGACGGATGATCTTGGGCGTCACCGACGCAGCAAGCCGCCCGGATACCCGATAGGCCTCGGCAATGGCTGCGGCGTCCGATTCGGCCAGCGCAGGCGAATAGACCCGGCGCGGCTGCGACTGGATCAGTTCGGCCAGCTTCTCGTCCTTCAGCCGCTTGTTGCCTTCGATGCTGATGACGTTGACGATCGGGTACTCTTGCACCCGGATCACCAGGGTCGACCCCTGCGGCAAAAGTTCCACGGTCTCGAACAGATTCGAGTTCAGAATGCGCTGATAGGCATCGTTCAGGGCGGCGGCCGAGACCTCCTCCCCGCGCTTGATTCCTGCATAGTTCAGGATCGTCGCGGCATCGACGCGCTCGTTGCCCTCGATCTCGACGTTCGAAAACGAAAAGACCTGCGCGAAGGCCGGCTGGAGGAATGGCTGCGAAGCCGTTGCGGCACCGATAAAAACCACCGTCGCCAGCAGACGAGCCCTTGACCTTGTCCGGACAGACCGCCCCTTGGCCACGCTTTGGGTCATCCGCATATTCCATCCTCGCCGAATTTCTTGTTTCCGGATTGACTAGCGGGAAAGCGAAGCTTTGTCAAAAGCCTGCGGTCACTGTGGATAACTTTGCAAGATGTTGTGGTAGCAGCGCTATGGGCGCGGGCTGCAACCCGCGCGACCCAGTCCCGCCGACGACCTGCTTACTGGCAAAGCAGATCGCGGCTGAGACCGAAAATCATGATCGACAGGACCAGCGTCAGGCCGACTGTCATAAGAATGCGCAGGGCCCATTCGGCAGGTTGGCGGCGGGTGATCGCCTCATAGGCGTGAAACACCAGATGCCCGCCATCCAGCACCGGAATCGGGAAAAGATTCAGGATGCCGATGCCCAGCGAAAGGATCGCGATCATCCCGACAAAACTCTCCGCCCCGTTTCGCGCCGCATCGCCCGCAGTTTCGGCCATTCCGATGGCCCCCGACAGGTTGCAGCTCGAAATCGCGCCCTGGATCATGTGCCAGAGCCCCGAGAATGTCGTCGTCGTCATGACCCACATGGTCTGGGCCGCGCCGGACACGGCCTCCCACGGGCCGACGTTGCGCACGGCGGGCTCGAAGAACATTCCTGAATAGAGACCCAGCAGATAGCGTTCGGTAAAGCCGCCATTGCCGTCGTCAACCGTCCGGATGCGCGGAGTGATCGACAGATCGAAGGTCTTTCCATCGCGCCACACCGTCAGCGCGACGGGTTGGCCTTTTGCGGCGGCGACGATCTCGGGCAGTTCGGCGAAGAACCGGACATCCTTGCCGCCTGCCTTCAGGATGACGTCACCCTCTTGCAGCCCTGCGTCCATTGCCGCCGACCGGATCTGCACCTCACCCACGACCGGAGCCTGCGGATGCGGGCCCGTCACGGTGATCTCGGCGCCGTCCCGCTGGACGCTGTAGTTCAACTCGGTCTTGCCCTTAAGCGTATCTGTCACCGCGCCGAACGTCTCCCAGTCCGGGGTCGCCTGGCCTTCGACCCCAAGGATCACATCGCCCGCTTGCAGCGTCGCACCCGCGACCGGAAAGGCCCGCATCGTGCCCACGGCCGGTTCTTCGCGGGGTACGCCCATCACCAGCGCCAGCCCCGCCAGCAGCACGAAGGTCAGGATAAAATTCGCCATCGGTCCCGCCACCACCGTGGCCGACCGGGCCCAAAGCGGTGCCCCGGCCATCGTGTGCCGCCGCTCTGCCGCCGACAGGCCCGACACGTCGCCCTGCCGCACCGAGGACGCATCCGCATCGCCCAGGAATTTGACAAAGCCGCCAAACGGGATCGCCGCGATCTGCCAGCGCGTGCCCCGCTTGTCGGTCCGGCTGAACAGGACGGGTCCGAACCCGATCGAAAAGACTTCGGAATGGATGCCCGACCAGCGCCCGACGATGTAGTGGCCATACTCGTGCACGAACACGATCACCGACAAGGCGACGATGAAGAACACCAAAGTCCAGGCCGTGCCGCCAAGCGCCGCCACAATCGCTTCCATCTAGTGCTCTCCTGCTCTGGCGCGTGCGGTCTCGCCTGCCCTTATCCGTGCCAGATGGTCCATTGCCTGCACATCCTCAAGGGTCATGGTTGCGGAATTGTTACCAAAATCGCGGTTCAGACCGTCAAGCACCGCCTCGACCACGCCCGACATGTCCATGAACCCGATTCCCCCGGCCAGGAAATGATCCAGCGCGACTTCCTTGGCCGCGTTGAAAGCCGCCCCCGCCAGCCCACGCCGCGCCATCACTTCGCGCGCCAGCCGCAAGGCCGGATAGCGGGCAAGATCGGGCGCCCGGAAACTCAGCGTCGCGATCTGCGCCAGATCCAGCCGCGCCACCGGCAGCTTTGCCCGATCCGGCCAGTTCAGCGCATAGCCGATGGAGTGGCGCATGTCGGGCGCCCCCATATGCGCCATGATCGCCCCGTCGCGGAAACCGACCATCGAATGGATCAAGCTTTCGGGGTGGATGATGACCTCGATCTGATCGGGCGGTACGTCGAAATATTCCCGCGTTTCAATGACTTCCAGCGCCTTGTTGAACATGGACGCAGAATCGATTGTGATCCTCTGCCCCATGGCCCAGTTCGGATGCGCCAGCGCCTCGGCCACCGTGGCCTTGGCCAAAGCCTCCAGCGGCCAGTCGCGCAGCGCCCCGCCCGAGGCGGTCAGGATGATCCGCTCGACAGCCGCAATGTCCTCGCCGACCAAAGCCTGAAAGATCGCCGAATGCTCGCTGTCCACCGGCAGGATGCGCGCGCCGTGCCTTGCGGCCTCGGCCATCAGCAAGGGCCCGGCCGTGACCAGGCTTTCCTTGTTCGCCAGCGCGAGCGTCGCCCCGTGCCGCAGCGCCCGGAATCCCGGCACCAGCCCGGCAGCACCCACAATCGCGCTCATCACCCAGTCCGCGGGCCGATCCGCCGCTTCAGCAATCGCCTCCGGCCCCGCTGCCGCCTCGACACCCGAGCCTGCCAGCCGTTCGCGCAGTTCGGCCAACCCGGACGGATCGGCACAGACCGCCACCTCCGCGCGAAGTTCGCGCGCCATCTCGGCCAGCCGCGCCACGTTCCGCCCACCGGTCAGGGCGACGACCCGGAACGCCTCAGCCCCCCCGGCCCGCTGCAGAAGATCGACGGTCTGCTCGCCAATCGACCCCGTCGCGCCAAAAATCGAGATACTGCGCAACCCCTCAGCCCCCGAAGAGCGAGGTGACCGGCGCGATCAGCCCAATCGCCAGCACGAACACCACCGCGCCGATCAGGGCGTCGAACCGGTCGAGCACACCACCATGGCCCGGGATCAGGTTCGAGGCATCCTTGACACCGCAGCGCCGCTTGACCCAGCTTTCGGCGATGTCGCCCAACTGTCCGGCCAAAGCCACCACTGCCGACACCGGCACCAAGATCCAGCTTGCGCTGCTGACAAGCACGAACGTCAGCGCGACCAGTGCGGCCCCAATCCAGCCAGCCACCGTGCCCGACCAGGTCTTCTTCGGGCTGATCGCCGGCCAGAACTTCGGCCCGCCCAGCATCCGACCCGCGAAATAGCCAAGCACGTCGGAGGCCACAACCACCGCGACCAGCCACAGGATGGCCGTGCTGCCCCCCGTCTGTCGCAGATCGACCAGCCCGTAGCCCGCAAGCATGATCGCCAGCGCATAAGCCCCAGCGAGTCGCCGGTCGCGCCGTGGCGTCAGGATCAGGAACACGGTCGGCACCATCAGGAACAAGGCAGCGATCTCGCTGCGCAGGACCAATGCCAGCAACAGCGCTGCGGCGGCTACACCACCGACTGTAACGGGCGTGTTCCGCTTCCCGGGCGCCGTCATCGCGGCAAGCTCCCAGACCATCACGCCGGTCAACGCCACGACCATCGCTGCAAAGGCCGTGCCACCAAGCCAGATTTCAACGGCACCGACGGCCACCATGACGATGGCCGACAGGATCCGGGTCCGCAGGTCGCCCCATTTTCCGCCAGGCGCAGGGCCCGGGTCGATCATCGAAGAACCCCGCCGAACCGCCGCTGCCGGTTTGAAAACCGCTGAACGATGGCTGCAAGTTCATCAGGCCCAAAGTCGGGCCAGAGCGTTTCGGTGAATTCGTATTCGGCATAGGCCGCCTGCCAGGGCAGGAAGTTCGAGGTCCGCGTCTCGCCGCTCGTGCGGATCACCAGATCAGGGTCGGGCAGGCCGCCAGTGTCCAGCCGTTCCGAGAACGCAGCCTCGGTCAGATGCTTGGGGTCCAGAATGCCACTTGCCGCTGCTTCAGCGACCTTCTTCACGGCGCGCACGATCTCGTCCCGACCGCCGTAGTTGACAGCCACCGTCAGGTTCAACCTATCAAGCCCCGCCGTCCGCGCTTCGATGCCCGCCATCAGGCGCTGCAGCTTCGGGTCCAGCCGCGTCCGGTCGCCGATGAAGCGCATGCGCACCCCGGCCTTGGCCAGCCGGTCGGCCTCGCGCTCGATATAGCGGGCGAAAATCGCCATCAGGCCAAGCACTTCCTCGGTCGACCGCTTCCAGTTCTCGGTCGAGAAGGCGTACAGCGTCAGCCACTTGATCCCAAGG
The DNA here is from genome assembly GCA_046305855.1 of Paracoccaceae bacterium. Taxonomy (GTDB): domain Bacteria; phylum Pseudomonadota; class Alphaproteobacteria; order Rhodobacterales; family Rhodobacteraceae; genus Tabrizicola. The sequence goes on from JBKDYO010000087.1 coordinate 61,828, forward strand.
TCCGGGGCGACACGCACGATCTCGCGCACCCGTTCAGCCCCCTTGCGATGACCGACCAGCCGGGCCCAGCCCCGGTTCGTGGCCCAGCGGCCATTGCCATCCATGATGATCGCCAGGTGGTTGACCGGCCGGATCATGGCCTCCACCTGCAAGTCCTTCGACAAAGGTCGCCCTCCGCTTGCAGGTCAGACCTGCATGATCTCCGCCTGCTTGGCCTCAAGCGCCCTGTCGACCGCAGCGATTGCCGCGTCAGTCAGTTCCTGCACCGCGTCGGACCAGAACTTCTGGTCATCTTCGCCCATGCCTTGCGCTTTAGCCTTCTTGATCTGGTCCATTCCATCGCGCCGCACGTTGCGAATCGCAACCTTGGCGCTTTCGGCATATTGCGCAGCAACTTTGGTCAATTCGCGGCGGCGCTCTTCGTTCAGCTCGGGGATCGGCAAGCGGATCAGCGGGCCGTCCGTGATAGGGTTGATGCCGATGCCGCTTTCACGGATCGCCTTTTCCACCTTCGAGATCATGCCCTTGTCCCAGACGTTGATCACGACCATCCGCGGTTCGGGGACGTTCACAGTGCCCAGTTGGTTGATCGGCGTCATCTGACCGTAAGCTTCGACCTGGATCGGCTCGACCAAAGCTGCCGAAGCGCGGCCCGTCCGCAGCGACGAGAATTCCGTCTTCAACGCCGCCATCGC
>JBKDYO010000088.1:0-4441 GCA_046305855.1 Paracoccaceae bacterium
GTAGACCACCGCGTCCAGACGACGCTCCAAGAGACCGATCAGCATTTCGCCGGTGTCGCCGCGCACACGCTCGGCTTCGCCATAGATCTTGCGGAACTGCTTTTCGGTCAGGTCGCCGTAGTAGCCCTTGAGCTTCTGCTTCGCGCGGAGCTGCGTGCCGAAGTCCGACAGCTTGTTCTTCCGGCGCTGGCCGTGCTGGCCCGGACCGTACTCGCGCTTGTTGATCGGGGACTTCGGACGGCCCCAGATATTCTCGCCCATGCGGCGGTCAATTTTGTACTTGGCAGAGGTGCGTTTGGTCACCGCTGATCTCCTTCTATGTTACGAAGGGCGTTGTCCTTTGCGGGTCTCCCCGCCGACAGGCAACCTCTTGCGAGGGCCACCAACACCAATGAAAAGCCCCGGAATCGCTTCCGGGACGTGGGCGGCTTATACAGGCGGAACCGGGGGAGTCAACAGCACCCCCACCACCATCGTAGGGTGCGCTACAGCGCACCACCCCCGTAGGTCGAGGCGTGCCCTGACTCTCCTGCGCCGATCATCATCCGCACCACACAGGGCCGCGCCCTCCCTCGGGCGGGCACCACACCGGTCGACGTAGGCGCATTATGGTCCAACCCCTCCCACCGAAGTTCGGGTGACTGCCGCTGCAAGAGCGCCCTCCTGGGGGGGTGATGAGCGATCAGAAATCCTCCGGTGGAGGATTTCCGCGAAGAACGCCCGGCCCATGGCCGGGCAGTGGGGAGGGCGCGGCCCGGCGGGCTTACGCCCTTGATTCCGGGCCAAGAGCGCACCCCGATGTGCTGGTCGGACATTGGGTTTCGCACATCCAATGGGACGCTATATGAAGCGCTTGCCTCCAGTGGTTCCTTCCACTGCCTCGATGAACCTACGGAGGTCATCGCTGACATCATACTTACTTGTGTCAAGCGAAACTCGACCAAGAGCCTCGGACGACTGCAAATAGCGAACGAAAACGCGACGTAGCGTTTCATTATTCGACTGTTGAATTCGCGAAATGACATTGTGAAATGAAGTGGGCGAATGAGTCATTGCGCTCTTGCGGTTTCGAATCCGAACCGTCCCAAGTGTTATTTCCACTAGCTTTCTTGCGACAGTGAGTTCGTCATCTTCAGATTGCGCCTGAAAATAGTCTAGAAGATCAAACAACGTCTCTATGGACCTTGTTTCCGCAATCATTTGCTTCAAAAAAAGATGTATGTGAGTATCGCTTGAGTAGTTATTAGTTAGTTCATCCAGTCGCCGTCTTCGATCTGAAGATGAACCCGACCTTTCAATCTCAAACATTTTCTGGTGTATCGGCGTTCGTTCCTCTTGAATCCATTCAATGTCGGCATCCGTGAGTATCGTTGTTTCCGAAATCTTTGTTTGTGCGTTCACTAAGCATCCACGCAGGTCAGACCCTGTAAAATCGAAATCCGAAAGGTCGCAATCACGTAGATCAAGTCCCCTAAAATCGCCAAACCGAAAATCGCGCTTCTTGTCGAGCTTTGAGATTATCAAAAGTGCTTCGAATGAGGTATCTCCAGAAGCGAGTATCTCTTCCAGAACCTCCACTTGCTCCTTTTTAAGCACAACTACTCTTCCGAACTAATCGTGCTACGAGCCACCACAAGCGCCCCGACTTGACGTTCACTCTCTTGCTGACCAGTATTCTCAACTAGAGACTTTGCCACTACGGCCTTCATGAATCTCTCTTTGTGGATGATTCCCCTAAGCTCTTTAGTTACCAGATTACCATCTACCCTAAAGGTTAGATCACGTCGGCGGACTAATACTCGCCCGGTTACTTCAACTAGATTTGATCCATCTCGACGCTCAACCTGGCAAAGTGCATCGTTTGAGAGAAAGGTTCCACTGAGGCATTTTGACTCCATAAGCTCACTCGGATTCCGAACCTCCCATTTCTTTCCAGGCCGGGAAGTGACATAGCTTCTCTGATAGCTGACTTCGGCCGACGTCGATTTATCTGAACTCCTTTGCTTTGACCACGACCCTTGTGCTTCTACTTCTGCTTGTGAAGCGCCAACGCTTCCCTTGAGCACGGAGCCGCTAGCAACTGAGCCTCTTTTCTGGACCATCACAGCATCCTGTGCAGATGAGCGATCGTTTAGTCTGGTGCCCGGGAGTATGTCGCACCCCGCTAGGTCCAACTGCAGGTGCGCCCGCCTTATTCCGACATAAAAGGAGTAATCTTCAAGTTCGATCTCCTCCTCGTCACAGCGAAGATCGGCGAGCACATCCGAAGATACGAACAATTCGTCATCGCTGCCGCTGTACAACTCCAGCTCAATGAGGGAATCAAAGGGGTTTTCATGGTTTCGTTTCATCGGAAAAATACTGACACATATTTTGCTTCCTTCAAGTCCGTAACTGATGCAGGCGTTGCCACATCAAGTACCCCCACCCCTTAGCAAACCCCTAACGCCCACAGCTAACCCATTGGAATCCCTTGCGGCCTCCACCCTGTCCTGCGTGGACAGACCTCACCCGTTCACGTCCACCACCACCCGGCCCTGCACGCCCCCCTTCAGGATCGCCGCCCCAAGCTCCGGCAGGTCCGCCAGTACCGCCGGCCGCACCATCGCCTCCAGCTTCCCCATCGGCAGGTCCCGCACCACCCGCCCCCAGGCCCGCACCCGCCGCTCATAGGGGACCGTCACGGAGTCGATCCCCAGCAAATTCACCCCCCGCAGCAGGAACGGGATGACCGAGGCCGGCAGCGCCGCTCCCCCCGCCAGCCCCACCGCCGCGACTGAGCCGCCGTACTTCATCTGCCCCAGCACCCGCGCCAGCATCGCGCCGCCGACCGCATCGACACACCCCGCCCAGGTCTCGGCCTCCAGGGGCCGCTTCACCGTCTCCGCCAGCTCGGCCCGCGGCACCACACGGGCGGCCCCAAGGTCGCGCAGATACCCCTCCGTTTCCGGCCGCCCCGTCACCGCCGCGACCTGATAGCCAAGCTTGGCCAGCAAAGCGACCGCCACCGACCCCACACCGCCCGAGGCCCCCGTCACCAGCACCTCGCCCTTCGCAGGTCTCAGCCCATGCTCCTCCAGCGCCATCACCGCCAGCATCGCCGTGAACCCCGCCGTCCCCACCGCCATCGCAGCCCGCGTCGTCAGCCCCGACGGCAGCGGCACCAGCCAGTCCGCCTTGACCCGCGCCTTCTGGGAGTACCCGCCCCAATGCACCTCTCCCACCCGCCAGCCGGTCAGCACAACCTTGTCGCCCGGCTTGTACCGCCCATCCGAAGACGCCTCGACGGTCCCGGCAAAGTCGATCCCGCCGACATGCGGCCAACTCCGCACGATCCCGCCCCCATTGGGAGACAACGCCAGCCCGTCCTTGTAATTCAGCGTCGAATACTCGACCGCCACCGTGACGTCCCCCGCTGGCAACGCGCTCTCGTCCAGCTCACGGACATGAGCCACAGCAGCATCGCCTTCCTTCTCCAGAACCAGTGCGCGGAACATCGTCGGCCTCCCCTTTTGATCGGTCTCAGTCGGCCCGGAGGAAGCCGGATTGTCAACCCGACGCCGCTGCCGCACTCTGGCCCGAACAGGAGGACCCCATGACACAAGAACACATCGGCTTCATCGGCACCGGCCTGATGGGCCACGGCATGGCGAAGAACATCGTCGAGAAGGGCTACCCCCTCACCGTCACCGCCCACCGCAACCGCGCGCCGGTGGATGACCTGCTGACGCGGGGCGCGACCGAGGCGACCATGGAAGACCTCGCCGCCCAGTCGACGATCATCTTCCTCACCCTCCCCGGCTCCCCGCAAGTCTCCGAGGCCGTCGCGAAGATGACCCCGCACCTGAAACCCGGCACAGTGATCGTCGACTGCTCCACCTCCGATCCCACGGTCACCGAACGCCTTGCCACCGACCTTTCCACCAAAGGCATCCACTTCGCCGACGCCCCCCTCTCCCGCACGCCGAAAGAGGCCTGGGCGGGCACGCTCGACTGCATGGTCGGCGCGGACGACGCGATCTTCGCCCGCATCCAGCCCGTCATCGCTACCTGGGCCGGGAAGATCGTCCACATCGGCAGGGTCGGCGACGGGCACCGGATGAAGCTCTTGAACAACTTCCTCTCCCTCGGCTACGCGGCGATCTATGCCGAGGCGCTGTCCGTGGCCGCCAAGGTCGGCATCTCCACCGCCACCTTCGACAGCGTGATCCGCGGCGGCCGGATGGATTGCGGCTTCTACCAGACCTTCATGGGCTATGCGCTGGAGGGGAACCGCGAGGCCCACCGCTTCACCCTGTCGAACGCCTACAAGGACCTGCGCTACCTGGAGTCGATGGCCAACGCGGCCACCGTCAACACCACGATGGCGAGTGCGGCGAAGAACAGCTTCGCCTCGGCGGTGGCGCAGGGAGGTGCGGGACCGGAGGACTATGTGCCCCAC
>JBKDYO010000089.1:0-28292 GCA_046305855.1 Paracoccaceae bacterium
GACCTCATAAGTCACTTCGATCAGCCGCGCCGCGTCCTGCGCCAGAAGCGCCGAAGTCGCAGCCACCGCCGCGACCGCATGGCCGTCGTAGAGAGCCTTCTCGCCTGCCAGCGTGTTGTCCTGCAGGTTCAGGTCCTCGCCGGTCAGCCCGGTCGGAAGGTCAGCCCGCGTGACCACGGCCTTGACCCCGTCCAGAGCCAAGGCTTTGGAGGCGTCGATCTCCACGATCCGCGCATGGGCATGGGGGCTGCGCACCACGGCGGCATGCAGCATCCCCGGCAGGGAGAAGTCCGCGCCATAGCGCGCGCGGCCCGTCACCTTGTCCAGCCCGTCGGGGCGGTTGGGGCGGGTGCCGATCAGTTTGTATCCGGTCTTCACATCATCCCGTGCCATCACGCAGCCCCCCGATGTTCCTGACGCATTTCCGCAGCGGCATCCTGCACCGCGCGGATGATCTTGTCATAGCCCGTGCAGCGGCACAGGTTCCCGGCCAGCCAGTAGCGCACCTCGGTATCCGTCGGGTCCGGGTTCCGCTCCAGCAGGGCCTTGGCGGCAACCAGAATGCCCGGAGTGCAATAGCCGCACTGCAGGGCCGCATGTTCGATGAACTTGCGCTGCAACGGGTGCAGCTCTTCCTTCGCCATGCCTTCGATGGTCTCGACGTTCTTGCCGTTCGCTTCCGCCGCCAGCATCAGGCAAGAGCAGACCAGAGTGCCGTCAACAACGACCGAACAGGCCCCACAGTCGCCGGTGCCGCAGCCTTCCTTGGTGCCGGTCAGGTCCAGCTGGTTGCGCAGCGCGTCCAGCAGCGTCTCGCGCGGGTCGGCGAGGAACTCGACCGGGTCGCCGTTGACGGTGGTGGTGACGTGAATCTTGCTCATGCTTTCAATCCTTTCGCCCGGTCATAGGCGATCTTGGCCGCCCGGCGGGCCAGCACGCCCGCAACGTCGATCCGGAATTCCTTGGTTCCGCGCTTGTCGGAGATCGGCTTTGCCTCACCTTCAGCCGCCTTCGCCAGCGCCGCCAGAGCCGCGTCATCCAGCGTCGTCCCGATGATCGCCTTGGCGCAAGCTTCGGACAAAAGAACCGTCGGCGCGACAGCCCCCAGTGCCACCCGGGCCTCCACGACCTTGTCGCCATCCAGCCGCAGGCTCACCGCGCAGCCGACGACGGCGATGTCCATCTCAGTCCGGGGAATGAACCGCAGATAGCAGTCCCCCCCGTTCTTGCCCCGCGGCGGCAGGGTGATCGACGAAATCACTTCGCCCTTCGCCAGACTGGTCTTCCCCGGTCCCGTCGGAACCGCCTCGACCGGGATGTCCCGAGACCCCTTCGGCCCCGTCACCGTCACCACGGCCCCGGCAGCGATCAGCCCCGGCACCGAATCGGCGGCGGGTGAGCCGTTGCACAGGTTCCCCGCCAGCGTCGCCCGGCCCTGCACCTGAGTGGACCCCACCAGGTTCATCCCTTCGACCACGCCCGGCCAGTCCTTCACCAGCCCTGCGTGCCCGCCAAGCACGATGCCCGGCACGGCAATCCCGATCTTCCAGCCGCCATCCGGCGTCTGGGTGACCTGATCCACGCCCGGAATGTGCTTGAGATCAATCAGATCGTCCGGCTGCACCACGCCAGCGCGCATCTGCACCAGGACGTCCGTACCCCCGGCCAGAAAGCGTAGGGTTCCGGACGAACTCGCCGCAATCGCGGCTGCGTCGGCAAAACTCTTTGGGGTGTGGTATCGCATTGCGCCTCCCTGACCTGTCACGGGCGTTCTCATGTCGCCGGTTGCCACCGACTTTGCTGCACCCTGACCTCCGCCGCAATGCCAGTCTGCGACGCCTTCGGTCTGCCGCCGACCATCGGCCCTGCAAAAGCGGCGTCGGGCCTCAGCCGGAATATTTGCATTTGCATTTAATCGAGTCTAGCGTCTCGTGAAATGGGTGGAGGGGATGCGATGACCTCAAACGTTCTGGCGCAACTCGGCGCGATGATCGCCTCGGGCGCGATCGAGGTTGTGGATTGCTCCGGGGTGCTTGGCCCCGAGACGCCGCTTCTGAAACTCCCCCCCGATTTCGCCAAGGACACCCCGCCGATCAAGATCCACCGGATCAGCGAATACGACAAGGACGGGCCGTTCTGGGCCTGGAACTGGCTGGAGCTCGGTGAGCACTCCGGCACCCATTTCGACGCGCCGCACCACTGGATCACCGGGAAGGACTACGCCGACGGCTACACCGACACGCTACCGGTCCAGCGGCTGGTGGCCCCGGTCAACGTGCTCGACTTCAGCGCCGAATGCGCGGCGAACCCGGATTTCCTGCTGACCATCGACTATGTGAAGGCGTGGGAGGCCAAGCACGGCCCCATCGGCAAGGGCGAATGGGTGGTCCTGCGGTCCGACTGGGACGCCCGCGCCCATGACGAGGGCCTGTTCCTGAACGCCGATGCCACCGGCCCGCACACGCCGGGGCCGACGGCCGAGGTCATCCAGTACCTGATCGACAAGGGCATCGTCGGCTGGGGGTCGCAGTGCATCGGCACTGACGCAGGCCAAGCAGGCGGCATGAACCCGCCCTTCCCGGCGCATAACCTTTTGCACAAGCACAACTGCTACGGCCTTGCCAGCCTCGCCAACCTCTCGAAACTGCCGCCCAAGGGCGCGATCCTCATCGCCGCCCCCCTGAAGATCAAGAACGGCACCGGCTCGCCCATCCGCGCGCTGGCGCTGGTTCCACGCGGCTGATGGACGGCGCGGCAAGAGGGCTGAGAGACTTCTGGCCGCGCGCCCTTCTGGCGGGGCTGGTCCTGATGACTGCCGGTTGTGGCGTCGTCTACATGCCAGGCTCGAACCACCGCAGCGATGTGCTGGAGAAGATGTCGGCTGAACGGCAGAAGCCTCGCCCGTCCCTTATTGACCCGCCCGAAACCTTGGAAAGCGATGAAGCGCGGCTGCAATCGGCCGCGTTTTCGCTGCTCGCGGGGAAAAGCAGCCCCGAAGCGGTTGCGTTTCTGGAAGACGACGGCTGGGACTGCGCTGGTCTGACGTGCAGGACGATGACAATCCGGCAGGAACTGCCCTACACATTTGGTGTTCGCACACCCGGCCCGCCCCGCCGCTTTACGACGAGCTGGCAACTCACCTTGCCACCCGGGCGGATTGCCGTGCCAACCGACATCGGATCAGCGCGCGAGAGTTTGGTCGAGGATGCGCCATGACCGATCAGTCGCCGTTCTGCCGCCCCTCAGAGCCGCCATCCAGCCTTGGCGACATCGGCCTTCAGAACTTCGCGCCCTACCTGATGAACCGCATCATGGGCCGCTACAACGCGGGCTTCCGTGAGGAACTGACAGGCCTGGGCCTCACCACCCCCAAGGCCCGGGCGCTGGCCGTCTTGTCGGTCGTCGAAGCCCCGCTGATCGGAGAGTTGGCGGTCTACACCGTGACCGAACAATCCACCCTCTCCCGCGCGCTGGACCAGTTGCAGGCCGATGGCCTGATACGCCGCCAGACCGACCCCGACGACAGCCGTGCGACCCGCGTCACCATCACCGAGGCCGGACGGGCGGTCTTCGCGGACCTCTGGCCGCACATGGCATCCGCCGAAGACCGCATGTTTCGCGACATTCCCGAACCAGAGCGTCAGGCCTTCCTGACCACGCTGCAGAAGATGCTGGTCAACATCCGCAAGCACGAGATCTGAGATGGCCGAACGCAGCTTCAAGGCCCAAGTCGAAGACCTCAAGCTTGGGGCCGGGGAAACCTTCACCGGCGAAGGCATCCTTGCGATCACCAAGGCGCTGCTCGAATCCGGCGTGGGCTATGTCGGCGGCTACCAGGGCGCGCCGATCAGCCACCTGATGGACGTCCTCGCCGATGCCGAAGACCTGCTGGCCGACCTCGGCGTCCGGTTCGAGGCCAACGCCAACGAGGCCGCCGCCGCCGCGATGCTCGCCGCATCGGTCCACTACCCGATCCGCGGCGCCGTCACCTTCAAGGGCCCCGTGGGCGTCAACGTCGCCTCGGACGCTTTGGCCAACCTCTCCTCCTCCGGCGTGACCGGCGGGGCCTTGGTCATCGTGGGCGAGGATTACGGCGAGGGGTCCAGCATCATGCAGGAACGCAGCCACCCCTTCGCCATGAAGGCGCAGATGTGGCTTCTGGACCCGCGTCCGAACCTGCCCTCTATCGTGCGGGCGGTGAAGGACGGGTTCGACCTGTCCGAGGCGTCGAACACCCCCGTCATGCTGATGGTCCGCATCCGGTCCTGCCACGTCACCGGCAGCTTCACCTGCAGCGACAACCAACCCCCGCCGCTGAACGTGAAGGACGCGCTGTCGAACCCCCGCAGCGACTTCAACCGGGTCGTGCTGCCGCCGATGTCCTACGTCCACGAACAGGACAAGGTGAAGAACCGCTGGCCCGCGGCGGAGGCCTTCATCCGCGCCAAGGGCATGAACGAGGTCTTCGGCCCCAAGGACGCGCCCCTCGGCATCGTCGTGCAGGGGGGCATGTACAACGGCGTGATCCGCGCGCTGCAACGGCTGGGCCTTGCCGACATTTACGGCGCGACCGAGGTGCCGATCTATGTGCTGAACGTCACCTACCCGCTGATTTCCTCCGAGTTCCTCGACTTCTGCGCGGGCAAGGACCACGTGCTGGTGGTCGAGGAAGGCCAGCCGGAGTTCATCGAAACCCAGCTTGGGTCGTTCCTCTACCGCGCCGAAAGCCGGGTGAAACTCCACGGCAAGGGCCTGTTCCCGATGGCCGGTGAATACACCGGCGCGGTGATGCTGACCGCCGTCGAGGGCTTCCTGAAACAGGCCGCGCCCCACATGCTGCCCGCCGCCGTCCGCGCGCCGAACGTGGACCGCCCGGCGATCCCGGACCTCACGAAAACCGTCCCGATCCGCCCGCCCGGCTTTTGCACCGGCTGCCCGGAACGCCCGATCTTCGCGGCGATGAAGCTGGTCGAGAAGGAACTCGGCAAGCACCAGATCGCCGCCGACATCGGCTGTCACCTCTTCGGCTCCCTACCACCGTTCGAGATCGGGGGTGCCACGATGGGCTATGGCCTTGGCCCCGCCGCGAACGGCGCCTTCGACGGTGGCGGCGAGAAACGCCCCATCGCGATCATTGGCGACGGGGGGTTCTGGCACAACGGGCTGTCGTCCTCCTTCACCAACATGGCCTTCAACAAGTCCGACGGCGTGGCGATCATCGTCGACAACTACTACTCCGCCGCGACCGGGGGGCAGGACAACATGTCCTCGCGCGCCGACAATGCGACGAAGGCCACGAAGAACCCGATCTCCAAGGCGCTGAAAGGTATTGGCATCACTTACGTCCGCCAGATCGACCGCACCTATGACGTGGCGAAGATGCGCGACACGATCCGCGAGGCGCTGACCACGTCCGAGAAAGGCCCCAAGGTCATCGTCGCCTCGTCCGAATGCATGCTGAACAAGCAGCGCCGCGAGAAGCCGCTGGCGCAGGCCGCCATCCGTGAGGGCCGCCGGGTCGAGGCCCCGCGCTTTGGCATCGACGAAAGCATCTGCACCGGCGACCACGCCTGCATCCGCCTGTCGGGCTGCCCCTCCCTGTCGCTGAAACGCCTGGACGACCCCCTGCGCGACGACCCGGTCGCCTCGATCGACCAAAGCTGCGTCGGCTGCGGCAACTGCGGCGAGGTGGCGGATGCCGCCATCCTCTGCCCGTCGTTCTACCGCGCTGACGTGGTCCATAACCCCGGCCGGTGGGAGCGCACCTTCGCCCGGCTTCGCACCCGCATCATCCACTGGCTGCAATCCCGCCGCGATGCCCGCCGCCTGACTTTCGGGGCCGCCGAATGACCCTGCACGCCAGCCTCGACCCGCGCCCGCAGGACCCAGCGCTTGGCGGCATCATCAAGCTGGCCATCCTCGCCGTCGGCGGTCAGGGCGGCGGCGTGCTGACGGCTTGGATCGAGGACCTCGCCCGCGCCCACGGCTATGCCGCGCAGGCCACCAGCGTCGCCGGCGTCTCGCAACGCACCGGGGCCACGGTCTACTATGTGGAACTGGCTCCCGCCACGCAGGGAACCCCCGTCTTCTCGCTGATGCCCGCCGCTGGCGACGTCGACATCCTGATCGCGGCCGAACTGATGGAGGCCGGGCGCGCGATCATCCGGGGCTTCGTCACGCCCGACCGCACCACGCTGATCGCCTCGACCCACCGGTCGCTGGCCGTGTCCGAGAAGACCGTCCCCGGCGACGGCATCGCCAGCGGGGCCGAAGTCCTGGCCGCCGCCGACATCGCCGCCCGCCGCGTCATCGCGGGCGACTTCGACGCCCTGGCGGTCGCCGAAGGCTCGGTCATCTCCGCCAGCCTGTTCGGCGCGCTGGCCGCCGCCGAAGTCCTGCCCTTCCCCAAGGAAGCGTTCGAAGCCGCCATCGCGAAGGGGGGCAAGGGCGTGGAGCCGTCGCTCAAGGCCTTCGCGGCAGGGTATGAGGCCGCCACAAACGGCCCAAAGCAAACCGCTCCCACCAAACCAGCCCCGCGCAGCGACACCCCGAAAGGCCCCGCCAAACTCCTCGCCGAATGGAAGACCCTCACCGCCCGCATCGACCGCTTCCCACCCGAGGTCGCCGAACTTGCCCGTCTGGGCCTGAAGAAGGTCGTCGACTTCCAGAACCTCGCCTACGGCCGCGCCTACCTTGACCTCCTCGACACGGTCCTCGCGCAAGACCGCGCGCCTTTTGATCTAAGCCGCGAGGCCGCCAAACACATCGCCAACGCGATGGCCTATGACGACATCATCCGCGTTGCCGACGAAAAAACTCGCGCCACCCGGATGATCCGCATCGTGGGCGAGATGGGTGCGCAGGACCAGCACCTGATGCATGTCACCGAATTCCTGCATCCAAGGGCCGAGGAACTGGTTTCCCTCCTGCCAGCAAAGATGGGCGCGCGGTGGGCCGCAAACCCGCGACGGATGGCGCTGATCGACCGCCTGTTCAATAAGGGCCGCCGCCTGCGCACCGACTCGCTGCGGGGGTTCCTGATGCTGCATCTGATGGGCGGCCTGAAAGGCTGGCGCCTGAAATCCCTACGACACGCAACCGAAACCGCCCACCTGGAAAGCTGGCTCGCCACCGCGATGTCCTACCTGCCGCAGAACTACGGCCTCGCCGTCGAAGTCATCCGCTGCCGCCGCCTGATCAAGGGCTACTCCGACACCCATGCCCGGGGGCTGTCGAAGTTTGACAAGGTCCTGTCCGCCATCGCCCTGATCCAGCACCGCGAGGATGCCGCCGACTGGGCCCGCCGCCTGCGCGACGCCGCGCTGAAGGACGAAGAGGGCAAGGCGCTGGACGGCGCCATTGCAACCATCCGCAGCTTCGTCTGACGCCTGCCGCACAGGCCGGTGCTGTCAGTTTAGCCGGTCATCGAAGGTCCGACGCTCGGGCGGCTCGTCCATATCGCCGAATGTCTGCCCGACAATCGTCACCGCCCGCATCCGGCGCGCCAGAAGCCGGATCAGCAGCGTCCGGACCAGAGGCACCAGCAGCACCAGGCCCAGGGCATCGGTGAAGAACCCCGGCAAGATAAGAAGCACCGCCGCCATCCCGATCAGCGCCTGATGCGCGATCGGCGACAGCGGGTCCTCGGCCAACCGCCCCCTGAAGCCCTCCACAAAGTCCTGCCGCCCCCGGATCGACCCGGAAACCGACAGCGATTTCAGGATCAGCACCCCGATCACGCCGGTCAACAGCACCCAGGCCAGCGTCAGCCACAGGCCAAGTGTGCCCCCAAGTGTCACGAAAAGCGCGATTTCGACCAAAGGCCAGGCCAGAATCGCAAGGATGATCCACATCGACATTCTCCGCCCGTCCGATCTTCCGTCCTGTGGTAGACTTCGGCAGGCCCCCACCCTACATAAGGTCAAACCGTGCCCATTCCAACGGAACACCTAAGGTTCAGAGGTCACTAATGAACGGCTCCTTGATCCAGCTCCTGGTCCTTGCCGGGATCGCGATCTTTCTCATCCTCAAGCTGCGGTCCGTCTTGGGCACCCGCGACGGCTTTGAAAAGCCGCCGATCCCGCTGGAAGACGTGCGCCCGCGCGTCCGCCGCGACTTCGAGGTGATCGAGGGCGGCCCCGACCGCGACATCACCGACCACGTCGCCGAAGGCTCGGACGCCGCCCGCGCGCTGGCCGAGATGAAGAAGGCCGAACCGTCCTTTTCGGTCGGGCCCTTCCTGCAGGGCGCACGCGGTGCCTACGAGATGATCCTGGTGGATTTCGAGAAGGGCGAGCTTGACCGCATCCGCCCCTTCCTGTCCGACGATGTCGAGGCGAGCTTCGCCGAAGCTATCGCCCAGCGCGAGGCGGACGGCCTGACCATCGAGGCCAGTTTCCTTGGCATCAAGGAACTGACCCTGCACGACGCGACCTTCAACGCCGAAAGCCGCTTTGGCGAAATCGCAGTGCGGCTGGTGGCCGATCAGACCTATGTCGTGCGCAACAAGGCCGGAGAGATCGTCGAAGGCTCCCCGCGCGAGGTGAAGAAGACCCGCGACATCTGGACCTTCGCCCGCCAGATGGGGTCGGACGACCCGAACTGGCAGCTGGTCGCGACCGGCGACTGACCTCTTGGGATGCGCGCCGCCCTTGCCATGCTTTCGGTTTCGGCGGCGCTGATGTCCGCGACGCCGCCGCGCGCCGAGATTCTGGAATTCGACGCCCTCGACGGCTGGTTCGAAGACGACCATCTGGCGGCACTGACGAGCTTCCTGCAAACCTGCGACCTGATCGATCAGCCCGACTGGAAACCGATCTGTGCGGTGGCGGCCGATGTGCCGAAGGACGACGCCTCGGCCCGCAGCTTTTTCGAGCTGTTCTTCAAGCCCGTTGTCGTGGGCGAACCGCCTGCGCTTTTCACCGGCTATTTCGAACCCGAGCTGGACGGCTCTCCCACCCGCACGGCGCGGTTCAAGTATCCGATATACCGCCGCCCGCCCGAATTGACCGACGGCGTGGCCTACCACACCCGCGCCGCCATCGAGGGCGGGGCGATTGCCGGGCGGGGGCTGGAACTCGCGTGGCTGGACGATCCGGTCGATGTCTATTTCCTGCAGGTCCAGGGCTCGGGCCGGATCAGGATGACCGACGGGTCCGTCATCCGCGTGGGCTATGCGGGGCGCAACGGCCACGCCTACAAATCCGTCGGCAAAGAGATGATCCGGCGCGGAACCCATACGCTGGATCAGGTCTCTGCCCCGGAAATCGCCAACTTCGTCCGCAGCAATCCCGCCACCGGGCGCGAGCTTCTGGACACCAACCCGTCCTATGTCTTCTTCCGCAAGATCGGCACGCTGAAGCCGGAAGACGGCCCGATCGGTGCCATGGGCCGGTCGATCACCACACTGCGATCCGTCGCCATCGATCCGAAGTTCACCCCGCTTGGGGCGCCGGTCTGGATCGAAAAGGACGGGCGTTCGCCGATCCGCAGCCTGATGGTCGCGCAGGACACCGGCGGCGCGATCAAGGGGATGCAGCGCGCCGACATCTTCTTCGGCACCGGCGCCGAGGCCGGTGACGCGGCTGGAACCATCAAGGATGGCGGGCGGATGGTGCTGCTCCTGCCCATCGACCGCGCCTTCGCGATGCTGGAAGACGGCTGACCCCGATGGCCCGCCGCCGCTCTCTTTCGCCCGAGGAGCAGGACCTCTGGCGCAGCGTCGCGCGTACCGCACGCGCCATGCACGGCCCGTCGCTGCCCCGGGCACCCCACCCGACCGAACCCCCGGCCCAGCCGGACCCCGCACCGCTGGCTCATGCCAAGCCGCGACTGTCGCATTTTCTTCTGGGGGAAAGGCACCGCAGCCCGGAACGCCGCGACCTTGCCCCTGCCTTGCCCGAGCTTCTGGATCAGGCCCCCTTGCGGATGGATGCCGGGACCCACGCCAAGATGACGCGCGGCAAGCTGCAGCCCGAGGCGCGGATCGACCTGCACGGCATGACGCTGGCAGAAGCGCACCCCGAACTGATCCGCTTCATCCTGAACGCGCAAGGCCAGGGCTTGCGGCTTGTCCTTGTCATCACGGGCAAGGGCAAGCGGCGCGATGATGCCGGGCCGATCCCGCAGCGCATCGGCGCGCTGCGGCATCAGGTCCCGCATTGGCTGCACTTGCCGCCCCTTGGTCCCGCCGTGCTGCAAGTCAGCGAGGCGCATCTCAAACACGGCGGCGGCGGGGCCTACTATGTGTACCTGCGCAGGCGATAAGTCTTTCAGAATTATCTGAATTCGACGGAGCAAAGGGCCCCCGGTCAAGGCCGCCGTGTCTGCGCGTCGGCAATCGCACCGACCGGGGCCAGCACCACTTCGGTCGCGTTCCGGACGGTGAGCACCAGCCCCGGCAACAGCCCGACCCGGGACCGCGCATCGGCCCGGAACGCTTCGTCGATCCCGACGATGCCGCCGAACAACTTCAACAGCGCTGGGTTTTCTCCTAGATTGAGATGCCCCGTCCCGGTGTTGAACGCGGTCGTGTCCAGATAGGTGACCTTCAGGTCCGCGATCTTGGCAACGCCGTCGATGTTGCCCAACCGGTCACCGCCACCCGAAATGGTCGCCGAGATGTTCAGGACCCGGTCGCGTGAGCTGCCGAAGATCACGAACGGCTGCGGCAAGACGCCGATGTCTTTCGCCTGCGACCGGAACACGTCCAGATCGAGATCGGGCGCGATCAGCACGACGCCTGACACCCGGTCCAGCGCCCCGCGCCCCTCGCGCAGGGCCACCTGACGCAGTGCCTCCATCGTGAGGAACGCCCCCATCGAATGCGCGACGATCACGATGTTCTTCGCACCTGCGGCCTCGACCTGATCCAGAAGATCGACAAAGCCCGACCGTGCGAAAAGAACCGAATCGCGGTCGTAGACATAGCCCAGCGCCGACCCGCGCGAGGGCCAGGCGTAATGCACCGCCACACCCGGCACTGCCAGGTCGTGATGCATCTGCGCGACCCGGTAGACGCCTTCGGCCATGGTGTTGTTGAACCCGTGCACATAGACCACCGCGTCGGTCTGCCCGCGCAGCTTCATCGCCGCCCGCAGCGCGTCACTGAACGCGTCCGCCGAAGCGAAATTGCTCTGGTCCAGCATCAGGAAATCGCGCTTGGCGTCCGGTGTTCGTGTCCTTGGCGGCCAGTTCACCTCACCGGGCTCGCGGTCTACCGGAATGGCCACGTCGTAGCGCAGGAAATTCGTCGCCTCGGACCGGTCAAAGCCAAAGCCCTCGGCCCCGTCCGCCCGCGACGTGCCGACGAAGATCGCTTCCGGCGTGCCGCCTGCCAGCCCCGCCGGGGCCTTGGTGAACTCGCCCCGCGCGGAGCAGCCCATCAGCAAGAGAACGACCACAAGAGCCTTGTACACCCGCACCTCCGCTTTGACCTCGACCCATGACCCTCTCCCGGGCCAAGGTCAACCCATCCAGCCCGGTGGACAGCGAAGCCCCGCCGCCGTTACATCACCAGAGTCCAAGAAGGAGCTCGCCCATGACCCTGTCCGGCAAATCCGCCCTTGTCACCGGGGGCAACCGCGGGATCGGCCTTGCCACGGTCCGCGCCCTGGCTGAAGCCGGGGCCGAGGTCCATTTCACCGCCCGCAGTGCGGCCAACCTCGCCGCCGCCCAGCGCGAGCTTGGGGACATCCGCGCCACCGGCCACCACGCCAACATGACCGACCGGATCGCGATGGCAACGCTGCTGGACCGGGGCTTCGACATCCTGATCAACAACGCCGCCGTGATCGGCCCCATCGGTCGCATCCTGGACGTCTCGGCCGAGGATTGGGCGGCCAACATCGACATCAACCTGACCTCGGTCTTTCATGCGACCCAGGCGGCCCTGCGGCAGATGATGGCGAAGGGCGGCGGGACCATCGTCAACATCTCGTCCGGCGCGGCCCATCGCCCGCAAGAGGGTTGGTCGGCCTATTGCGCGGGCAAGGCCGGTCTCGCCATGCTGACGCGGTCCGTGCACATGGAATACGGCGAGCAGGGCATCCGCATCTTCGGCTTTGCGCCGGGCGTGGTCGACACCGACATGCAGGGCGCCATTCGCGCGTCCGGCATCAACCCCGTGTCCAAGATCCCCCGGGCCGAGCTTGCACCCGCCGATCAGCCCGCCCGCGCGATTGCCTGGCTTTGCACCCCCGGCGCCGACCCTTGGGCCGGTCAGGAACTGGACATCCGCGCCCCCGACCTCCGCGCCGCCGCGGGCCTGCCGCCGTTGACTTGAGACCAGTCCGGCAGCCATCGAGTTTGATCTTGACGCAAGGCAGGCCCCCGGACCGATCAGGTGACTGTCCAGTGGACAGTTACCCGGTCCGTTGGCTGAAGGCGCAAGCCGAAAGCCAAGGGGCGTTGTGCAAAGCCTGACGTTAGAAAATCGGGACGCGGCTGCCTGGGCGGGCGCGCACTCGTGTCCTAGACTGCGCACTGTCCAGCACCGTCAGGAAGCACCCCCGCCCTAATGCGACAGCGCCTCGGTGCCCCACACCTCCCGCACCCGTGCATCCCGGCCACAGGACTTCCGATAGAACTTGTAGGCGTTCGACTGCTTCTTCGGCCCGGCACGGGTCAGGATGATGTCGGTGCCCTTGTAGTAATCCTGGTGATAATCCTCAGCGATCCAGAACTGCCCGGCATCCAGAACCGGCGTTACGATCTGTTGCCCCAGCACGCGTTCCGCCTCGTCCACGGCTGCCTCGGCTGCCTGCCGCTGCGCTTTGTCCTGCACGAAGATCGCCGTCCGGTAGGCATCCCCGCGGTCACAGAACTGCCCGCCCGCGTCCAGCACGTCGACCGACCGCAGGAATTTGCTGATCAACTCGCCATAGCTGATCACCGCGGGATCGAAGGTGATCTCCACCGCCTCGTAATGGCCCTCGTGGTTGCGGTAGGTCGGGTTCTGGCTGTCCCCGCCGGAATAGCCCGAGACCACCTCGCTGACCCCCGGCACCTTCTCGAAATCCGCCTCCACGCACCAGAAGCAGCCCCCGGCGACAATCGCCGTCTCGGCATTGGCCGACCCCGCCAGCGCCACCATCGTCGCCAGAACCATCCTCAGCATCCGAACTCTCCATTTACCTGCGCCAAGGCTGCGGAGTGGCGCCGCCCGGGTCCAATCACCGATCCGTGCATCACCGCAAGGTGAAGTCGGCCAAAGGTCGCATGCAACTCACCACGGGCCTGCGCAAACCCCTTGGCCAATCCAGCGCGGCGCACTAGCCTGCGCGCTCTCCCGGCTGGCCCAGCCACCGACCCGTCCCCTGCCGACCGAAAGGCCCCGATGCGCCACGCTGTTCTTCTCCTGGCGCTTCTTGCCAGTCCCGCCGCTTCCGACACGTCGCTGCAGGATGCCAGCTCGGGCCTTGACCTCTTTCCCTGCGAACTCAGCAACCTGTCCTGCACCACGCTGACCGTGCCGCTCGACCACCGGGCCAACGACCCAGACAAGACGCTCGAGATCACCTTTGCCCTTTCTTTCGCGCAGCAGGAAAGCAAGGGCATCCTGTTCTACTTTGTCGGTGGCCCTGGCGGCTCGGGCCTTGCATCGGCGGAAAGCTATCTTTCCGCATTCGATCCCAGCCTTGCCGAGACGATGGACATCGTCTTCGTCGACCAGCGCGGAACCGGACCCGTCCACGGGCTGGCCTGCCCAAGGGCTCAGGCCAGGTTCGACACCGCCCCGGCCTCGCTTGACGACCTCGAGGCCGCGATGGCCACGGCCAAAGATTTCGTCAGCGACTGCACTGCCGAGCTTGACGCCGATGCGCTTTTGCAAGTGGTCACCACGGATCAGGCGATCCGCGATTCCGAACTGTTCCGCCAGCTGATCGGCGCACCGAAGGTCTGGCTGTACGGGGAAAGCTACGGCACCCAGCTGGCCCAGGCCTATGCCACGCAGTTTCCTGACGCCGTGCAGGGCGTGATCCTTGACGGGGTGGTCGATCTGAACCTCTCTGCCGAAGGCTTCTACCGGCGCTACACCCTGGCGGCCGAGGCGCTGCTGGCCGAAACCTTCGCCCTCTGCGACACGCTGCCCGCCTGTGCGGGCGACCTGACCTTGGGGGCCGCACAGGCCTATGACGACCTCGCCCGTCAGCTGTCGGCGGCACCGGTTCCCGTACCCTACCCGTTGGCCGACGGCACAGTGTCGACGCGCCTTCTGACCACCAGCCTCCTGGAAGCCAACGCCTTCTACGCGCTCTATTCCCCCGAGGGCCGGGCCGAGTTCCTGCGCAGCCTCGCGGCCGCCAGTCATGGCAACCTCGTGCCGATGCTGCAACTGGGCTATGTCAACATGTACATCGACCCCGAAACCGAGATCGGGATCGAAGACCCCGGCTGGTTCGGCGCGGCCTATTACGCGATCACCTGCACCGATTACGACAGCGGCACGGGCACCCCCGACGAACGTGCGCGCCGCATTGTGGACGAGGCCCGCGCCCTTGCGCCTGAGGCCCCGCGCCTGCTGCGGTCGTATTACATGGAGCGGCTTGCCTGCGCCTACTGGCCGCATCAGGGGCCGGGCACCCGCCCTGCGCCCTATGCTGGGGGTGACTGGCCGACCTTGATCCTGAACGGCGACCGCGACCCGATCACGCCGATCTCGATGGCATGGTCGGTGCTCGACAATGCCCGCAACGCATATGGCGTCTTCATGCAGGGCGGGCCGCATGTGATCTGGGGCCGGGGCTTCGCCTGCCCCGACACGATCGTGCAGGCCCTTCTCTATGACGGCACGCTGCCCGCGGTGCGGGAACAGGTCTGCGAGCAGGAGCCGATGGCAGACTACACACCCCTGACCCTGACCGACCCTGCGCAGATGGCCGATGCCTTCACCGTCGCGCGTGCCGTCGAAACCGAACTCGAAACCCTGATCCCGCTCGCGGGCTGGGATGGCAGCCATCCTGCGACTTTCGGCTGCCCATTGGGCGGCACGCTGGCGGCCGAGCCGACCGATCAGGGCACCGACTACCGTTTTGCTGCCTGCCGCTTCTGGCCTGACCTTGTCGTGGACGGCACCGGGACCGACGTCATGCTGGGCGAAAGCAGTGACAGCCTGACTCTCAATCTTGCGATCTCCGGGCCGCAGTCCGGTGAGCTTGGTTATCGTCACAGCCGCGCCGACGAGGCCCGCAGTCTGTCCGGCACCTGGAACGGCCAGCCCGCCACCTTGCCGCGCAGCGGCCCCTAACCCGCCACGCCCGAGGCGCTGCGGTAATGCGCAACTGCAGCCTCGATCAGAGCCGAAAGGCGGATGGCGGAAAGCGAGGCGTCCTTCTGCCGCGCCAACGCCGCCGCAAGGTCCGGCAACCGCCCGCAGCGATCCGCCGTGTCGATCAGCGACGAGATCAGCGTCGGACTGAACGGCGCTTCGGCAAAGGCTTCGGGGCCCAGTTCCTTTGGCCACCACGGCACATACCGCGCCACGATCATGACCGCCTCCCGCACCTGCGCCGGGCGCAGATCGGGGCTGCCCAGCAGCACCCGGAAAGTCCCGTGAAACTCGGGCAACCGACCCGGCACCGCACCCGGCAGCTTCGCAAGAAGCGCCAGCTTGTCCGTCAGCGGGACCTCGGTCCGGTAAAGGGCTGCATCCGCGCGGTTGTGATCGCTGATCGAAACCGGTGCCGCCGGACTGCGGATCGTCTTGAAGAGATCCGCCACTTCCCCCGGCGCATGACGGTCCATGCTGTCGGAGACGAACACCAGCACCTCGGGCGCGAGGTAAGCCAGCGCGATGCCCTTTACCGCGGCGTCCTCGGTCAACGGCCCGACGAGCCGCAACGCCCGCCAGGCCAAGGGACTGTGTGACGCCTTCGCCATCTCGCGCACGGCCATCGCCACGGGTTCGCCAAGACGCGCCAGCGCCTCCGGGTCCGTCATGGACAGGACCAGCACCGCCGCCAGTTTGGCAGGCCAAAGCTGGGTCGATTGCTGCAAGGCACTGGCATAGCTTGCAACCAGCGCCTCCCGACGCGCCGGATCGGCCAGCCAATCCTGCACCGCCCCGCGCAGCGCACCCCGCGCGTCGGGCCCGGCCTCGGGCGCAAGGCAGGCCGTCGCGGCCTGCAGGACGGCAACCGACAGGCCTTGCAGGTCATCCGACGTCATTACGGCAGACCCACCCCCGGGCGACACGGCATTGGTCAGCGAATCGAGCAAAAGCCGCACTAGCCTTGGAGCCGCACTCGCCACCGACGCGGTTTCCAGCGCCGCGAAAGAGGCCGTCACCAGATCCGGCGCCACCCATTCACCCGCCTCCGGTTCGGCCCCGGCGGCCTCGGCCACCACCGCGCTTTCCATACCTTCGGACAGCTGGAACTTCCGCCGCCGGTCGCGGGCGCGTTTCTGGACGTCTGCACCTTTCAGGCTTTCCACCGCCGCGTGGCTGACCACCTTGCCCTCGGCATCGCGAATCCGGTCGCGGGCAAAGGCCAGATCGCCCATGGCAGGCCCCAGATGGTCGGCCAAGGCGCGCAGGACCTCCGGGTCGCTGGTCAGCGTGTCCGGATCGCCCAGCGCGCGATAGTACATCGCCTCCAGCCCGGCGGTTGCATCGCCCTCGGCCGCGCGGGCCGCGTACCAATCCGCCGCCGCCGCGACCACCGCCTTTGCCTTCTCATCCTTCAGCACTTGCGGCAGCATCCGGCGGCGCAAGGCCGGAACATGCTCGACCACCGGTGCTGCACCCGGCTCTTTCCGCACTAGCCAGGCCATCGCCGCCAGGTCCTTGAACAGCGCCTCGGCATCCACCAGTGTCAGCGTCTCGGGCAGGCCGCAGGGGCCGGCCAGCACCTCAAGGATCAGCCGCGGCGTCACCTGCCGCAGCACCAGCCCCGGGCTTGCCAGAGCCTGCAACTCGGGCTTGGGCAGCCGGTTCAGAATGCGCGAGAAAAGGAAGGTCTGGCGCATCTCGCCGTCCAGCTTTTCCCTCACGTCCGACCCTTCGTCCTCGGCCAGCGCGGCAAGGTCCTTGCGAAGCGCCTTGCCGGTTTTCCCAAGCGACGCCGCAAACCGTGCCAGCATCATCAGCGTCAGCGCGTCAGACCCGAAGGTCTCGACCAGCTTCGGCACAAGGTCCGGTGCCTCGACGCCCGTCACCTCGAACCGGTCGCGCAACAGCGCCCGCCCGGCCTGCACGCCAAGATCGCCCAGCAGGACTGAACCCAGCACCGCCAACCCCGGCAGCGGTTCCTCGGCCAGAGTGGCGGCTTCGCGTCCGGAGAGGATGACCCGTGGGGTCAGACGATGCGCGCCGACCAGACCGATCCAGTCCGCGATCAGCCGGACTCGTCCCTCACCCAGGGCGACCGCCTCCTCGAACGTGTCAAAGACCAGGATCAGGCTGATCGGTTCGCCCTTGCCCCCCTCCATCAGGATCGCGTTCAGGTCCGCGAGGCTGGAGACGACCGCGCTCGCTTCGCGGCTGGGGTCGCTGCCCTCGGTCATCAGGGCAATCGCCCCGCGCAATGTCGTGCGCAGGGCCGACAGCCGCGCGTCCAGTTCGGGCCTCGCTTCGCCGATCTGGCGCAAAAGTTCCTGGGTCAGCGCCACCCGATGCCCGGCACGCAGGGCCGGTTCATCCAGATCGAACGTCACCTGCAGGATGGATCGGTCCTTGGCCAGCCGCCGCCGCAATGCCTCCAGCAGCGTCGACTTCCCGCTGCCGCCAAGCCCCGACAGGATCACCGTCGGAGGAGCGGTCGCACCAGCAGGCGGCTGATCCGTCGCGGCAAGGACGGGTGGGCTTTTGACCGCGCCAGTCTGGGCAAAGTCGAGCAGTGCCTTCAACTCGCGCTGTCGCCCGTGCAGTTTCCGGGGCAGGATCTGCAGGCTTTCCGCCGCCTTGTCGGCCTGCACCGTGACCCGCCGCAGGCTGCGGTCGATATCGGGCGCTGCGGCCCAGCCCTCCAGCGCCACTCCGGCGCTGCGCAAGAGGTCCACGGCCTGCAACAGCTGCAGAAGTTTGGGCAGGTCCTTCCCCTTTGGCGCGGCACGACGCAGCCGGGCGACCAGCGGCGGCGCACCTCCGCCGCGCAGCACCTGGCTCAGCGCTTCGGCAAGCGCATCGCCTGTGCTGGCGGGCAGAGCCTGCAACACCGCGTCGCGCGCCTTGGGCCCTGGCAACTGCGCTAGCCCCGCCCGCCGGGCGTCAGGGGTCAAGGTCCAAAGCCAGCGGTCCCCGACCTGCACTTCGGTCGCGACCTTGGCCAACGCGCGCAGCCGCGCATCGCCATCAGCGGCGGCCGGATCGACCAGGTCGCGCGGGTCGAAAGCGCCCAGCAGCGCGGCTTTGGTCAGGTCCTCGGCAGCGGTCACTTCCATGCGTCCACCGCCTTCATGTAGACGCCCGACACCAACCCGGACAGGACCGCCAGCTGCGTGCTTTGCCTGCCCTGCGGGTCCAGCGCGCCGGTCGCGCCGATCATCATTGCCGAGTGGCGCTTGGTCTCTCCCACGGAAGGCACCAGCCCTGCGGCAACCATCAAGCCCGACAGGCACTCCTCGATGTCTTCGGGCTTCAGCGTGTTCGGGTCGTCAAGTTTTTCGGTAAAGGTCGACTTCGGATCGACGCCGGTCAGAACCTCGGGCAGTCCGATCAGAATGACACGCATGACCTTCAGCAGCGACTGATCGCTGTAGATCTTGTCCAGAAGCGACCGTGCCCCGATCCGCGGCAGGGCCACGACGTCCAGCTGATCGATGACCAGCCACAGCGTATAGGGCTGCACCGGACTGGCACTCGCGATTCCCAGAAGCATGGCTTTCATCGTGGCATAGACGTCAGCCACCGTCGCCGGGCCGGTCGTCAGCGAGGCTAGGGACTTGAAGCCCGCTTCGATCTCGACTGGGTCCTTTCCGGCCTGTTCCAGGATCAGCCGGGCCAGATCGACTGCCTCCGCCTTCAGGTCACTGGCCGAAAGTTGGATGATCTTGAAGCTGTCGAAGGGAAACAACTCGCGCAGCAGCACCGTGGTAAAGCTCTTGCCGCTTTTCCTGTCGCCCTTGACGATCAGGATCGGGGGCTCCTTTCCGGCCGACATCCTGCGCAGGAACTCTTGCGTCGTCTTCCGCCCGATCACCCCGCCCGAGCCGTCCGACAGGCGAAGGATCCGGTCATATTGCAGTTCGGGTTTGCCAAGGTCGGGCCGGGCGGCATGGATCGCTGACAGAAGGATCGCCCGGTTGTAGTCGAGCTTTGGCTTTCCCTTGTCATCGAGTTCCGTCGGGTGCCACACCGCCGCATGGTGCAATGCGATCGGCCTCAGCTTGTGATCCAGGCACAACCCGCCCGAGGATCCGCTGGCGGTCCAGACCTGATGGCGCAGGAAATCCGTGTTGGCGTCCAGCACCGTGTCCCGCGCGACACCCGCGCGCTGCGCCACCCCTGCCGGGTGCTGGAAGACAAAGAACGCATCGGTCTTGTGGTTCAGCGTCCCCGTCTGCGACAGGTCGTACCACCCCCGCTCCCGCCCCGGCGCGCCCAGCAGGCGGATGGCACAGTAGTCAAGGAACGTGCCATCCGGGCTGACAGCCTGCGGCAAGGGATCAGCGGCGGCCTTGACCAGCGGGCTGAACCCCACCAGCCACTCTTCGGCAACCGGGCAAGAGCGGCCCTTGTTGTCGGTCAGGGTCTCGAAGCTGACGGAAATCTTTGCGGCCGACCCGTCAACGGCCTTGCCCGTCCCGCGGTCGATCAGCTCCGACATCACATGCCAGTTGGTCAGCACGGTTTGCGGTCCGATCAGGAACCCCGTCCCCTGCTTGCCTCCCGCCCGGATCAGGCACAGCCTGCGCGCCGCAAGGCTGAAGGCGCTTAGAAGGTCCGCGACCTCCAGCACCCCGATCATCGCCGCATTGAAGGCCTGGGGGTCCAGCTGCGTTCCGTCGTCGTTCTGCGGCAGAAGGGTGACCGGGTTGCTTGCGGCCGCGTTCCGGGACAGGGCGGCGGGGTCCATCAGCCCCAGCGCAGCAAGCTCGGCCAGGAACGCGCCGTGCCAGGGCGGCACTGTCGTGGCGGCAGACATCAGCACCTTGGCGAAGGCCTGGACCGGATCGTCCTGGCCCAAGGCCACCGTCTTGAAGTCCGGCAGGTCCTGACCTATCCGCGCCGCGATCTCGTCGTAGACCGCAGCCACGGCCAGGCGGCTTCCCCTGATCCCATGCGCCAGGCTGATCGCCTGCCTTTGGTTCAGGGCGGCGCCCGTCATGGGAACAGGGCCGCGAAAGCCGGGCTTGCCGCCCGAACCGACGCCAGGTCATGCGCATGGTTCGCCCGCAGCCAGTCGCCCGCGAAATGCAGACCCACGGCGGGAAGGTCCCCGCTCAGCGCCCCCACGACTGACCCCGAGTTTCCACCCAGCGTCGTTGCGTCGTGATCGAAGACCCAGGCCTGAGCCACCGCCGTCGCCAGCCCCGGGCTGAAATACTTGCGCCGGTAGTTCAGCCCGAAGATCTCGCGCAGCCGCTCGATCACGTCATGCCGCAGCGCGCCCCTTTCGTCCCGCGGGATCGCGTTCGGAGGGGCAGGGTAGCCCACCACGAACAGGTTCGCGTCCTGCCCGCGCCAGCCCGCATCCCGGTTCAGCTTGAACGGCTTCGGCAGCGCCATACCCGCGCTGTTGACCTCCTCGACCCGCAGCACGGCCATGTCCAGCTTGGAAAAGCTGATCGGCAAGCGATAGATCTGCTGCGGCCCGGCGAAGACCACGTCCTTCACGACGAACTTCTGCGCCGGATCATTGCCCGATGGGGAAAAGTCCACCGTCGCCGTCCGCACCATCTGCCAGCGCTTCGGCTTTTCCGCCCGGGGCAGCGGGCTTGCGAATTCCTCCAGCACATGCCGGTTGGTCATCACCAGCCCCGGCCCGACCACGAAGGCCGTGCCAAGGTGAATGCCGTCCCCATCGACCCGCCCCACCGCCTGCAACGGCCCGTCCTCAAGCTGCGCCAGCGCCAGCGCCACAAGGTCGCCAAAGCCGCCGGGTTCCAGTTCCGAAAGGTCGAGGCTTTGCACCACCTTCCCGGCCTCGGTCGTCCGCAGGCTGACTTCCAGCGACGGCCGGTCGGTCAGCGACACCAGAGCCTCCAGCTGCACCATCGCGGTTTCGCCCAGCCGCGCCGACGTGCCCTTGGAATGCAGCGTCGCCAGGTCCCGGTCCATCCGGTCCACGTCGATCGTCTGTGTGCTCTTCTCCAGCCGCCGCAGAAGCGGCTTCAGCGCCTCTTTCCGTCCCGCCGCATCCAGCCGCGCCTGCCCGTCGCGGGGATCGACACGCGCCGCAGCCTCGGGCGTGATGCCCGGTGTTGCGCGTGCCCCCAGTCCCGACAGCACGCGGGCGACCCGGCCTTCGTCCATGGGAGATGGCATGATGATCGCGGGCGCTGGCGGGTGGCCGCGCAGCGCCAGCTGCGCCACCCGCGCATCCCGGCTTACCGCCGCTGCATCCGTCAGCTCGGCCGACGCGCGGCGGAACGCCCGGGCCTCGCGCGAGGCCCCTTTCGTCCCGCGTCCGGCGCGCGCATCGGCAATCGCCAGCGCTGCCACTTCGGGCCCATGCGCGTCCCAGTCGAACTCCGGATCAACCCGGCCCGGCCCGAAGAGATGCGTCAGCGCATCTTCGATCCCGCCACTTGCCTCGGGTCCCATCGCCGATTCCGGTGCCGCCGAGGCGATCCCGGCCAGGGACAGCGACAACAGCGCCTCGGCGTTGATCACCCCCGCCCCCAGACCCGAGGGGAAGTTCGCCGGTCTCCGCGCCGTCTGCTGCACGGCCGTGCGGAACAGCGCCTGCACGCTGATCCCCCTGACCCGCGCCTCGGCAATCACCTTGGCCCGGCCATGATGCCCAAGCCACAGCGCCGCGACGCCCGCGCTCAAGGCCGTGGCAAAGGATGTCCCTTGCCCGCCTTCGATCTTGGTCGTCGGATTGGCCGGATCGGTCGCAACGGCCTTCCAGACATTTTCGGCCGGGGCCGAGAAATCCACTGGCGCGCCATGCGACGATCCCTTCCACTTCTTGTCGGCTTTGTTCGTGCCCCCGACCGCAATCATCTCGGGGTAGGCCGCAGGCCAGACCACCAGCCCCACACAGTTGCCCGCTGCCGCCAGCAGGATCACGTCCTTGGCAATTGCCCGCTTGATCGCCTGGCGCAGGGCGAAACTCGGGATACCGCCCAGGCTCATCGAGATCACATGCGCCCCGACCCTGACCGCGTGGTCAATCGCCTTGGCGACCGGCGCACCGTTGAAGATCTTCACATCGTTGATGCAGCGGATCGGCACCAGCGTCGCCTTCGGGGCCGAGCCCTTGACCTTGCCCTGTTCGCCCGAAGCGACGACCGACCCGGTCCCCGTCCCGTGCCCCGGGTTCGACATGCTGGACGACAAGGGATCCGTCGGCTGGGTGCCGCCCTCCACAAGGTTCAGCGTCTTCGTGAAGTCGAAAGTGGTATCGGCAAACTCGACATGGTTCGTCACGCCCGTGTCCGGCTGCGCGACGACGATGCCCTTGCCCTTGCCCGGCGACAGTGCCCAGGCCTGCGTCACACGCGCGGTGTCCAGCGCCCAGGTCTTCGGCTCGGGGGCCGCGCCCTGCACCCAGCAGGTTGCGTCCAGAACCACGCCCTCGGTCGCCGAAGGCGTCCTTTCCTGCGGCTCGACAAAGGCCGCAATGCCCAGGTCCGGATCGCAGGCAATCAGGCCAAGCTCTGTTCGCAAGTCCGCAGCGATGCCGAACAGAACATCTTCCGGCAGCGTCCGGTCAAGCCCCAGCGGGGCGAAGGTATAGGTCACCGGCTCGCCCGGTTCGGGCTCGTCAAACAGGGGGTCCAGAACAAAGCGGTCCGACTTGAGCAGGTCGACAAGCCGCTTGCGCAACTGGTCCCGATCATCGCCGCCCACTGGCACGGTCAGCTCAAAGCGCAGGCGGTCCGGATCATAAAGCTGCCGGGCGTCTTCGGTCGCGGCCTCGGTCATCAGCGTGCGCAGAAACGGCAATCCAAAAAGCTCTGACATGGCAGGCTACCTCCAGAGTGCAAAGGGAAAGTCACAAGAGGAAAAGGTCGGAAAACACCGCAACAATTCCAAGAATACTAACCTATTTGCGCGCTGCACAGCGTGAATAATGCGTCAGGTTCCGCCTTAGGTTGAATCACCCTTTGGCCGACTCGGCATTTTGCAGTATGGTGGTTGACAGGAGTTGCGGATTTCGCCGCCACTCCGAATTGATCCGCATTTGTTCATCTCTGCCGGATTTTCCCGGCCCTAAATCCATTTTCTTTGGCCCCCCTGACAGGGCCCGTTCATTCAGGCCCGATCATTCAGAAAGGACACACGATGGCCGAAACCGTTGTTCGCAACGAGTATGGCGAAGTCGTCTTTGTGCAGGCCCCAGCGCCCTCGACACTGGAAAGCGCCGCGACTTTGTCCACACCGCAGCTTGCGGCTGACCACTACATGAAATCCTTGCAGGCCACCCTTGGCCTTGAGGGCACCCGGATGGCTGGCGACCCTGCGTTTGAAGGCGCGGGCGATATGCCGGTGGCCGAATTCCACTCGGAAAAGGACATCGCCGGCACCAAGGTCGTTGTCTACCAGCAGACCATGATGGGCCTCGACGTCTTTGGTGCGCGGCTTGGAATGCAGATGGACGGCGACAGCATGGCGCTGGAATCCGTGCAGTCCTCGATGCATGCCGAGATCGAGGTCGAAAACCCTGGTGCCCGGGTCGACGGCGGCACCCGCAAGGTCAGCCGGGCGGCCTTGGCCAAGATGCTGGGCTTCGAACTGCCCGACATGGACAACGCCCGGATCGAGCGTCAGGTCGTCCTGCGCTATGAACCTGACCAGCGCGAGGAAGCCCACGACCACGAAGGCTGCATCGGCGGTCCGGGCGTCGAGCTGCCGCATCTGGCCGCGCCCAAGCTGAAAGGGCTGAAGAAGGGCAACCACTACATCTGCGACGAGATCCTGTTCCAGGCGGCCATGGCCAAGGGTCAAGGTCCGGTCAACTGGCGCGCCCTTGTCGAACCGAAATCGGGCGAGGTTCTCTACCTTCGTGCCCTTGTCGCCTGCGCAACCGGCCTCGTCTTCGACCGCGATCCGCAGACCCAGACTGGCGCAGCCGTGACGGCCGCCTCGTCGAACGCGGTCCTGAACCCGTTCCGCAGTTCGCATACCATGGCGGGCCTGATCCCCGCAGCGCCGCAGCCTTTGTCAGGCAACTTCGTTCGCATCGCCGAAACGCAGGCCCCGGCGCAGGTCGCTCCGACCGTTCCCAACAATTCGGGGGCGTTCAACTTTGATGCCCAGACCGAAGAGTTCAACGCGGTTAACTGCTATCACCACAACGACCGGCTGTTCCGCACGATGGAGGATTACGGCTTCAACGTCGCCTCCTACTTCAACGGTACGACCTTCCCGGTGCCCTGCGATTTCCGCGCGCTCGGAGATGCCGTGAACGCCCAGGCCCCGGGCAATGCGATGGGCAATGGCCTTCTGGAATTCCGCTACGGCAAGATGATCCCGGGCCAGACCATCGGGATCGCGACCGACAACCGCGTGGTCTGGCATGAATTCGGCCATGCGCTTCTGTGGGACCACGTCAACAGCCCGAACTTCGGCTTTGCCCATTCCGCCGGGGACACCCTTGGCGCGGTGCTGAACGACCCCGGCTCGCAAGCCGTGGACCGCTTCATGACCTTCCCGTGGACCACTGCGGGCGCGCCCTTTATCGACCGCCGCCACGACCGCGCCATCGCCGACGGCTGGGCCTGGTTCGGCCCGCGCTGGAACACCCAGTACGGCGGCGAGCAGGTGCTATCGACCACCCTCTTCCGCTTCTACCGGTCGATCGGCGGGGACTCGGCCCAGATCGCCACCCAGCGTCGCGCAGCCCAGACCACGGCCTTCCTCGTCTTCAAGGCCATCGGACTCCTCGCCTCGACCACCGCCTTCCCCGAGGTTTTCGTCGGCCAACTGCAGACCGCCGACAGGACCACGCCTTCCTTCAAGGGCATCCCCGGCGGTGCCTTGCACAAGGTCATCCGCTGGGCCTTCGAAAAGCAGGGCCTGTTCCAGCCCGGCGCCGCCCCCGGCCAGCCCCAGACCGTGAACCGCGAAGGCAACCCGCCCGACGTGGACGTCTACATCGACGACGGCCGCCACGGCGAATACACCTACCAGCCCAACCACTGGTCCTGCCAGGACATGTGGGTCCGCCGCCGCCCGGACGGAGGTCTCACTCACCAGAACCCGCTCGTCGGCTTCAAAAGCTACATGTACGTCCGGGTCAAGAACCGGGGCCTGCAACCGGCCCAGCATGTCCGGGTCGACGCCTACCACGCGCTCCCGGGCACCGGCCTTGCCTTCCCCGACGACTGGATGGCGATGGACACCGCCACGCTCGCCGCCCCCGGCCCCCTCGCCCCCGGCGCCAGCGTCATCCTCGGCCCGTTCAAGTTCGTCCCGACCGTTGTCGGCCACGAATGCCTGATGGCGATCTCTCACGCCGACGGCGACCCGGGCAACGACACCACCATCCAGGGCACAATCCCCGAACACCGCTTCGTGCCCTTCGACAACAACATCGGCCAGCGCAACATCACACCTGTCCGGCCGACACTGCTCGACATCCTGAAGCTCTTCGGCAAGCACCTGATCTGGGTCCGCAACCCCTACAAGCGCCCGGTAAAGGTGAAGATCGAGGTTTCCCTGCCGAAATTCCTGCAAAAGCTCGGCTGGAAGCTTGCGATCAAGTCGGCGGGCGCCGGCAAGTTCGAACTTGGCCCCCGCGAAGCGCGCAAGGTCCTGTTCGTGCTCACCCGCGGGAAAGAGTTCGACGCCGACCTACTCAAACGGTCGATCACCAAGGGCGACGACGAAATCCAGATCCGTAGCCTGATCGACGGCGAGGTCTCTGGCGGGATGAGCTACAAGCTCACCTTCACCAAGGACCAGCGCGAGGACGACGACCCCGGCGAGCCGGACGACGATGACGAGCCGCCAAAGGATGGCCCGCAGGACTGGCCGCCGAAACTGCCCGACCGTCCGATCCGCACCCGCAAGCCGACGATGGAGGAGATCCTGAGGATCCTTCGCGGCGACAATGGCGAAGCCGGAGTGCGCGGCGTCAAGACCATGCGGCTGGAGATCGACTTCGACGACTGACCGCCAGTGATCCAGGCCGGGGCCGATGTGGTCCCGGCCTGCCCGTCCGACCCTCAT
Source organism: Paracoccaceae bacterium (assembly GCA_046305855.1). Classification (GTDB taxonomy): domain Bacteria; phylum Pseudomonadota; class Alphaproteobacteria; order Rhodobacterales; family Rhodobacteraceae; genus Tabrizicola. The sequence continues at coordinate 26,285 of JBKDYO010000089.1, forward strand.
TCTTCGAAGGCATTTTCCATGGCCAAGACACCATCCGCGACGGCGGAGGCCGGGCTGTTCCCGATCCACGACATCCCGCCCACCGCCACGATCAAGCGCAAGTTCGCCCTGTTCCTCTGGACCTCCACGGTCATCCTGATCCGCCACGCCGAACGGGGGGCCGGGAACGACCCCGCGCTCACCGCCGCCGGACAGGCCCGCGCCACCCTCCTCGCCGGGATGCTGCAGGACGCGAACCTTGGCGCCATATTCGTGACCGACACCCTCCGGTCACGCCAGACCGGCACCCCCGCCGCGCAGGGCGCAGGCCTTGCGCTGACCCAGTACAACGCCAATGACGCCGCCGCCCTCGCCGCGACGATCCGCGCCAGCCATCCGGGCCGCACGGTCCTTGTCGTCGCCCATTCCAACACCGTCGACGACATCGCCGCAGCCCTCGGCGCCGCCGGAGTGGCCGAGCTGACCGACACCCAGTTCGACCGCATATTCGTGATCATGCGCACCTGGTGTGGCACCCGGCTTCTGCGCCTGCGCTACGGCGCGCCAACCCCTTGATCGCCAGAGGAGACACCGCCATGACCCCGATCACCCGTGCGATCATCGTCCTTGACCAGACCAGCGGCGCCTTGCGCGAAGACGACGGCCGCATCCTTGGCCTCGACCTCGCACCCGCGCTGCAGGACCCCGCCACCAGCCTGTCCGGGGTCGAGATCCTGCTCGCCATTCCCGGCGCGGACGACATGCCGGGGGCCGACGCCCTGTCCGGCTTTGCCCCCTCCGGCCTGCGTATCCTGCCCCTCGGCCCCCTGTCCTACGGCAGCCTCTCCGGCCTGTCCGGCGGCGACCCCGCCACCGCGCTCGTCTCCGCCGACCGCCGCCTGCGGGGCGAGGCGCAAGCCGCAGGCTTCACCCCCGCCGCCCATCCTGCGTTGATCCCGATGCTCTCGCGCGGACAGACGCCGATGGCCGCCCGCATCGCTGGCCCGCGCGAGGTGCTGCAACGCTTTGCCGCCAAGGTCGGGGCGATCCCGATGCAGTTCCAGCCCGCCCCTGAAAGTGCTGGCGAAGGCTGGGCGCTCATCGCCCTCGTCCCGCCTGATGCGCTGGCCGATGCCGCCACGTTGGGCCTCTCGGCCTTTCCCCTCGACTACGATCCCGCCACCGAAGACCTCGTCTGGGCGCGGATCGACGGTGACCCCGCGGGCCACGACGGCCACGACCACGACGACCTTGCGACCGTCCTTGCGGGCCGCCCCATCCTCTACAGCGAACCCGGCCAGATCCTGATCGCCCTGAAACCCGGCGAATCGGCCGAGGCGTTCCACCTTCATGGCGGCCACGGCCATGCCGAATTCCTCAGCCCCGACCCCGGCCTGCTGCAACCCGCCGTGCATGAGGCCGCCGACTTCGACGTCCCCGACGTGGGCAAGCTGCCCGAGATTCTGGAGGCCGTCGAACTCGACCCCGAACTCCGCAAGATTCTGGCCACCATCCGCCCGCGGTGTTCCGTGGTGACCGCCAGCTACACCGCCGACCTCGACCGCTATACCGGGGTCACGCCGCTGGATGCCGCAGGCCCCATCGTCTCGCGCCACTCGGCCCACCCCGACAACAAACGGGCCGAGGCCGCGCTGATCGCCGACCTCCGCGCGATGGGCTACTGCCCCTGGCGGCACAATTTCGTCCATGCCGGGGCCACGCATTCCAACATCATCGCCGACCTGCCCGGCCTTGGCCGGTTGCGCATCCGGCCCGAGATTCTCGAACGCTACCTCCGCATCCTGCGCGACGCAGGCCCCCTGCCACCGCCCGACCAGTGGCAGCCCGGCCTTGACTCGCTTGCCCCCGACGCTTGGGCCGACGGGTTCGACGATCTTCCCGACGTGACGATCCGGGCCGAGATCGAACGCGTCCTGAAACTGCAACCCTGGTTCGCCTGGTGGAAGGGCCGCTGCCCGCTTCCCGGTTTCGGCGCGGGCCTCGTGATCGTCGGCGCGCACATGGACTC
>JBKDYO010000090.1:0-7815 GCA_046305855.1 Paracoccaceae bacterium
TGACGTTGATGCCCCAGCATTCGCGGTCGAGCAGAACATGAACCCGTCGGTAGCCATACCTAACCCGCGTCTCACAGATCTCCCGGATCCGCTTCGCGACGGCAGCCTGATCGGTGCGGCGGGATCGGTAGTGGAACGTCGCACGATCGAACCCGATGGCCCCACAAGCCTGCCGGATCGACACCGCCCAATCGCTGCACATCCCGCGAACCAGTTCGCGCATGCGACCAGGCTTCAGAGCTTTCGGCGAGTGACATCCTGCAGCATCTCCCGATCCAGCGTCAGGTCCGCCGTAACCATCCGGCGTGGGCCACGGCTATGCGGCTTTTGCGGTTGTGCTGTGCTTCCAATTCCAGGGGAGCAGGTCTTGCAGTCGTGACACTAGCATGTCGGGCAGCCGCGCCAGAACATCGGCGAGCCAGGCCTGAGGATCGACGTCATTCATCTTGGCAGAGACGATCAGGGAATGCATGAAGCCGGCACGCTCGCCGCCGCGGGGCGAACCGGCGAAGAGCCATGCTTTGCAACCAAGGGCGATCCCACGCAGGGCTCGCTCGGCTGCGTTGTTCGTGAGACAAATACGGCCGTCGTCGAGGAAGTGGGTGAAGGCGTCCCAGCGACCGTCTTCCTCGAACATGTAGTTGATGGCTTTGGCGACGGGGTTGTGCTTAGACATCCGCGCGCGTTCGGCCCGCATCCAGTCATGCAGGTCATGGACCATTGGCGCGACCTGCCTCTGACGTGCTTCGTGTCGTGCCTCGGCGCTCATGCCTGTGATCTCGCGCTCGGCATCGAAGATGGCATCGATGCGTTTGACGGCGTCCAGCGCGACGGGCGAGATCTCTTCGGCCACCCTTTTGCCCTTGCGGGCAGTGGCCTTGATGTCGGCCAGTTCGAAGAACTTCCGCCGGGCATGGCTCCAGCATAGCGCGCTGAACACCGGCGCGGGTTTGCGGGCTGCATCGTAAACGCCGTTGTATCCGCCATAGGCGTCGGCTTGCAGGATGCCGGTCCAGCCCGCCAGATGACGGGTCGGATGTTCCATCCTGCGGTCGGTCGAGAAGCAATAGAGCGCTGCGGGTGGAGCCCCGCCTGCAAACAGGCGGTCGTCGCGCAGATAGGTCCAGAGCCGGGCCGTCTGGGTGCCACCCTTGGCCATCAGGGGCACTGTGGTGTCGTCGGCGGGCAATCGATCGGCTCCGAGGACATGGGCACGGATCAGATCGTGGATTGGCTGCAGCGCGACGGTGCAGGCGCCCACCTGGTCGGCTAGGGTGGAAAGGCTGATCTCGACACCTTCCTTCTCGTAGCGTTAGGCTTGCCGGTTCAACGGCTGGTGCTGGCCGAGCTTCTCGAAGAGAACCATCGCCAGCAGGTTGGGTACCGCCCACCCACAAGGTGTTGGGTGGAAGGGTGCTGGCGCCTGGCTGATCTTCTCGCAGTCGCGGCAGGTAAACTTCTCGCGGACGGTCTGGATCACCTTCCACTGCCGGGGGATGACCTCCAGCGTCTCGGTGATGTCCTCGCCCATCTTCACGATGCGCCCCGATCCGCAACAGGTGCAGGAGGTCGGGGCTTCGACCACCACGCGCTCGCGCGGCGGATGGTCAGGGAACGGTTTGCGGGCCGGACGGCGACGCTCGAAAGCCGCAACCGTGGTCTTCGCCGCGGCGACTTCCGTCTTTGCCCGATCCTGCCCAAGGTCCGTCTCCAGATCCTCCAGCTGCATCTCGAGCTGTTCGATCAGCCGGGCGTGGCGTTCGGCGCTGTGGCCGAACTGCTCGCGCCTCTGCCGCAGCGAGGGCAGCACGCAGGACAGCGATCTCCGAGGGGGTCTCCGACATGCCGAAGGCCTACCATAGGGGCGCGGATTAGTCCAATAAAACAAGGGCTTTCCGCGATCAACCCGCCAAGGCAGGCCGCTGCGTCCAGCGCGGATTGCGCCAGTCGATCCCCTCGAGAAGGTAGCCGAGCTGCGCGGCCGAGACAGAAACATCGGCCCCGCTCTGGCTCACCGGCCAGATGAACTTACCCGCCTCGAGCCGCTTCAGATACAGCGACATGCCGACCCCATCATGCCACAGCACCTTGATCAGGTCCCCCCTGCGCCCACGGAAACAGAAGATCTCGCCGCCATGCGGATCGCGCCCCAGCCCCTGCTGCACGCGTCGCGCCAGGCTGTTCATCCCGCACCGCATGTCCGTCACGCCGCCCGCGATCCAGACCTTCACACTGGCTGGAAAAGCGATCACCGCGCGTCCAGCACTGCCAGCAGCGCCGCAAGATGCGACGGGGCCAGAGAGACGGGGATCGTCATACGACGCCCGTTCGTCAGAGTGATCTCGATCGTCTCCGCCGGGGCTGGCCTCAAGGTCGCTTCTGGCCGCGTGTCGTAACATCCTGCACCACCAGCGGCACGAAACCACCGCACGTCTCGGGCGTGCCGAATACCCCTGCGCGATAATCCCGCCGCCAGATGGTCAGAAGCGACCGCGAAATCCCATATCGCCGTGCCGTCGCCGAACCCTGCCGATGACCTCGCAGGCTCTCCTCAACGATCCGCAACTTGTCCGTGTCAGACCAATGCCGACGACGGCCAACCTCATCGGCGGCAAAGATCTCGATCGGTGAAACCACTGAAGCGCATGCCATAAGGCAATGCCTCAAGACCAACTGCTCAGTCAAAACAGACGGCCGTCACCGGAGGCTTACGGTCCGCCACGATCTTCTTCAGCCGCGCATTCTCGTCCTCAAGTTGCTTCAGCCGCTTCGTCTTGGTCGGAAGCAGACCGGCATACTTCTTCTTCCTGCTGAAGTAGGTTGCCTGGCCGATCCCCGCCTTCCGGCAGATCTCCGCAACCGGCGTTCCGCCCTCGCCCCGCTTGATGATGAACGCCTTCTGCGCGTCCGAAAACTTACTCGCCTTCATCGCGACACCGCTCCTCTCCCAGCCCGGAAAGCGTAGCGAAAAACTTCAGCCCTAAACGGTCCAGTTTGCGGGGATCAGATCAATCCGTCACAGTCTACGCCCTCTGAGCGCCCTGTGCAAAATCCAACTTCTAAGAAACTTCATCACCGGCTCCTCGAAGAACAAGTGAACAACTATCGCGGTCAACGAAATTGCCATGATCGCTATCACTACAAACACCACGTGAAAAAGAGCACCGCCAGTCAGCATCCAACCCAAGACCGAATTCTTCGTCAGTATCATCAAAGCTGGTACGTGAATAAGATAGAATGCGAAGGACGCATTGCCTAATAGAACGACAAGTGGGCCTGAGAGAAGTGAAGCTAAAGCTCCTGAGCTGCGAAGAGCGGACAGGAGTAGAACAGTCGCGCTAGGTAAATAATACAACGAATACCTAAACTCCTCCGGAATCCTATCAGAGAACATCGCGAGCACCAGCGTTCCGAGAAGTACCCAAGACAAAGGAATACCAGCCTTCAAGTACCCTCCTGCCCAAAACCTATAGGCGAGCATGCCCGCAATAAACTCCAGTAACCGTGCAATTGGAAAAACATAGAACATCCAATGATTAAGCGTCTTGTCACCCCAAACATACAAATCCACTGAGTAGAAGACAAAGCAAAATGCGAAAACCGTCATTGCGCCAAGAATCGAAAGGAAAGTCCAGATCAGTACTCGCGAAGGCGCCTGCACTAAAAAGAAAAAACACGCGTAGAAAAAAATCTCATTTGAAAGTGACCAAGATGGAGCATTGAGTGAGAAGTAAAAACTACTGCTTGGAATCCAGCTCTGGACAAAAAGAAGGTTTGCGGCCATTGACAACTGAAACTGCCAGTCCGAGGAAAACCCTACCAAGATAAAAGGAAGAGCGGTTAGGTAATGCAATGGGGCAATTCGAATTATTCGCATAGAAAAATACTTAACAAAACTAATTTCACCGCGCTGAATGCTCTCACTGTAGGAATAAGACAGAACGAAACCAGAAAGGACGAAAAAAAATGAAACTCCAAAAAATCCTTGAGACAGAACTCTCCCCAATGCGTGCTCGGTCGATATACCCAGATGGCTTAAAAACACCGCGACAGCTGCAATGTATCGCAACCCCGTGAGCTGAGGAATCTTCTGCACTTTTCGAATAGACATATGAAAATCAGAGGATCCGCTTGAAAAGCGATGTGCACTGAGCTTGAATAGTTGCAACGACTTCGTTGGCTTGGCACGTGCCGAGACACATCCAACTTCCTGACGGGCTATCTACCCCAACAAAAGAGCCTGAAGACGCTGCCCAGATGAGCGATGAACCTGGAACGACCATACCCTCGGTTATGAGGGTGGTTGAGGCGTTCAAGAACAACCCAACGGATCCAATCGCACCAAAGGGTAAAGCGGCGACATCCGACTGAGTAAGGAACGGCTCGGTCGCATTGACCGAACCACTAAGCACCTTAGTGTTCAAAAGTGTTGTTTTTCCTCCTGTACCGCCGCGGATTGCCCAACTCGAAACTGCGGGCCCACCCTCTGCCGCAAAGACAATTGAACTGCTTAACAATGTCTGCCCCCCATTTATGGTAAGGAAGGTAGTTGAAACGGCACCGCTCCCCACCACCTTTAAGTCAGAAGGGTTTGATGAACTACGCCCGCTGAATTCAAGTTGGCAAGCGTCATTCAGGATGAAAAAAATCTCTCCTGGAGTAGTGAACAACAGCTTGTTCCCAAGTCCCACGAAGCCCTTTACACTAGCCGTTCCAGCTACAAAATGCATATAAGAACCGCTGAGCCCTATCTGGTTATCTTCCGCGTCCCATCCATTGATGGTTACGGCCTGGCAACCTTCGAAGATATTGGCAGATCCAGCAAATGCGTTCACCGCTGGTTTAAGTCCATCTGCGGCACACGCAATAAATGACGGAGCTACAACCTCGCGAATGAAGAAACCCATCTCTGAACTTGCGCCATCACCACGGGCGAAACAGTTCATAAATGAGATCGTCGTTCCGCCGGCCTTAAAAAACCCAATCTTGCACGATCTTGCTTCCACCCTTTCCAGAACAGACATGTAGCTCCCAGATTCATCATAGAATGCAAACCATGCGCCTCGAACCGTACAATTACTGATCCGGAACTGCTCTGGCCAACCAAGTGCTGTACTGCCGGGAATAGATGAATTCTTGAATTGGAATCCAATCTTTAGATCATTACCAGTCTTAGTAGTCGGGGCCGCAGCGCCATAATCTATGAAGAATCCTTCAATTTCAAAAGAACACCAGTAATCACTGCGGTTTACAAAACACGGGAAATTTCCCTGTGGCTGAATTACAACTTGTCCTCGCGCACTATTCTTGGCTAGTCCCTTAAGCCGCTGTTCAGAAAGCGGGATTGACTTCGTTGTTCGATACAATGCGCCAGGGAACGTGACGTCCCGATTGAGTGCTATTGCCGCTAGAATCGCTATCGTATCGAGACTTGCGGTACCAACCTTGCCAAACATTTCTGGTTGGACCACCATGGCATCTACGAAGAGCTTTACACCGCCTGCTGTCTTTGTGTGATGACTGGTGACAGTGGATGCTGCCACACGCCAATAATACAATTCCTTTCGACTTATGATCGTATCGCCAGCGGTCACCATGTTTGCAGAGCCTGCGGCATATGTAAATGTCGTATTGTCGAAAAGTACAACCGCGCTATCTACCCAAAATTCTTTTGCCATCCCCACGCTTCCCTTCGGAAAACCAGTAACGCACACTTTGTGTGATCGTAAGACTGGATATAGTTTGTGTCAATCAGTGGCCCTCATAAGGAGGCCACGTGCACTATTTGGTTCATCTTCTTTCACAGCTCCCATCCGAGATCCGTGTCGACTTCGCGCTGTCGCTTGCGCGCTTCGTCGTGTGCGCCGTCTCCGTCTCATTGATATTCCGCTTGCACTGACCGGCCCAGTGGCACCGGCGATGTGCGATTGCCGATTGTCATTCCTCACAAGAGGTCACGAGGGAGTCCCGGATGAGGTCATTTTTCCGGGATTGAGGCGATCTGTGGTTAGATCGCCGGGCTGTAGGCTCAAGGCATCAGCGCGTCGATGTGCTTGTCGAAATGGCTGTTGGTGATCCGGGTGAAGAGATCGACCAGGTAGCCATAGGGCTCGACCCCGTTCATCTTGCAACTGCCGATCAGGCTGGCAAAGCGCGCCCAAGACCGGCCGCCCGCGTCGTGGCCTGCGAAGAGTGCGTTGCGGCGGTTCATGGCTGGGCTGCGGATGGTGTTCTCGACCAGGTTGGAGTCGATGTGGCCGTCCTCCAGAAACAGCCGGAAGCCTTCCGGGCGGCGGAGCATCTAGGCCATGGCCTCGCCGAGATCGGACTTGCGCGAGACCCGGGCGGCTTGGGCGGTAAGCCAGCTTAAGAAGGCGTCTACCAATGGGCGGGAAAGTTCCTGACGGACGGTGCGGCGGTGTTCGGGGGCGGAGCCGCGGATGGCGTCCTCGACCTTGTAAAGCGCGGCAATGCGCAGGAGGGCCTCGTCCAGGATCGGCGAGCCCTTCTTCGGCTTGGCCTTAATCAGCTTTCTGCGCCCATGGGCCCAGCAGAACGTCAGCGCCAACGTCCTGCCGCCCTTGCGACCAAGTTTTGGCCAAGTGGCTATAGCCGCCGTAGGCGTCGACCTGGATTGTCCCGTCGAAGCCGTCGAGATCTCGTCGGTATAGTCGCCGCTGCGGCCGGAGCGGTAATGGAAGACGACGCCGGGCGGCAGGGGACCTCCCGATCCCCGGTCGTCGCGCAGCATCGCCCAGAGGTAGCCGGTCTTGGTCCTGCCCCGCCCTGGGTCCAGCACCGGCGCCGTGGTCTCGTCCATGTAGAGTCGTGTGCTGCCCGCCTTCAGCAGCACAGCCATGCGGCCAACCACCGGCGCGATCAGCGCGCCGGTCCGGCCCATCCAGTCGGCCAGCACCGAGCGGTCGATTGGGACGCCGAGCCGGGCCATGACCACGGCCTGCCGGTTCAGCGGCATACGCTCGGAATGCCTGGCCAGTGCGACATGGGCGAGCAGCGCCTCGGTGGGCCAGCTGCCTTCCAGCAGATGCGCGGGTGCTCTGGCCTGGGCGACGCCGGCCCGCCCTTTCGGGCAGGCATATTTCGGGCGGTTGGTGACGATCACTGGGACTGTTGCATTAGCATTGTCGGACCTGAGAGGTTTTTGTGTTTCTGGTTACACGCGGCGTCGCGGAAGAGGCTTGTGACGAATTCGATTTCGTGGGCGACGCCTCTGGTCGCACGGTCGAATTCTGCCTTTCTGATCGCGCGGAAGGCCTAGATGCCTTTGAGTGTTGCCTTCGCGGAGGAGGGGTCCCGAAATCCGCGCGTCGGTCGGAGCAGCCGCTTTAGGGCGGCGTGATCGCTCTCGATCCGATTGTTCAGATGCGTTCGTGTGACGTGCCGGATGGCATCCTCCGGCCCCAGGCGCTCATTGATTTCGGAGATCACCTTGGCATAGGTCGGAGCGTCGTCCGTGATGATCGTCAGGGGCTGGTAGAGACGCACCGTCTCCCGTGCCTGACGCAGTAGCGCCCTAGCAGCCTTGGCATCCCGCCGCGCCGTCAGGCGTAAGTCGATCAACTGGCCATGTTGATCGACCGCGCGCCAAAGATAGCACCAGCCGGCCATTTACCCGGATGTAGGTTTCGTCCACGTGCCAAATGAGGCCGCGCCAAGCGCGGTGGCGGCTCCGGGCACGCTTGCGGATCTCGGGGCCAAACTTGCGCACCCAGCGATGGATCGAGGCCGCATCCACCGTGATCCCGCGCTCGGCAAGCATGTCGCGCACGTCGCGGTAGGACAGCGGATAGCGGC
>JBKDYO010000091.1:0-14286 GCA_046305855.1 Paracoccaceae bacterium
TTGGCGTGGGGAATTCAAGCGGCGGCTGCATCGGGACGCCGATGAACGCTGCGCAAGGTCGTTCCGGGCCGGAATGACGACGCCACCAGGATGCCTGCGGCAAGCTGGTGGCGGGAAAGTCTGCGCCTCGGCGCGACCGAAAGGGTCCGCCGGGGGCCGGGTCGGTCAGGACCTTACTTCAGACGGCTTACGACGCCGTCGGCGAAGACATCGACCAGCCGGTTGTAGGCCTTGGTCGTGTCGGTCGACAGCAGCAAGGTCTTGCCTTCGGGCACCACGATCTTCGCGTTTTCCAGCGAAACGGTCAGCTCGTAGCCGTCCGAGTTGCTGTTGTCGGAGTCATCCTTGATCGTCACTTTGCCGACAAGGACGGCATCGCCAAGGTTCAGCTCGCGCTGGAATGCATTGGCCAGTTCGATGGAGCGGATTTCGACGATGATCTGCGCGCCGTCGACCGATCCGTTCTCATCGGCCGTTGCAGGTTCGGTCACCAGCCGGTCGACAAGCCGCGCTGCAAGTGCGGTTTCCAGGTCGACCTCCAGGTTCGCCCAGTATTCCGCAGCCTGCGCGTTTTCGACGGCGGACAGGTCGACCTTCGCATCGATCATGGCCACTTTCTCGACTCCAGCGAGGACGGGTGCCGCAAGAAGCGCGCAGATTGCTGTGGCGGTGAGTGTGCGGGACATGAACATGATCTTTTCCGTTTTCCTAAGGATGATGCAGAAGCAACGCCCCGTGGCGGAAACGGTTCCGCTGCCGCCCGGAAAGGCGGCGTCAGATCAGAGATCATCTCGGTGAGAAGGTGGCAGGGGCAGAAGGTTTCGAACCCTCGACCTACGGTGCTAGAGACCATCGTAGAGGGAGCGCGTCGCTTGGACGCTGACCTTGAGGTGCCCCTCACATCCCAGAATGCTGGACTCGTTCAGGTGCTGCTGCCCGTGCTCGATGTCACCGGGCGACATCTTCCGGATCAGCCACGTTGAAAGACCAAGGCCAGCCGCGCAGTGGCCCTTCTGGACCGCACAGGTCTTTCGCGCGCGGCCCGACGGAAGTGGACCGAAGGGCGCAGCCCCTGGCCGCGATGTTGGGGCAGGCGTGACGTGAGGCGCCCTCAGACCGCGTGAAGCCAGCGCATCCGCTCGGCCAGATCGGGCGCGCCGAAGGCCAGTGACCCCATCACCACCGTCTCGGCCCCACCCGCGCGCAACAGCGGAACCGTCGTGTCGCGGATGCCCCCGTCGGCGGCCAGCACGATCCGCCGACCCGTCGCGGCAATCAGGCGCGCGGCCTCTTCCAGGCGACTGGGGGCGGCGGGGTTCAGGCCCTGGCCCTTGACGCCGATCGCCGTGCCCAGAAGCGTCAGCATGTCCAGCCGCCCCAGCCAAGGCGCGGCCTCGGCCACCGGGGTTTCCACCCGCAAGACCATGCCCGCCTTCAGCCCATGCGCCGCGATCCGGTCCAGCCCCTCGGCGGCATTGGCGTTCTCGACATGCAGGCTGATCAGGTCGGCCCCGGCCTCGGCGAACTGGTCGATCTGCGGGATCAGGACCGGGTCCGAGACCATCAGATGGACATGGATCGGCAGGGCCGTTTGCTCTCGCATCCGGGCGACAAGGTCGGGGAAGAACAGGAAAGCCGGGGCGAAGTAGCCATCCGCCACGTCGATGTGCAGGATATCGGCGTGGGGCGTGATCCGCACAAGATCATCGGCCAGCCGGATCAGGTCGGCCGACCACATCGAATACTCCGCCAGAAGACGGTTGCGCGGCAGGGTGTCCATCCAGTCGGCGGCGGGGCGGGGCATCTCAGATCTCCTTGAGGAATTGGCGCATGGAGGCGGCGAGGGCGGCCAGATGCGCGGGCTTGTCGCGGCCCTTGGGCGGAAGGTGAACCAGCCGTGCCTGCGGGATCAGCCTGGCCAGCGCCTCGGCATGGGCGGCGGGATGGATGGCGTCTTCCGAGGTGGCACAGACCAGCACGGGAAGGCGCAGCGCACATAGGTCGGCCTGCGTTATGCCGGGGCCGTCGGCAGAAATCGTCGTCAGAAGCCGCGCCGTATCGGCCTGCGGGGAACGGTCGAAGAACCCCATCAGCGAGGCGAGATTGTCGGGCGCATCCAACTTCAGCCGACGGGCGGTGGCGCTGTCCGCAAAGGCCCGGCGGGCGTCTTCGGCCGGCAGGCGGGCGAGCAGGGCGCCGACCTCGGCATTGGGAGCCATGTTCTTGGGCGTCGCCTCAGTCACCCAGGCGGGGCGGACCAGAACCAGCGCGCGGAGAAGGTCGGGGCGCGTCACGGCAAGCCGCGTGGCAATAGCGGCCCCCATCGAGATGCCACCCAGCACGACCGGGCCGCCAAGGGTTTCGGCCAGAGCGGCGACATGATCGACAAAGCTGGCGATGGAGGGCTCGGGGTCCATGTCCGAGGCCCCATGCCCCGGACATTCGACGCAAGCCCAACGCTGCGGGGCCAGGCCCGCCATGGCTTCGGCCACCTGCCGCGCATCGCCGCAAAGCCCGTGCTGGAAGACCAGTGCCGGGCCTTCGCTGCCACCCCCGTGGACCGCGAGGCGCAGGCCGTTGCGCTGAAGCCAGCCGGTCTGCGTCATAACCGGGCCAGGAAGGCGGCGACGCCGGGGGCCTCCTTGGCCGTAAGGCCGTGGGTCACCAGATCGCCGTCAAACCCCGCCGCGTGGAGGCGGTTCAGGAAATGCGGGAAGTCGACGACGCCCTTTCCAGCCGCAACAAAGCCGCCCGCCGGGTCGCGGTCCTTGGCATGGGCCATCGCAATGCGGTCGGCCAAGAGATCGATCGCGTGGGAGAGGATGTCGCGCTGTTCCGCCAGCGGGGCCACTTCAAACAGGTTCGCGGGGTCCAGCACGATGGCCAGCGCAGGGCTTTGCAGGCTGTCGATCAGGCGGCGTGCCTTTGCCGCAGCGTCGATCACATTGGCCAGTTCCGGCTCGATCCCCAGCTTGACACCCTTTGATTCCGCCAGCGCGCAGGCCTTTCCCATCTCCTCCATGAGGTCTCGCCAGGCTTCGGGCGAAGAATTGTCCGGGTGATGCCGCCACTGGTCCTCCGCGTCGCGGGTCCCGGTGCAGAGCGTGACCATCCCGGTGCCCATAGTGGCGGCATGGTCGATCAGTACTCCCAACCGGCGCAGCCCGGTGGCGCGCACGGCGGGGTCGGGGTGGATCATGTTGTAGGTGCCGGACACGGCGGCAATCGCCATCCCCGTGGCCGCACTGGCCTGCGCCACGGCTGCGGCCTGTTCATCGGTCAGCGCATCGGGCATCGCGGGCAGGCCGGAACAGGCCATGTTGTATTGCACCGCTGCGTAGCCCGCACCCTTTGCGGCCTGCAGCACCGTCACCGGGTCAGTCCCGGCAAAGGTCTTGGCGAAGATCCCCAGCCTCATAGCGCGCCTGAGACTTCGGCAAGCTTCACCGGCTTGCCCGTCCGCGCCGACTGCGCAATCGCCACCATCGCCCGGACCGAGGCGATCCCATCCTCCAGATCGGCGCCATACTGCGGCGCGCCGGTCAGGATCGTGTCGGCGAACCCTTCCAGCTGGCGGCGGTAGAAGTGCCCGTCCGCCCCCAGCACGCGATGGGTCGAGCCGTCGGCTTCGTGGAAGATGTCGACCTCGGAGGACTTGTAATACCAAGGATTGTAGGTCTTCCCCAGGATCGAGCCCTGCTCGCCATAGATCTGGAAGCCCTCGTGCCAGTCCATCCGCACCGCGACGGTCAGGTCCAGATGGCCCAAAGTGCCATTCGCAAATTCCACATCCACGAACCAGCAGCGGATGCCCGCACGGTTCAGAAGGCGCGCATCGACCGCCACGATCTCACCGGCAAAGAAGCGCGCGGTGTCGACGAGGTGGCTGCCATGCGCCAGCATGTAGTAGCGGTCGAGATCGGCCTTGGGGTTTTCGGACGGCTTCCGGGCGTTCTTCGACGTCACGATAAGCGGCTGCACCGCGTCGGTCATCGCGTAGCGGTGGGTGTTGTCGCAGTACCAGGCCTTCAGCGCCACCATCTGGCCCATCGGCCCGTCGATGAAGGTCTTCGCCGCCTGGAGCCCCGCGTCGAACCTTTTCATATGGCCGACCTGCAGCACCTTGCCGCTGGCCTTCACCGCCGCGCGCAAAGATTCCGCTTCTTCGATCCCGGTGGCCAATGGCTTTTCGCACAGCACATGCTTGCCCGCCTGCAGCGCGCGCAAGGCGGCGGGGACATGGAACGCGTCCGAGGTGGCGATCACCACGGCCTCAAGCTCGGGATCGGCCAGCATCGCGTCATAGTCCGAAAAGCTGCGGGTGGGCGCATGCGTGGCGGCCATCCGGTCGCGCAGGTCGTCGGCCACATCGCAGATCGCGTAAAGCTCGGCGTTGCGGGCCTTGGTGCAGGACTCAAAGTGCGCGGCCTGGGCGATGGGGCCGCAGCCGAGGACACCCACGCGCAGCAATCGTTGATCTTTGGCGGGCATCTCAGGCTCCTTCAGGTTTCAGAATGGCGGCAATCTCGGCCAGGGAGGAGTTTCCCTCCATCGGACCAAGCCTGCCCACAGCCAGCGCCCCCGCCGCATTGGCCTGGGCCAGCGCCTCGGCCAGAGGCCAGCCAGCGGCAGCAAGGGTGACGAAGGTCGCACAGAAGCAGTCGCCCGCGCCGGTCGGATCGACCACGGCAACCGGATGCGCGGGCAGGTCCACGGTCCCCGACGCGTCCCGTCCGATGCAGCCCTGATCGCCGCGTTTGAGCACGACGGCCCGCGCGCCATTGGACAGAAGCTGGTCGGACCAGTCGTCGAACGTTTCCCCGGGAAACAGAAGCTCGGCATCGGCGTCCGAGGGGAGGACATAGGACGCCATCGCCATGATCCGGTTTACCGCGTCCAGATAGCCCCGGTCGGTCATAAGCTCGGTGCGGATGTTCGGGTCGATGGAGATCGCCACGCCACGCGCATGCAGCCGCTCACAGGCCTCGACCGCCGCCGCGCGCATCGCAGCACCGCCAAGCATCGAGCCCGAGATATGCAGGACCGTGATCCCCGCCGCCAGAAAGCCCGACTCGATCGCATCGCCCGAGGGCAGGTGTGCCGCGGCAGAATGCGCCATGTTGAAGACGAAATCCCGGCTGCCGTCGCTGTTGTAGCTGACATGCGCGGTTCCGGTCGGCACGCCGGGAATGACCCCGATCAACCCCGTCTCCACCCCGTCAGCCTTGAGCCGCTGCAGGAGGACCGTACCGAAGGCATCGTCCCCCACGGCCCCGGCAAACACCGCCCGTCCGCCAAGCCCGCCCGCAATCCGCGCGGCCTGATCAATGAAGATGCCCGGCGCGCCACTGGGAAACGGCCCGACATAGGGGGCCGCGCGCAGATGGCGGTGGTCCTTCTCGGTGCAGACGAATTCGACCAGCAGCTCACCGACCGAGCCGATGCAGACGCCGGACATGGCTTAGCCGCCGACCATCAGCTTGACGACCTCGTCATGCGTGGTGTCCGCGATCCGACGCTCGCCCGCCTGCACGCCCCGCCGCAGGACGACGATCCGGTCGGCCACGGCAAAGATGTCCTGCAGGTTGTGGCTGATGAAGATCACCCCGCGTCCCTGCGCCTTCAGCTGGTGGATCAGCTGGATCACCTTGCGCTGTTCGGGCACGCCAAGCGCCGCCGTGGGTTCGTCCATGATCAGGATCTGCGCGTTCCAGTAGACCGCCCGCCCGATGGCCACCGCCTGCCGCTGCCCGCCCGAGAAGTTGGACACGGGCGCGTCCAGACGGCTGACGTGGAAATCCAGAAGAGCCATGGTGGACTTTGCCGCCTCGGCCATCTTCGCGCGGTCGAGGACCGGCAGGAACCCGAAGGCCCGCCGCATCGGCTCGCGCCCCAGAAAGATGTTCGCGCCGATGGTCAGGTTGTCGGCCAGTGCGAGGTCCTGGTAGATCGTCTCGATCCCTTGGTCCCGCGCCTCTTGCGGCGAGGCGAAGGTGACGGGCTTGCCCTTCAGGAAAATCTCGCCGCCCGAGGGCGCATAGACCCCCGAGATCGCCTTGATCAGTGTGGTCTTTCCTGCGCCGTTGTCACCGGCAAGGGCGACGACTTCGCCCGCGTGAACCTTCATCGACAGGTCTTTCAGCGCCTCAACCGGGCCGAAGTTCTTCGACAGGTGGCGGACTTCCAGCAGGGTTTCGGGGGTCTGGCTCATGTCATTCACTCTGCCGCCCTCCACTGAAGCGCCTTTGCGCCTGGTCGATCAGGACCGAGATGATGATAACGACGCCCACAGAGATGAACTGCCAGAACGGGGCGACGTTGATGAAGACCAACCCATACTGGATGACCGCGATCACCAGCGCGCCTGCCACGGTGCCCAGGATCGTCCCCGACCCGCCGAAGAGGCTCGCCCCGCCGATGACGACGGCGGCAACCGAGTCGAGCAGCAGCGGCTCGCCCGCCTGCGCGGCCCCGGCAGTGAAGCGTGCGGAGTAAAGCACACCGGCAAGCCCAGCACACATGCCCGAAAGGATATACAGCCGAAGCAGGTGCCACTTGATGTTGATCCCTGCCCGCCGCGCGGCCTGAGCGTTCGCGCCGATGGCATAGTTGTGCTGGCCGAATTTCGTCTGGCTGAGAAGGTAGTGCATGACCAGCACGAAGATCGCCGTCACGATGACGATGTAGGGAACGCCGTAGAACTTGCCGTTGCCAAGGGTTGCGAAGACCTCGTTCTTGACCGGAACCGTGGTGCCGCCAGCCAGCAGGAACGCCACTCCGCGCGCGACGCCGAACATGCCCAGCGTGCCGATGAAGGGGGGGACCTTCAGGAAGGCCACCAGCATGCCGTTCACAAGGCCCGGTATCGCCGCGACGGCCACGGCCACCAGCGTGCCGAAGATGACGGCCATCCCAAGGCCCATGCCCGGCGTGGCCCAATTGATGACATGCGCCGCGACCACTGCCGCAAGGCCCATGATGAAGCCCATCGACAGGTCGATCCCGCCCGAGATGATGACGAAGGTCTGCCCGGTGGCCAGCAACAGCGGCGCCACGGCGAAGACGGCGATGGACTGGATGTTGAAGGGATTGAACAGGAACGTGCCGCCAAAGGCCACGCGCGACCAGATCTCGAACCCCAGGATCAGGAAGGCCAGGAACAGCCAGGCCCGCAGATCGGCCACCCGTTGCAGGAAGGTGCGGGCCTTGTCGGCATGATCGGCCTGTGGGGCGACATGGGGATCAGAGGTCTGCGTCATCGTTGGCGGCTTTCCGTCCAGGGGATGACGGCTGCCATCCAGATTCAGCGCAAAAGGTGGCGGCCCGCGATCGGGGCCGCCACCAACAGGAATTCGGGCGGCGGGGAGAGCAATCTCCGCCACCCGACTGGCCCTTATTCGGAGTAAAGGTACTTCGCGACTTCCGGATCGTCGATGTTCGACGCATCCATGATCGTGAAGCCGGTGCCGATGCTGACCGGGATCGAGTTGCCGGTCAGGTGGGCAAAGGCCGAAACCACGCCGAAGTAGCCGATTTCCGCCGGATGCTGGGCAATCGCCACGTCGACAAGGCCCGTCTTGATGTTGTCGACGATGCTGACAGGAGCGTCAAAGGCCACAACCTTGATGACGCCGGTCTGGCCTGCCTGCTGCACGCCGGTTGCCGCACCCAGGGCCGAGAAGAGGTTGGCCCCGAACACGCCCTTCAGATCGGCATCGCGGGCAAAGACGCCCTGAAGCTGCGAGGCCGCCTTGTTGGCGTCGTTGTCGTTGAACTGGGTTTCCAGAACGGTGATGTTCGGGAATTCCTCGGCCATCGCGG
Source organism: Paracoccaceae bacterium (assembly GCA_046305855.1). Lineage (GTDB taxonomy): Bacteria > Pseudomonadota > Alphaproteobacteria > Rhodobacterales > Rhodobacteraceae > Tabrizicola. The sequence goes on from JBKDYO010000091.1 coordinate 7,822, forward strand.
TCTTGAAGCCTTCTTCGCGCTGGTCGGTGGTGGAAATGCCGGGCTTCACGTTCGACACGAAGACCTTGCCCTCGCCACCGATCGCAGCTGCCAGCGCGCGCGCGGCGATCTTGCCGCCCAGAACGTTGTCGGACGCGATGTAGGACAGCGGGAAATCGCCGTCGCCCGCGCCGGTCTGATAGGCACCAGTGCCGATGAAGGTGTCGACCGTGATCACCGGAATGCCGGCATCATGGGCTTTCTTCAAGGGCTCGACCAGCTGCACCTTGTCGGTCGGCGCGATCAGGATCGCGTTCGGCGCCCGGGCGATCACGGCGTCCAGCACCGGGACCTGAGTGACCGGGTTGAAGTCCGGAGCACCCTGGAACACCAGCTCGACGCCCAAGGCATCGGCCGCCGCCTGAGCGCCACGGTTCATCGTGATGTAGAAGCCGTCCGTGGTCAGACCCGGTATCAGCGCGATGGTGAACTTCTTGTCCTGCGCTTTGGCCATGGTGGCCGCGGCGGCAGTCAGCGGCAATGCCGAAGCAGCGCCCAAAAACTTACGACGGTCCATTTTCATTCCTCCCTGAATGCCCGGAGGCCAGACCCGTTGGAGGGCGCCCCGGATCGCTGTTTCACCCGTCACGGGCGCTTTCAGCCAAGTCGATAACACGCTGCGACTGCCGCTGCGTCAAGAGCAATTTTTTGCTGCAAGTATTTTCTTGGGTCGTTCGAGGGCTCAGGCGCCCTGCACCAGGGCCTCGAGCAAAGCCTCGGCTGTGCGGGTGTCGGTGATCAGTGCCGTAACCAGACGGGCCCGGGCGGCGCCAAGGATCGAGGTGACCTTTGCCTCGCCCACGGCAAGCCCGATCACCAGCGGTGTCGCCCGCAATTGCTGGGCCGAAACCGCGATCATCTGGCCTTCGCCGCGCCAGTCCAGCACTTGGCCGTCGCGGGTGAAATAGTGCCGGACAACGTCTCCGGCCGCATTTGCCAGCGCCGGTTCGACCGGGGCCGCTCCGCCACTGACCGACCGCTCCAACCCGTAGGGCTGGCCGATGCCCACCACCGCGGCGTCGATCCGGTCCCAAAGCCCGACCGATTCCTGAACCGACGAATCGGCCAGGAAGAATTCGCGCGCCTCGGGGTCCGGCAGATAGGGGGCATGGATGAAATGCGGCACACCGCCAGTCACCTCGGCGGCGCGACGGGCGAATTCGTTGCTTTGGAAATGCTGGGCGTGCTGCTGCATCCCGCCGGTCGAGGGCACCACCAGAACGCCCGGCATCGGCGGCAGGCCCGCCTCGATCACCGCCGAGACAGTCCGCCCCCAGCCGATCATCAGCACCTGCCCAGCCCGCAGGTCGGCCGCCGCCAGCATCCGAGACAGCGGCACCGCCAGCGCGCCGCTGACCGGCGCATCCACCACCTCGACCTTGGCGAGCCCCAGCTTGTGCGCGAGTTCCTGCCCCAGCTCGTCCGGCGCGTAGATGTCGCGCACTTCGATCCGCACGATGCCTTCGGCCCGCGCCCGTTGCAGAAGCCGCGAGATCGTGGCCGTCGACAGCCCCAGCTGCTTGGCGATCTGCACCTGGCTCATCTCGCCGATGTAATGCATCTTCGCGACGGTATGCAGCATCACCCGGCTTTCGCCGATGACGGTACCGCCGCCCAGACCGACCGGAGTTGCGCTGGTAACTGACAGGTTGCAATTCCTTTCTGCAAGGTGTTACACACACCTCATGTCGCTTATCTCGCAATACTCCACGTCAGGCAACTGGCAAGAGGGCACAGCGACCGACATGTCCGAAAAATTGTCCGGAGAGACCTCTATGCCCGCCATGACCACTGCCGAACGCCGCGGGTATCACCAGATCTGCGGCGATGACGGGGCGATGATGGTCATCGCCTGTGACCAGCGGGGCGGGATGCGGACACTGCTGGCCAAGACGCCAGAGGAACAGGCCAAGATCGGCAACGATGTCCTTGGCCTGACCAAGATGGACATCACTGCCTATCTCGCCCGCCACGCCGGTTGCGTGCTGGTCGACCCGATCTGCGCGGTTCCGGGCCTTGTGGATCAGGGCGTGTTGCACCGGTCAACCGGGCTCTTGATCGGGCTTGACGCCTCGGGCTTCGACCTGACACCCGAGGGCTACCGCATCTCGAACATGGTGCCGGGAATCACCGCCCGCCGGGTGCGCGAGCTGGGCGGGACGGGCGCCAAGATCATGATCTACCTGCGGTCAGACACGCCCGCCGCGAACACCGCAAACATGCAGACCCTGCGCGACGTGATTGCCGATTTCGCCGCCGAGGACCTGCTCCTGGTCGTCGAATTCCTGACCTACGCCCTGCCTGGCGAGGCCCCCGAAGCCTATGCCGCCAAGATCCCCGAACTGATCGAGGGCGGCTCGAAGCTTTGTCTCGACGCTGGGTCCAAGGTCCTGAAGATCCCCTACCCCGGCACGCCCGAGGCCTGCGCCAACATCACCGCGATGTGCGGGGACGTGCCTTGGGCGGTTCTGTCCGCAGGGGTGGACCACGCGACGTTCCTCGGGCAAGTTGAAACCTCGATGGCCAACGGCGCATCGGGGGTCATTGCCGGACGGTCGCTGTGGAAGGACTGCATCTCGCTGGACCGCGCGGTGACGAAGGAACGGCTGGAGACGATCGCCGTGCCCCGCCTGCGCGAGATTCAGGCGGTGATCGCGCGGCACTTCAAGGGGTAGACATGGCATCGGCCATCGGGATCGACATCGGCGGAACCCGTCTTCGCGCCGCCCGGATCAATGATGGCGCCATCGAGGCCCGCGCCACTGCACCAAGCTCGCCCGACCCACAAACGGTCCTGAGCCGCGTTCTCGATCTGGTGGAACAGGTCCGCGGGCCCGAGGTCGCGGCCCTTGGCATCGGTGTGCCGGGTCAGGTTCACGCCGCGACCCGGCGCGTGCTGTCGGGCGGCTACGTGAACCTCTCCAGTCTTGACTTCGCAGGTCTCGTCGAAGCCGCCACTGGCCTACCCGTCACCATCGAGAATGACGCGACCATGGCCCTTCTGGGCGAGGCGGCACATGGCGCTGCCAAGGGCCTGCAGAACGTGGTGATGCTGACCATCGGCACCGGCATCGGCGGGGCCATCCTGGACGGCGGAAAAGTGCTGCGCGGCAGCGGTGCAGCGGGCCAACTGGGCCATATCTGCGTTGACCCGGCAGGACGACCTTGCGTCTGCGGCCGCATCGGCTGCGTGGAAACAGTCAGCTCTGGCACCGCTTTCGCCACCCATCTGGCCGAGGCGGGCCTGCCTGCCGACACCCGCGCCGAAGACCTGCTGGCCCGCAGCGATGCCCCCGCCCGCGCTGTGATTTCCGCCTGGGCCACCCCCCTGCGCGCCGCCATCGACAGCCTGATCGCCACCTGCAATCCCGACTGCGTGGTGATCGGCGGTGGCGCCGGGGCCGGGGCCTTCGCTGCCCTCGCCACCGTGCCCGCTCGCGGGGTCTGGTACAGCGCCCCCGTTCTGGCCGCCACACTGGGCGACGACGCCGGAGTGATCGGTTCTGCCACCACCGCCCTGTCCGCCCGGCCCCGCAAGCGTGTTGTCCTGATCAACGGCGTCCCGGCTTCGGGCAAGTCTTCTGTCGCCCGCGCCCTGGCGGATGAGACGGGCTGGCCCATCCTGACGTTGGACACGATCAAAAACCCGTTTCTTGCAACGTTGCCGCCGGGCGACCGGCTCTTCAACCGCACACTGGGCCGCGCCAGTTATGCCGCGATCTTCGATCTTGTTGCCGATGCGCCCGCCAGCAGCACGTTCATCATCGATGCCTGGTTCGGATTTCAGCCCCTGGACGTGTTGGAAGCAGGTCTGTCCCGCGCCGGGGTCACCGATCTGGCCGAGGTCTGGTGTCATGCCCCACCGCAGACCGTTGGCGACCGCTATACGGGCCGCCTTGCGCTGCGTCCTGTGGGCCATCCCGGGGCCGAATATGTGCCCGAACTCATTGCGCTTGCCGAACGGGCGACGCCAACTGGCCTGGCACCGCGTCACGACATCGACACGACACAAGAGCTGGACCTGCCAACATTGACCGACTGGCTGAATGGCATCTGGGCCAACGGACCCAAGGGGCACCTTCGACAATAGGCGCGCGATCGGACCGACCTCGGGCGAAGTCTATCCTTGGCTTTGGGGGTTCAGGGATGTTCGGTAGAAATCGCAGGAAAATCCAGCGATGATAGTGGCAGGGGCAGAAGGTTTCGAACCCTCGACCTACGGTTTTGGAGTCCTTTGTTCGTCATTGAAAAGACTGATGAATTCTTCCAACAGGTCCATTTTCGGACCCAATAGGATCAATGGGTTATCGGCGAAATCCCAACTATTGGAAGCGACCAATCATGCCCTGGAACGAGAAAGCTGATAGTCCACTCCTGTCATCCGCGCCCTAAAGGTAGCACAAGAAAGATGGGAGACGAACGGTAGATCCCACGCGCGGCCGAGGTGCTGCACTTGCGTCCCGAAGATGTCAAACCCCTGCTGATCAGGGTCATGGGCAGCAAGAATGAAGGCTCTGATCGAGTGATCCCCATTCACCCCGCCATCTGCGATTTCCATGAATTCGTTCACGGCGGCGGTATGAGTACCTTCCGGAGCAGCGTGGCGGACCCCGTCACTCCAGTCCGTCACAACTTCGACAAGCTGATTCACGTTAGGCTCAGTCCACCGATCACCGACCCAAAACAGGTCCTGTATTCCCTCAGGTCGACCTTCCAAAACGCTATGCGTAGGGCCGGCGCCCCAATTGACGTGCGCCGGGCCATCTAGGGCCACAAAGAGGCAGGAGCGCTCAGGCACTATGACGACGGGCCAGAGTTCCAGACTAAGATGGGGTGGGTTAGGAAGACCGATCCGACCAGACCGTACAGCAACCCCTTAAATGGCGACGATGAAGAGACAGACTTCGAATAGACTAGGGTGAGTTTTCTTAGCTGCAGGTGATCGAGGAGCCGGGGACAGGTCCGTCAGCAGGAATTGACATCGAGATCGATTTGGCAGGCGGGCGCCGCATGGAACTAAGCGGCAGCAATGCACCCGAAGCCAATGCATTGCATTTCTGAGGAATGGCCGGTCAGAGCAAGTGGGGTTACAGCAGCGCGGGAATAGGCCGGTGCATCGATTGTCTCCTTAGCAACGCGAAGGGCGGACAGCGGACCTTGGTTCGTATCGGATCAACGTCTGCTTTCTGGTCCGATCCAAACCTGTGGTTCTGTCATCGCGACTGACCGAGGTGTCCAAGACTGCCAAGCCAACGTTAGACAGTTGTGTATCGGGGGCGAAGATGGCGGCAGGACAGCGGTTGGTGGCCCGCGAGCGGGTCTCGACAGCCTGACAGAGCGCGAGCGGGCTCGGACTCGAGGCACAACGGAAGGTGACCGAGGACTTTGCGGCCTCGCGTGGTGCCGAGGTCCTGGCGCGGTTTACCGAGGTCGAGAGCGGCCGAAAGGCAGACCGGCTAGAACTGGCAAAGGCGCTGCACCTGGCGAAGGTTTCCGGCGCGACGCTGCTTATTGCCAAGCTGGACCGGCTCTCACGGAACGCCGCGGTCTGTCTGGCCGTTCGAGACAGCGGGGTGAGGTTCGTCGCGGTGGACATGCCTGCGGCGAACGACCTTACCGTTGAGATCATGGTTCTGGTCGCTCAGGCAGAGCGCGAGGCGATCTCGCGGCGGGCGGGGAAGGGGGAGTGGCTCTTCGGGCGGCGGTCTCGGCCAACGCGGTATCTTTCACTGCGGACCTGGCCCCGGTGTTCACAGACATCCGTGCCGCCGGGCATACATGGCTGCGTGCGATTGCGGCCGAACTCACGAAACGAGGGATCAAGACGGGACGGGGAGGACGCTTGGGAGTACGGAACGATAGTGAGCTGAACTTGGCCGCAGCGATGACCGCGAAGTGGGGCGATAACCTGAGCCGTCGCAAGCCGGTCAAGGCGACGCGACAAGGTTCCCGCCCCGGTTCGCCCTTCAAGGTGACGCGCAGCACCGCTTGTAAGGCTACCGCACCAAGTGCATTCGCAACCCGGTCCAGAAGGAAACGGCACTCAGTGTGAATCTCCAGATCGTGCGCGCAGTCCCAGCCGTTGAAGATGTCACCCGAAGGTCGCGGTGGCTCGCTCCGACGCTCCGGGCCGACCACATCCGTCGCCAGGGGCGAACGGCACGCCCACGTCGACTCCGATTCCAGCGAGACAGCGCATTTCCGGTTTCGAGTCCGGCGGAGTCCGGATCTTTCAACTGAGAGGTGCAATTTCCATCGGTTCAGAGGATGCGCTGGAAGCCGCCTTAGCCTTAACGTCTCGTTAATGGCCCTGCCTGCTTTCCGCGCCGGGTGCCAGGACTGGACAGGATCCTGCCAGAGCAACCAGATGGAGTGTATCATGAAAGAATTCCTTAAGAAGACCTTCGCACGCCTGTCGAAAGACGA
>JBKDYO010000092.1:0-25335 GCA_046305855.1 Paracoccaceae bacterium
CTGCACGCCAAGCCCCGGGTGCAGGCCGAGTGCGACGTCCGGGTGAACCACGGCGACCTGACCGCGCTGCTGTACCTGCAGGGCTATTCGCGCGAGGAATTTGTCGAATGATCGTTCGCATTGCCACCCCGGCAGACGCCACAGGCATGACGGCGCTGTTGAATGCCGTGATTGCCGCAGGCGGAACGACGGCGCACGAGACGCCGATGACCGCCGCTGAGGTGCAGGGTCACTTCATCGACGGGCCGGGTGTGCTGTCTTCGGTCGTGGCCGAGGAAGAGGGCAGGATCATTGGCTGGCAATCGGTCGGCTGGTGGCATGATGATCCGCATATCGGCACCTTTGTCCTTCCGGGGCTGCAGGCGAAGGGGGTCGGTTCTGCCCTTTTTGCTCCGACGCTTGCCAAGCTTCGGGGCGGCGATGTTGACCGGATCATTGCCTGGATCCGGGCCGACAATGTGCCGGGCCTTACCTATTACGCCCGCATCGGTTTCCGCGATATTGGCGGCGATCCGGGCTTTGCCTTGAAAGACGGCAGGACTGTCGGGCGCATCCACCGACGGTTCGATCTTGTTTGAGGTTGCCACCGACCTGGCGCTGCTTCTGGTTCTCGCGGCCTTCTGTGCGGGTTTCGTCGATAGCATTGCGGGCGGGGGTGGGCTGATCTCGGTGCCTGCGCTGTTGCTGGCCGGGGCCTCGCCCGTCGAGGCGCTTGCCACGAACAAGCTGCAAGGCACGTTCGGGGCGGGGACAGCGATGGTCGCCTATGCGCGCGCAGGGCACGTGAGGCCGCAGGACCAGTTGGGGATGGCGGCGATCAGTGCGACGGCGGGGGCGGGGGGCGCGCTGGTGGCGCATCTGATCCCAGCCGAGGTCCTGCGGATCATCATGCCGGTCGTCCTGATCGGCGTCGCGGCGTTCTTTGCGCTGAAGCCGGGGCTGTCGGACGATGCCCGGGCCGAGCGGGTGAAGCCTGCGGTTTTCGCGGTCACGGCTGTACCGGTCATCGCAGCCTATGACGGTTTCTTCGGACCCGGTACGGGGTCGTTCTTCATGATGGGGTTCGTCCTTCTGGCGGGTTACGGCGTGCTGAAAGCGACGGCGCATACCAAGATGCTGAACTTCGCCTCGAACCTCGGCAGCCTTCTGGTCTTCGTCTTCTCGGGTGCCACTTGGTGGGGCGTTGGGCTGGCGATGGCGGTGGGGCAGATCGCCGGGGCCTCGCTGGGCGCAAGGGTCGCAATGCGGGTGGGTGCGCGGGTGATCAAGCCGCTTCTGGTCTGCACCTCGACCGCGATGGCGCTAAGGCTTCTGTGGCAGGCCTGGGGCTAGCAGCCCCAATCGGCGGACTGCATCTCGCGCAGGCGGCTCGCGGTGCGTTCGAATTCGAACGAGCCTTCGCCTTCGATGTACAGCCGCTCGGGCGCTTCGGCCGCCGAGGCGATGAGACGGACCTTCGCCTCGTAAAGCGCGTCGATCAGGGTGACGAAGCGCTTGGCCTCGTTGTAGTTGGCCGAGGACAGCTGCGGGATGTCTTCCAGGATCAGGACCCGGACCGCGCGGGCAATGGCAAGAAAGTCGGCCGGGCCCAGCGGCTTGGAACACAGGTCCCAGAAACTTGCCCGCCCGACGCCATTTGCGAACCGAGTCAGCGTCAGTTTCCGGTTGTTCACCTCCAGCACCAAGGGCTGATCCGGGGCGCCGCCGGTGAGGTCGGTCCAGATCGCCGCGATGTCTGCCGTTGCTTGCCGGGCGGGGTGGAAATAGACCTGAGCGCCCGCCAGCCGGTGCTGGCGGTAATCGGTCGGGCTTTCCAGCTCTACCACCTCCAGCTTTTCCTCCAGCATGGCGATGAAGGGCAGGAACAGCGCCCGGCTGAGCCCGTCCTTGTAGAGGTCCACGGGCGGGCGGTTCGACGTAGTGACGATGACCACGCCCGCGGCAAAAAGCTTTTCGAAAAGCCGTCCCACGATCATCGCGTCGGTGATGTCGGTGATCTGCATTTCGTCAAAGGCGAGGAGGCGCAGATCGCGGCTGATCTCGTCGGCAACCGGGCCAAGCGGGTCTTCGACTCCGCGGCTTCGGGCGGCGTGCATGCCCTTGTGGACGGATTGCATGAAGGCGTGGAAATGGACCCGGCGTTTCTGCGCGATGTCTGTGGCCTCGGAAAACAGGTCCATCAGCATGGACTTGCCGCGCCCGACGCCGCCCCAAAGATACAGGCCCCGGGGCGGCGCTATCGGCTTGGCGAACAGACCCGCAAAGAGGCCGACCTTGCGCGTGGCATTGGCCTCCAGCCACTGGCGGAGGCTTTCCAGCCGGGGCAGGATCGCGTGCTGGGCGGGGTCGGCCCGAAGGCGACCTTCCGCGACGCGGGCCTCGTAAATCTCGGTCAGGGTCTGGCGCATGGGCCAGACTTAGCGGGGGCGGCGGGCCAAGGAAAGGGTGAAGCCGGAGGGCGTCAGACCTCGGCCACTGCGCATTCCGGCAGAAGGCGCATCACGTCTTCGGGGCGGCAAAGCTGGGTTGCGTCGGTTGTGACGGCAGCAGAGGCCGCGGCCGAGCCCAGGGCAAGCGCCTCGGCGTTCGACTGACCACGGGCAAGCGCCAGAACGAAGGCTGCGACAAAGCTGTCGCCCGCGCCGACCGTGGATTTGACCCGCACCTTGGCGGCCTTGGAGAACAGGCGCTGGCTGGCATCGGCCAGCACGTTGCCTTCGGCGCCACGCGCAACAATCACCGTTTTCGCCACGCCCCTGTGGACGAGCGACTGTGCGAACTCGGCCGTATCGGCCAGCGTCGGCAGCGGTTTGCCTGCCAGTTCCTCACCCTCGGGGCCATCCATGCGCAGGACTTCGAGCCCCGGAATCGGATGGCGCACGGCCTCGGTCAGGGTCGAGCCGGAGGTGTCCAGCACCACGCGGGTTTCCGGCATCGAGGCAGCAAGCTGCGCGGGGAAGTCGACGGGCACGCCGGGGGGCTGGCTGCCCGAGATCACCGAAAGCCCGCCGGGCCGCGCGGTGGCGCGCAGAAGGGTGAAGACGCGCGCACGTTCAGCCTCGCCCCAGACCGGCCCCGGCAGCATGAAGCGGAACTGCTTGCCGGTGGTGCCTTCGTTCACCGTCAGCGACTGGCGGGTTTCGCCGGGGCCGAGGATCGACAGGAAGGTGACCCCTTCCCCCCGGATCAGACCGGCCAGACGATCGCCGGTCAGCCCGCCGATGGCTACAAGGGCCAGGCTGTCGCCACCGAGAGCCTTGATCGCGCGGCTGACGTTCAGGCCGCCGCCACCGGGGTCCAGAAGCGGCTCGGTGCAGCGCAGTTTGTGGCCGGGAATCAGTTCATGCACCTCGGTCGCCATATCGAGCGCGGGGTTGAGCGTGAGGGTAAGGATCGGAAGCTGGGACATGCGGCACCTGTGGCTGTTACCGCTATCATAGGACCTTCCGCCGGAAATGGAACTGCCCCCGACGGTCGACGCCGGGGGCAAAAATCTTGAGCAAGATTTTTGGCAAATTCCTTGCTTAAGGAATTTGGTCGCCGTCTCAGCCGTTCAGCATCATCTGGTAGCTGGCGGGGACATAGCGGAAGCCGTCGCCCATCGGCTCGACGAAACCGATGCCGGGGAAGGGCATGTGGTAGCCGATGAAGGGGATCTTGTCGGCGGCGATCATGCCGAAAACCTGCTTGCGGACGGCAGCCGCAGCCGCCTTGTCGGCGTCGAAGCGCACTTCCCAGTCGGGCTTTTGCAGCGACCAGACGTAGTGGTTCGCGGTGTCGGCGGTGATCATCAGGCGCTGGCCGCCGGATTCGATCTGGTAGACCATGTGGCCCGGGGAATGACCGAAAGCGGCCATGCCCGTAATGCCCGAGGCAACGCTGCCGCCATCATCAAGGAAGGTGATCTTGTCGTTCAACGGCTTCACGTTCTTGTCGAAACCTTCGTTCGCGGCACCGGACCAGTGGTTGTGCTCGACTCCTCCGGTGACATAGCGGGCGTTGGCGAAGGTCGGGGTCACCCCGTCCGCGCCCATCAGCCCGCCGATGTGGTCGCCGTGCATGTGGGTCAGCACCACGACATCGACCATGTCCGGGGTGAAGCCAGCGGCGGTCATCGCGGCAAGCGTGCCCTCGGCGGCAAGTCCGGTGTCAAAGAGAACGATCTCGGCCCCGGTGTTGACCACGGTCGGCGTGAAGAAGCCCTGGTTACGGTCGGCAGGGATGAAATTTGCCGCGGAGAGGGCGGCAAAATCCTCGGGGCTGGCATTGGTGCCGAAGGTTTCCTGCGGCTTGTCGCTGGCGCGTGTCCCGGCCAGGAGGGTGGTCACCTCGAAGGCCCCAAGCTTGAAGCGGTTCCAGGGCGCGAAGCCCGACCCCTGCATCGTTTCCTGTGCAGCGGCCGGACCGGAGAAGAGATTTGCGGCAAAGGGCATGGCAGCACCGGCAACAAGCGCCTGACGGCGGGAAAGGCTGAGCATCTCGGTCCTCCTTGATTATGATGCAAAGAGGGTAGCCCTGTTGCGTCCGTCGTCCGGTCACGCCTGTGTCATTGGTCGTGCGGACCTGCACAACCACTGTGCGGCAGGGCCGGAAGCCGGATCACTCCCACCAGCGGTCGATTCTTGCAATGTCGTCGTCGGACCAGCCGAAGTGATGCGCAAGCTCGTGAATCACGACATGAGAGACGAGATCCTGGATCGACACATCGCCGCGTTCGGCCCATTCATCCAGGATGGGGCGGCGGAAAAGCCAGATCACGTCGGGCCGGGTCATCTGCTCGGAGGTGGATTTCTCGGTCAGCGGGATGCCGTCGTAGAGCCCGGTCAGGTCGAAGGCATCGTCGACGCCCAGCTCTTCCAGCATGTCGTCATCGGGAAACTCCTCGATCCGCAGGCGGACATGCGTCGCCGGCTCGCGGAACGGTTCGGGCAGGGTCGAGATCGCCTCGTGCGCAAGCTGTTCAAGGATGGACAGGGACGGGGCGATGCTGTCGGGCGATGGGTTTGTCATGACCGGAAGATAGGGTGGCCGCGCGCCGTCCGGAAGGGGCGCGCGTGGCATCAAGTTCGTGTTAGGCTGTGCCCCGGACAGGAGGTGCAGATGGCTTATGACGCAAAGACCAAGAGTGCAGCCCTGGACCGCGAGGTCTGGCTTGCCGGAGTGGAAGAGGCCCGGAGAGGCGAGGCGGAACGGCTTCTTGCGATTTTTGCCGAAGTGACGGGTTGGGAGCCGAGGCTTTGGGGTCCGTCGATGGTCGGCTTCGGGCGGTATGAGTATCGCTATGACAGCGGGCACTCGGGCGAAAGCTTCGCCACCGGATTTTCGCCCCGGAAGGCGGAACTGTCGATCTATATCCTGCCCGGCTACGCCGATTTTGAAGACATCCTGTCCCGGCTTGGTCCGCATCGGAAGGCGAAGTCCTGTCTCTACATCCGGCGTCTGTCAGCGGTGGATGAGGGCGTTCTGCGCGAGCTGATCCAGGCCGGACTGAAGGATCTGGCAGCACGCTGGGAGATTAGTCCGGTCTGAACCGCTCACGGACCAAGGACGTCCGCGACGGCTTGGGTGACTTCGGCCTTGTGGCCCAGAAGCATGTGCCCCCCATCGCCCAGTGGCAGAAAGCGCGCTTCCGGCAGGGAACTGACCAAGTATTCGGCGATCGGGAACGGGTTGATGCCGTCGTCACGGGCGTGGGCGATCACGACCTGCGCGGTGATCCGGTCAAGCGGGTAGGCCGCGGCGGGGTCGATGGCCGCGCCTTCGTTGGCAAGGCCGGGCAGGCGGTCGGTCACGGGGAGGAACCCCTGGACCAGCGCCGAGACGGTGGCGACGTCTTCGGGTGTCATTCCGGCGCGGAGGGCGGGGGACACGTCGAAGACCGGGTCTAGAAGGCCGGGTGCCAAGTGGATGATCGCCCAGATCGGGAAATCGCTGGCGAAAAGCGCCTGGTAGGCCCAGGCGGGCATCGGCAAGTCCTGCGCTGCGGCGGTCAGTGGGGTAAAGGGCGCCGAGGAGAGGAGCGCCATCCCAGTGATCCGGTCGGGCGCAAGCGCGGCCAGTTGCAGGGCAGGCGGCACCCCGCCGGACATCGCAAGGATGCCAACTTGGTCGATCCCTTGGGCGTCGAGGAGGTCAAGGAGGGCCTCGGCCTGGGCTTTTGTCGAGGCATCCTTGGGCAGGGGCGTACGCAGATAGCCAAAGCGCGAGACGGCGATCCATGTGTGGCCCGGCGGGCCGAACATCTGTGCAAGGAGCAGCGCCTGATCGTAACCCCCTCCCGCGCCATGAAGGAGGAGGACAGGCGTCCCCTCGCCCCGAATGGCGACCTCCATCGGGCCGTGGCGGGTGTCGACCAGAGTGCTTCCTTCGGCCAGCGTGGCGCGAAGGCCAATGAGGTCGCGCCGGTATGCGCCATAGGCGGCAAGCGCGAGGAAGGCGGCGATGATCGCAAGGAAGGCGAGGGTCAGAAGGGATCGGCGCATGGGCTTGCTCCAGACGGTTGGCGACAGAATGCCCGGCGCACAACCGGTGCGCGCTGATCAGGATCAATCCGCCCCGGGGCCCAACTGGACAAATCCGGGGGCTTGTGACAGGGAAGGGCGGTTCAAGGAGCCGATCTCATGACCGTCACCACCCGCTTTGCCCCCTCGCCCACTGGCTGGATTCATGTGGGCAACCTGCGCACTGCGCTGATGAACTACCTGATCGCGCGCCAGAACGGCGGGACCTTCATCCTGCGGCTGGACGACACGGATCAGGAGCGGTCGAAGCAGGAATACATCGACGGGCTGAAGGCGGACCTTGCCTGGCTGGGGATCAAGTATGACCGGATCGAGCAGCAGTCGAAGCGGATGGCCCGCTACGCCGAGGCCGCCGAGCAGCTGAAGGTCGCCGGGCGGTTCTATGAGTGTTTCGAAAGCCCGGTCGAGTTGGACCTGAAGCGGAAGAAGCAGCTGAACATGGGCAAACCGCCGGTCTATGACCGGGCGGCGCTGTCGCTGACCGAAGCGCAGAAGGAAGCCTACCGCGCCGAGGGGCGGCAGGGCTACTGGCGCTTCAAGCTGGATCAGGAGCGGATCGAGTGGAAGGACGGGATCATCGGGGATATCTCGATTGATGCCGCAAGCGTATCTGACCCGGTGCTGATCAAGGCGGACGGTCAGGTGCTGTATACGTTTGCGTCCTCGGTCGATGACGTGGACATGGGGGTCACGCACATTGTGCGGGGCGCGGACCATGTGACGAACACGGCGACGCAGATCCAGATCATGAAGGCTTTGGGGGGCACGCCGCCAACCTTCGCGCACCACAGCCTTCTGACCGGGCCGCAGGGCGAGGAACTGTCCAAGCGCCTGGGCGTGCTGTCCTTGCGCGACCTGCGGGCGCGGGGGGTGGAGCCGATGGCGCTTCTGAGCCTGATGGCGCGGCTGGGGTCGTCCAGGCCGGTGGAGCTGGCCCATTCGATGGACGAGCTGACGGCGGGTTTCGAGATCGGATCCTTCGGGGCCGCGCCGACGAAGTTCGACGCCGAAGACCTGTTCCCGCTGACCCGGCACCATGTGCAGGGCCTGCCGTTCGTAGCCGTGAAAGACCGGATCGCAGCGCTGGGCGTGCCGGAGGCCGAGGCCGAGGGCTTCTGGGCCGTAGCCAAGGGCAACATCACCATCCTCGATGACCTTGGCCAGTGGTGGACCCTGTTCCGCGACGGAGCCGAGCCAGTGGTGGACGAGGCGGACCGCGATTTCGTGCGGCAGGCGCTGGGGCTGCTGCCGGCGAAGCCCTGGACGACGGCGACCTGGGGCGAGTGGACGGGGGTGGTGAAGGAAGCGACGGGCCGCAAGGGCAAGGACCTGTTCCGCCCGCTGCGCCGCGCACTGACGGGCCGCGATGCGGGGCCGGAGATGGCCGATGTGATGCCGCTGCTCCACAAGGTGCCGACGGTCTGAGCCTCTGGCTGGGCCCGGAGGGTTTCACACCCTCCGGACCTCCCGTGGGATATTTGTAGACAGAAAATGACTTGGGGCTAGTTCTGGTCCCGGGAAATGAGGGTTTGATGGCAGCTCCGAGCGCGCAGGCGAAGTTTGTCGAGGGGAATCTGTTCCGGCACGTGTCGGTGATGGCCCTGACCTCGTCCATCGGGCTGATGGCGGTGTTCGTCGTCGACCTGATCAACATGCTCTACATCGCGATGCTGGGGCGCGAGGAGCTGGCAGCAGCCATCGGTTATGCCGGTGCGATCCTGTTCTTCACCACCAGTTTCGGGATCGGGATGTCGATAGCGGTCGGCGCCCTCGTCGCCCGGGCGCTGGGCGCGCGGGACCCGGTGCTGGCGCGGGAAAAGGCGACCACGGGGCTGGTGCTGGGTTTTGTCTTCGGATCGCTTTTTGCCGCAGTGGTCTGGGTGTTCCTGTCGCCGCTTGTCGGGCTTCTGGGGGCCACGGGCGAGACGGCGGCGCTGGCGGTCCATTTCCTTCAAATCGTTGTCCCGTCGCAGCCCCTGCTGATGGTCGGCATGGTTGGCGGCGCGATCCTGCGCAGCCACGGTGATGCGCGGTCGGCGATGATGGCGACGGTCTGGGGCGCGATTGCCACGGCGGTGCTGGACCCGATCCTGATCTTCGGTCTGGGCTGGGAACTGACCGGGGCGGCGATTGCCAGCGTGGCGGCGCGGGTGGTGATCGCATGGATGGCGCTGCGGCCGATCACCACGAAATACGGTGGGTTCAACCGCCCGACACCGGGGCAGGTGATAGCCGACATGGGGCCGGTCTGGGCCATCGCCGTGCCCGCGATCCTGACCCAGGTGGCGACTCCGGTCGGGCAGGCTTTCGTGACGCGTGCGACCTCGGCCTATGGCGAGGCGGCGGTGGCGGGCATGGCGATTGCCGGGCGACTGACGCCGGTCGCCTTCGGAGTGATCTTCGCGCTGTCGGGGGCCATCGGGCCGATCATTGGCCAGAACTTCGGGGCCGGTCGGATGGATCGGGTGAAGCGCACGCTGTACGACGGGCTGATCTTCACCGGGCTGGTGATCGTGCTGGTCTCGGCTCTGCTGTTCATCTTGCGCGCGCCGATTGCCGATGCCTTCAAGGCCGAGGGGCTGACGCGGGACCTTGTGTACCTGTTCTGCGGGCCGCTGGCTCTGCTCTGGTTCTTCAACGGGATGATCTTCGTCGGCAATGCGGTCTGCAACAACCTTGGGCGACCATTCTGGTCGACCGTGGTGAACTGGGGCCGGCATACGGTGGGGACGATCCCACTTGCGATCTGGTTCGGCAGCATGTGGGGCGCGCAGGGCGTGCTGATCGGGCAGGCCATCGGTGGCGTCGTCTTCGGGCTGGCCGCCGTCTGGCTTGCGCTGGTGGCGATCCGCGCTCCGGTCATCCCGATGCAGCGCGGTCGCCCGGTGCCCGAAGCCGCACCCGAGACCGAACCGGTGGCAAGTCCCGGCGAACGGCGCGCCTGACCGGGTCGTTTCCGCGCGGCATACCGTCGTATTCCGTTTTCCTCTTGCCCCCCCGTGTCGCAGTGCGCTAGGCAAAGGTCGTCAGGTTCGGGAGAATCCGGCGGGCCCGCACAGGCCCAAAGGTGCCGAAGGAGCAACCGCCCCGGTAAACTCTCAGGCGCAATGGACCGTATCTGACAACGGACTCTGGAGAGTTCCCGGGCCACCGGGACGCCGAAGGGATAACGATCTCAGGCGCGCCAGCTGGCGCAAGGACAGAGGGGGCATCGCAGGGTGGGGATTGGCCCGCCTGACGGTGCCGGTGTGTTTTCCGGCTGGAACACGGGAGGGGCGGCGATGGCCGACCTTGAAGAAGCGGGGCTTCTGCGGCTGGGGCTGGATGCGCTGCATGACCAGTTAGGCGGCAAGATGGTGCCTTTCGCGGGCTACCGCATGCCGGTGCAGTACCCGGATGGCGTGATGAAGGAACACCTGCACACGCGGGCGGCGGCGGGTCTGTTCGACGTCAGCCACATGGGGCAGGTGATCCTGCGGCCGAAGTCGGGGATGGAGGCGCTGAAGCTTGCCTTCGAGGCGCTGATGCCGGTCGATGTGCTGGGTCTGGCCGAGGGGCGGCAGCGATATGGCCTGTTCACCAATGACACAGGCGGCATCCTTGATGATCTGATGTTCACCAACCGCGGGGATCACCTCTATGTCGTGGTCAACGCGGCCTGCAAGGCAGAAGACATCGCGCACATGACCGCCGGAATGCCCGGCGTGGCGGTCGAACCCGTGACCGACCGCGCGCTTCTGGCGCTGCAAGGGCCGGTGGCCGAGGCGGCGCTGGAGGCCCTGCTGCCGGGCGTGGCCGCGATGCGGTTCATGGATCATCGCGTGCTGGGCGACATCTGGGTGTCTCGGTCGGGCTATACCGGCGAGGACGGGTTCGAGATATCGGTCCCGGACGCGCAGGCCGACGGCTTTGCCCGGAAGCTATTGGGGCAGCCGGGTGTCGCGCCCATCGGACTTGGCGCGCGGGACAGTCTGCGGCTTGAGGCGGGGCTTTGCCTTTACGGCCATGACATCGACACGACGACAAGCCCGGTCGAGGCGAACCTGACATGGGCCATCCAGAAGGCCCGCCGCGCTGGCGGCGCCCGCGAAGGCGGCTTTCCGGGTGCGGCCCGCATCCTGACAGAGCTGGCGGAAGGGCCCGAGCGGCTGCGCGTAGGCTTGCGCCCAGAAGGCCGGGCCCCGATGCGCGAGGGTGTTGAACTGTTCTCCGAGGACGGAACCCCTGTCGGGACCGTCACCTCGGGCGGCTTTGGTCCTTCGATCGCAGCGCCGATTGCGATGGGCTACGTCGCCCGCGCTCATGCTACCATTGGCACGACTCTGGCGGGCGAAGTGCGCGGAAAGCGCCTGCCGGTGACCGTGTGCGAGCTTCCTTTCCATCCCACCAGCTACAAGCGTTGAGGCAAGACGATGAAATACACCAAAGATCATGAATGGCTGCGCGTCGAGGGTGACCTCGTGGTTGTCGGCATCACCGAACATGCGGCGACCCAACTCGGGGACGTGGTTTTCGTGGAACTGCCCGAAACCGAGACAATGGTGGCCGAGGGCGACGAGGTCTGCGTGATCGAAAGCGTCAAGGCGGCCAGCGACATCCTGGCCCCTGTCGACGGCGAGATCGTTGCCGTGAACACGAAGCTGGTCGATGCACCCGCGCTGGTGAACGAGGACCCGACGGGGGCCGCCTGGTTCTTCAAGATGAAGATCGATGACCTGAGCGTGCTCGACGATTTCATGGACGAAGACGAGTACCAGGACCTGATCGGCTGACAGCCGGACACGTCTGCGAAGAACTGGAGCCTCGGGTTTTCGTCGAAAACCCGGGGGGCCCGCCCGCTCAGGATGGATTGCCATGACCTTCACCCCGACTGACTACAACCCCTACGACTTCGCCAACCGCCGCCACATCGGCCCGTCTCCGCTGGAGATGGAGGAGATGCTGTCCGCCGTCGGTGTCCGCACCCTGGACGAGCTGATCGACCAGACCGTGCCCCCGTCGATCCGCCAGTCCAAGCCGCTGCCCTGGGCCCCTCTGGCGGAACATGAGCTTCTGGCCAAGATGAAGGAGGTGTCGCAGAAGAACCGGGTGATGACCCAGCTGATCGGGCAGGGTTACTACGGCACGGTGACGCCCCCTGCGATCCAGCGGAACATCCTTGAAAACCCGGCCTGGTACACGGCCTACACGCCCTACCAGCCCGAGATCGCGCAAGGGCGACTGGAGGCGCTGCTGAACTTCCAGACCATGGTCTGTGACCTGACGGGCCTCGACGTGGCCAACGCCTCCCTGCTGGACGAGGCGACGGCGGCGGCCGAGGCGATGACCATGGCGGAACGGGTGGCGAAGTCGAAGGCGAAAGCCTTTTTCGTCGACCGCTTCTGCCACCCCCAGACCATCGCGGTGATCCGCACTCGGGCGCTTCCCCTGGGAATCGAGATCATCGAGGACGACGTCCGCAACCTCGACCCGTCCCGCGTCTTTGGCGCGATCTTCCAATATCCGGCCAGCTACGGCCATGTGGTGGACTTCACCGTCCGTATCGCGACGCTGCACGCCGCGGGGGCCATCGCGATCATGGCCACCGACCTTCTGGCGCTGTGCATGCTCAAGGAACCGGGGGCGATGGGGGCGGATATCGCCATCGGCTCGGCGCAGCGCTTTGGCGTGCCCATGGGTTATGGTGGCCCGCATGCGGCCTTCATGGCGGTCAAGGACGCGCACAAGCGGCAGATGCCGGGGCGGATCGTTGGCGTGTCGATCGACGCGCAGGGCGGCAAGGCTTATCGCCTCAGCCTCCAGACTCGCGAGCAGCATATCCGGCGCGAGAAGGCCACCTCGAACGTCTGCACAGCACAGGCTTTGCTGGCGGTGATGGCCTCGATGTACGCCGTCTTCCACGGGCCGAAGGGCCTGCGCGCGATTGCCGAACGCGTGCATTTCCTGACCCAGCGCCTTGCGCGGGCGTTGAAGGCGGCGGGGGCCAAAGTGTCGCCCAAGGCCTTCTTCGACACGATCACCGTCGAGGTCGGGGTGGGGCAGGCGGGCATTCTTGCCGCCGCGCGGGCGGAGGGGTTGAACTTCCGCAAGATCGGCCTCGACCGCGTCGGGATCAGCCTGGACGAGACGACGGACGAGCGAGTGCTGATCAAGGTCCTCCGCGCCTTCGGCATCGACGGGGTGCCTCCGCACCGCGCGACCCTGGGCTTCCCGGAGGAGATGCTGCGGACCTCCGACTACCTCACCCACCCGGTCTTCCACATGAACCGGGCCGAGTCCGAGATGATGCGCTACATGCGCCGCCTGTCGGACCGCGACCTCGCGCTGGACCGGGCAATGATCCCTCTGGGATCGTGCACGATGAAGCTGAACGCGGCGGCCGAGATGATGCCGATCACCTGGCCGGAGTTCGGCAGCCTTCACCCCTTCGCGCCGCGCGATCAGGCCCTTGGCTACCATGAGGCGATCAGCGACCTGTCGGCGAAGCTCTGCGAGATTACCGGCTATGACGCGATGTCGATGCAGCCGAACTCGGGCGCTCAGGGCGAATATGCGGGGCTTCTGACCATCCTCGCCTACCACCGCGCGCGGGGCGATACGCAGCGGACCGTCTGCCTGATCCCGACCTCGGCGCATGGCACCAACCCGGCCAGCGCGCAGATGGCGGGGATGGAGGTTGTCGTCGTCAAGGCCTCGGCCAACGGCGACGTGGATGTCGAGGACTTCCGCGCGAAGGCCGAAGCGGCGGGCGACAAGCTTGCCGCCTGCATGATCACCTACCCGTCCACGCATGGCGTGTTCGAGGAAACCGTCAAGGCGATCTGCCAGATCACCCATGACCACGGCGGGCAGGTCTATATCGACGGCGCGAACATGAACGCACTTGTCGGGCTGGTGAAACCCGGCGAGATCGGCGGCGACGTCAGCCACCTTAACCTTCACAAGACCTTCGCCATCCCGCACGGCGGTGGCGGGCCGGGCATGGGGCCGATTGGTGTCAAGGCGCATCTGGCTCCGCATCTGCCGGGGCATCCAGAGACGGACAATCCCGAAGGTGGCGGGCTGAAGAGCACCGACCAGGGGACCGTCTCGGCGGCGCCCTATGGGTCGGCGTCGATCCTCCTGATCTCCTGGGCCTACTGCCTGATGATGGGCGGGCCGGGTCTGACGCAGGCGACGCGGGTGGCGATCCTGAACGCGAACTACATCGCGGCCCGGCTGTCGCCGCATTACCCGATCCTCTTCATGGGGAACAAAGGCCGCGTCGCGCATGAATGCATCCTCGACACCCGCCCCTTTGCCGAAGTCGGCGTGACGGTCGACGACATCGCCAAGCGCCTGATCGACAACGGTTTCCACGCGCCGACGATGAGCTGGCCCGTTGCGGGCACACTGATGGTCGAGCCGACCGAGAGCGAGACCAAAGCCGAGATCGACCGTTTCATCAACGCGCTTCTGTCGATCCGTGACGAGATCCGCGCAGTCGAGAAGGGCGAGATCGCAGCCGAGGACTCGCCGCTCCGCTTTGCCCCGCACACGGTGGCGGCGCTGGTGGGCGAGTGGAACCGGAAATACAGCCGCGAGGCGGGGTGCTTCCCGCCGGGTGCCTTCCGGGTCGACAAGTACTGGCCGCCGGTGGGCCGGGTCGACAACGTCTATGGCGACCGCAACCTCATCTGCACTTGCCCGCCGGTCGAGTCCTACGCGGAAGCGGCAGAGTAATGCCCCAAAATCCTCAAGCAAGGATTTTGACAAATTTCTTGCTTAAGAAATTTGGCCCCCGGGGAAGACCTGGGGGCCAGCTTGTCAGGGCTGCGGTTTCGGCGCAGGCGTACCAAGCGCCCCGCCGGGCCGGGTGCCAAGGCCGCCACCCGAGCCGACGCCGCTGGTCTTCGGCCGGGTCAGGTCCGGCACCTTTGGCGGGGCCTTGGCCCCGGGGGTCGACTCCAGCACCCGCCCGCCCGCCCCGCTTTGCCGGGCCAGGCAATCCTGCGCCTCGACCAGCGCCGGGCCGATGCCGTCGACGTCAAAGCCGTCGTCGATCCCCATGCCCAGCATCCGCAGGTAGCGCCCGCTGTTGAGGAAATCGATCGACGCGCCGATGCCATTGTAGGTGATCCCGGCATAGGTCGCATCCCAGGCCTCGCCGTTGCCAATGGCGGGCAGGCCAGTTTCCATCATCACCCAAAGCTCGAACTTCTGGCCGGGTTGGAACGTCACATCCGGCTGCGAAAACAGGATCGCAAGCGTGTCATTGGGGTAGAGCCCGATCCACAGCGTCTGGCCGTTCACATAGCTGACTGTCGTGTAGCAATAGGAGAACGCACCCGCGTCGTCCGTGTAGGCCCCGCCGACCCAGTTGCCAGCTTCGAATTGCGAGCCGGGGATTTCGGCGACTTCGGCAAGGGTGGGGGACAGGGACGAAGCAAGCAGGGCGAAAGAGAGAGAAAACAGACGCATGGGCATATCCTGAGGGCGGGTTTCGCAGGCAGAATGCCGAGGAGCAGCTGGCCGTGCAAGTCAGGGTTTCCGAAACAAAGCCTGCTGCATTGACCACAAACGGCGACCACGATAGCCCTACGCCGGATGCCAAATACCAAGCCCCATTTCCGCGACGGACTATTGGCAAGCCTGCCAATCGTCATGGGGTATTTGCCCATCTCCTTTTCCTTTGGCGTCGCCGCCACGCGCGCCGGGTTCTCAGTGCTCGATGCCTTTGCGCTGTCCCTGATCATCTATGCCGGGGCCTCGCAGTTTTTGGCTCTGGCGCTGCTTGCCTCCGGAGCGCCGGTGCTGGTGGCGGCGTTCACCCTGATCGCGATGAACCTGCGGCATCTCCTCTATGGCCCGGCGCTGATGCGCGAGGCGGGCAGCGAGGCCACCCGGCGTCACGCCTGGGCCTGGGCCTGGGGGCTGACGGACGAGGTCTTCGGTCAGGCGCTGGGGGCGCTGGCGCGCGGGCAGACGTTCTCGGAAGCCTACATGTTCGGCCTTGGCCTCGGCGCCTATGCGGCTTGGGTTCTGGGCACGGTCCTTGGGGCGCTGGCCGGAGGCGGCGTCCTGGATGACTGGCCAGCCCTCAGCGCCGGGCTTGGCTTTCTGTTGCCGGCGCTGTTCCTGGCGCTGCTCCTGTCGATTTCCAGCCGTCGTCAGCTTCCGGTGATAGCGGTTGCGGGTCTTGCCACAGTCGCGGGGACGCTTGCGATCTCTGCCACCACCGGCATCCTGATGGGCATGCTCGCCGGAGCGCTGACCGGACTTCTGCGCCGATGAACTGGGACCTCTTCGCCATCGCCTGTCTTGCCGGGGCCGCCAACTGGGCGTTCCGCGCGCTACCGATCCTGGCCCGGACCGACCGGATCGCCACGGCTGGCTGGCTGGAACGGTTCCTATCGGCCACTGGCCCGGCTGCAATCGCCACGCTGTTCGTCGCATCGATCCTGCCCGCGCTAAGCTCCGACCTTCTGCGTCTCCTTCCGGTGGTCTCCGGCACCCTAGCCGTGCTGGCCACCTATCTGGCCCGCCGCTCAGTCGTTCTGGCCACGCTTGCCGGGGCGACAGTTCACGGGGTCACGGTCTGGCTTTTCGTCTGACGCTTGCGCCCCGCCCCCCGATGCGCGACCATGCCTGCAACGAAGGAGGCAGCCATGTTCGAGATCAGCCCGGCGACCGTAGTGCAGGTGATCTTCCTGTCCCGCGAGGGGCCCGCAGGCGAAGCGGAGCTGCACGCTTTCATTGACGCGCTGAACGACGACGAAAAGGCCCAGCTGACCGCCGTGGCCTGGGTCGGACGCGGCGCGTTCGAGCCGGAGGATTTTGACGAGGCGCTGGCCACCGCCACCTCCGAGGCAACGACCCCCACGGCGGTCTACCTGATGGGCATGCCGCATCTGGCCGAAAACCTTGAAGCGGGCCTCGATGCTCTGGGCGTCGATGTCTCGGGCGAGGAAGAGGACCTGCTCTGACAGAATGCCGCAGGCCTTGTGCCGGGAGAGGCCAGTCCCACATCTTACTGATATCGACATTGCGGGATGTGACATGGCACTTGCAGAAGCGGTCAAGGTGATCTGCCCGACCTGTGGACAGGGCAACCGGGTGCCGACCTCCCGGTTGGCCGAGGGTCCGAAATGCGGCTCTTGTGGTGAGGCGCTGGCCGATGGTCGGGTGGCTGAACTCGACGCTGCCACCCATGACAAGATCACCCGCGGCGACGGGTTGCCGGTTCTGGTCGACTACTGGGCCCCTTGGTGCGGACCCTGCCGGATGATGGCCCCCGAGTTTGCCAAGGCAGCAAAGGCCCTGTCTCCTGCTGTCCGGCTGATGAAGCTGAACACCGAGGACCACCCCCAGATCTCGGCCCGGGCAGGCATCCGCGGCATCCCGGCGCTGATCCTCTATCGCAACGGCCGTGAGGTCGCGCGCCTTGCCGGTGCCCGACCGGCGAGCGAGATCGTGGCCTTCGCCCGCCAACACGCTGCGGCCTGACCGGACCCTTGGCGAAACTTGACAACGTCGACCTGATTGGTAAGACACCGAGCCAAGGTCGTTGGGGCAGTAGCTCAGTTGGGAGAGCGTATCGTTCGCAATGATAAGGCCAGGGGTTCGATCCCCCTCTGCTCCACCAGAAAACCCAATAAAAGCAGGCGGTTAGAGGTCAAGCCCTTGATGGTGCGTCCGACTGTCCGACTGCGTCCGAGTCGGACGGAGAAAATCGCACCCATGCCCTGGCCCTACTCCATCCCGGCCGGTCTGCGCAGACGGATCGACACTGTCCTGGGCCAGCGCAGTCACGGCGCGGCCGAGATCTGGGGCGAGATCCGCGACTGGCTGGAGGAGCAGGGGGTAGATGTGCCCGAGGGCATCTCGGCCGAGCCGCCGCCTGAGGGCGGGGCGCAGCGGGATCAGTAGAAGCCCATCACCCGGATGAACGGGCCTGCGCGGACAAGGAGGCTTCCTCCTTTGTCCGTGACTTTCTTGAAGGTCCAACGGGGAGCATTCTGCGCCTTGCGCGGGCGCCAAGAGGGGAGGTCAGTCCTCCAGGACTGACGGAGCGAGTGCCTGCATTTCCGCGACGGCGGTGGTGTTGATGTGCTGCAGTTCGTCCATGTCGAAGCGCAGGAGGTCCGTGAGGGCATATTCGGAGGGAGTTAGGTTGGTCTTTCCTTGCATTTCCTGAAGGACATCCAGAAGCAGCCGTGTGACGGCAACAACGCGGGCACTCATATCAGCACTCTTTCTTGCAGCCGTCGCAGAGACGGTTTCCGCGCCCGGTCGATTTGAAGTGGTTTCCACATCTCAGGCACGGGCGGATTAGCACCGGCTTTTGCCGCGCTTCAACCCCCCGAAGGGCTGTCAGGGCGTTCTGGTGGCTGGTGTAGGGGCCAGCGACGGGCTTGCCGCCCCGGGCGATCCAGTTGGAGAGGCCCTTGCCGATGATCGAGAGATCAGTCATTGGGGTTCGTCCCAGTAGATGACCGTGCCCTCAAACGGCAGGCCGTGAGTTTCGTCGAACCAATTGGCCATGTCGGTGAAGCTGGGGAAGCCATCTGCTTCGGCGAACTCGTTGTCGGTCTGAGGGCCATCGCGGCCCCACAAGGTTGCCGGGACAAGGCGGCCGTCCAGATACATGCACGTCGCTTCGATCCGCACCCGCGCGGTATGTGTCACCGTGGCCGTGCCCAGAAGGCGGCAGGTCGTCGTCCGCATCCCGGTGTAAAGCTTGATCTTGTCGCCGCGCTTGCAATGAGGGCGACCGTCCCGCCGATCGGCGCGAACAGTCTGCCGCTTATGGCCCCATTCGACCGCTTCGGCAAACTCGGCTTTGAAATTGAACGCAGGCATTATGCCTCTTTCCTTTCCTCTGGGTTTTCCGGCCGCGCCACGGCCGCTACGGCGCGGGCGGCAGTGAAGAATTCTGGTGGCATGTAGGTGCCCTTGATCCGCACATCGCGCGCGGCTGAGTTGCCCAGGGCGTCGCCGGCATCGTCAACGCTGACCCCGCCCCGCCTGGCGTGAACGGCGAAGCTGCGCCGCAGGTCGCGGAACTGGACACCTGCCAGGGACGGGCAGGGCGCTTGCCCCTCGCCCCCGTCGGCTGCGGCGGTGCGGACCTCGACCCAGCGTTTCTGAAACAGATCCGCGTCATAGGGGCGGCCGACCCGTTCTTCGACGATCAGCCGGGCATCGGCCGGGGCCGGGCGAGCCAGCACGGCTGCAACCATCGGGGCAAGCTCCTGATGCAGCATGATCTCGCCGGCAGCACCCGTCTTCGACCGCGTAAGCGACCAGGCCCAGACCGTCGCCTTCGTGTCGGATCCGGGCCAGGTGACATCGACCTCCGCGAAGTCACCGCGAAGGGCAGCCAGGATGTCGGTCTGGCGCTGTCCGGCCAACATCGAGAGGGCGACGGCCAGGCCCACCGATGGCAGGCCCACACGCAGGGCGGCGGCCTGCAGGGCATCGTATTCTTCCCAGCTGATCGCGCGGCTGCGACCCTTGGGCACGGTGATCCCGAGGCGTAGGCAGGGGTTCGAGTTTTCCGGGCGGTGGCCCCGGCGCTCCGCGTGATCCATCACGATCGACAGCGTTCCGATCAGGGCCACGGCGGCTGAGGGGCCGGTGTCGCGGGCCAGCTCCTCATACCAGGTATCGGCCATCGGCTTGGTGAAATCCACGGCAGGGGTGTCGCCCCATTTGCGGATGATCTGGCCCAGGCGCGAGCGATAAACCCGCTGCGTCACCGGCGACAGGCGGGTGAAGCGGGTGGACCGCTTGTAGTCTTCGATCACATCCTCGATGCAGATCTGCCCGCGCTTCGACTTCGGCACGGATCCGGTGAGGCGCGCCTGATCGACCTGTTCATTCAGCTTGCGGGCTTCCCGCGCGGCCTTCATCGGCGCGGTGGCGTCAAGCTCGACCGAGGTGAACCCAAGGCGCTTGATCCCGGCCTCGGCTTCCCACCAGGCGCGCCAGCTGCCATCGGCCCGTTCCCGTTCCCGGAGTCGGGCCGGAAGATCCCCGCGCAGGGCAGTGGCGACAGGGCCCTTGCGGCGGCGGGTCATTGGTCTGCCCCCTTGCGGCGAAGCTCACGGGCCCGATGCTCCAGCTTTGCGGCAAGCAGGATGGTCGGTTTCAATTCGGCAGGGGCTTCGTCATAGCCGCGCCCCAACCGCCCGTTCAGGCGCGGGGCCAAAGCCATAGGGAGGGCTTCCCAGTTCGACGGGTCGCAGTTGGTCTTGTCGCCATCAAGACATTTCAACCGATGCCCTTCGGGCACTGGCCCGTTGGCCTGTTCCCAGAGGCGGCGATGCTTGTGCACCATCCGGGTCCTGTTGCCGGTCCAGGGGTTCGGTTCGTCGACGCAGATCTGCACGTAGCCATCGCGGTCGACCATTTCGTAGCCGATCGGCTTGGCCGTGTGCGGGCGGTCGCCCTTCTTGAACCAGCCCTTTTCGCAGCCCGGTGCGGTGTATCCCTTGCGTCCCTTGTTCGGCGGGATGCTGCCCTTCTCCAGCCGGCCTGTGCGACCGGTCATGATCCCTTCGCGCTTGCACATGCCCTTGAACGAGCCGAACGACACGTCGCGCTTCCAGAAATTGCCGAAGGCAACCCACAGCTCTTTGCGCGTCCAGTCCGCGCGAGCCCTGCACCAGGCAATTTCCTCGGGCAGCCAACCGATCCACCGGCCCTGCGTCATTTGTCCGCCGCCTTCCCGATCAGTGGCAGGTGCGGCAGGATGACATCGCGATGTTCCGCGTAGAGCTTCGCCGCGCCAAGGGCCACCTTCGAGTTTTCGGTGATCCTGTCGGCCACCTTGACGATGGCATCGGTTCGCGCGACCTCTGCCTCGATCTGCTCCGGGGTCAGGTTTTCCACGTCCAGCCTTTCAAGCTGGGCGAAAAGATGGGCGTTGAGATCTGCAAGCGACCCGCTCATGCCGATTTCGCCCGCTCCAAATAGTGTGAGTTGTGGGCCACCAGTTGAGGCTTCCCGCCGACAACGCGGGGCAGGCCCTGTCGATCGATCCAGGCGCGGACCAGCTCGGCCCGCCAGCGCATCGGGCGGGCGGACCAGGCGCAGGGTGTCGGAAAACCAGCGTCCTCCAGATCCGCGCGGCGGGCGAGGAAGGCGTTGGCCGATGGCAGTTCCAGCAGCTGCGCTACTTCGCCCGACGTGATGAACATGCGGCTCATTCTCCTGCCTCCCGGCTATCTGGCGCGCCTGCCCAGTGTCGCCGTGAGCGGGCGCAGTCGGCCCGGTTGGCCGAGCGGGGGTCCGCGATGGGGCGCAAGGCCCGTGCGTGGCGCTTAAGCCAGATGGCGATCGCTCCCACGACGAAGGCCAGCGCGATGATCGGGGTCAGTTTCATGTCCTGCCTGTTGATTGTGATGGGGCCGCGCCGTCCCTTCGGCCCCTTGGTTGCGGTATCCGGGTGCATCTGGCCAAGCAGGTCGATGCGGACGGCCCCGGCCAGCGATCTGTCAGGGGGTCAGGCGCGTGACCTGGCCCCGCATCGGCGCGCCCGTGATCTCGACCAGGGCCTCGACGGGAATGGAGCGGGTGATCTGCCGATCGAGGGCAGAGGCGGCGGCCATCAGGAAGCGGCCATGCGCGGCGAAGCGGGACCGGACCTCTTCGCTGGCCTCGGGCCCTGCCAGCCGCGGCGAGGCGGCCAGCTGGTAGCCCCAGGTGGAGAAGGCGGCGCAGGCCATGCGGAAGCCCCGCGCCTCTTCGGGCGACAGGTCCCGGCCGGGAAGCGGGAGGCCGATCATGCCTGCACCCCCAGCTTTTCCCGGACCTGGACGATCCAGTTCCGGGCGGCACCTTCGAGGCCAGTGGTCGACGTGGCCTTGTAGCCCCAAAGCCTCACCTGCGACCCCATCCCGTCGGATTTGTAGGACCCGCCTTCAGTCAGGATCAGCTTCTGCAAGTCCCGGTGGCAGGTGTCCCACTGGGCCTTGTTCTCGTTCCAGGGATTGCGCGGGTAGAGCTGCAGCTGCGCCTCAATCTTGGCGATGCAGCCACGCGCGCCCTTGGTGGTGTCGACACGGACGGCCATCACACACGCCCTTCCGGGAAGGCCCAAGCCTTCCACTTGTCCAGGGCATCGATCGCCGCCTGGTCGTCAGCGGCTTCGGGGATGCCTGGCACCAGCAGCGTCTTGCCGTCATAGGCATGCCGCGCCTTGACGCCGATGATCTCTTTCAGTTTGGCCGGCCCTTTGCGGGACCGGACGAAGGGGATCGTGCCCTCGGGGAACAGGCTGGGCGCAGTGTCGATCTCGCCTGAGCGGTAGCAGAACCCGACAGCCATCACCGGGATCCGATCACGACGACGTTGTCGAAGGGCAGGTTGGCGTTGGCCATCGCGGCGCGGCGGGCCATCAGTTCCCGCAGGAGGGGGCCGCAGCTGGTCAGAAGCCATTCGGCTTCGGCCGGGCTGACGTTGCCCATGCGGGCGTCGTCGCCGAGCTGGGCCAGCTGGGCAAGCTGGCGGTCGCCGATGGAATGCGGCCGGGCGTTCGGGATGAACGGGAACTCGATCGGGGGAGTGTAGGCAGGCATGCGGTTTCTCCTGTGCAAAAGTGTGTGCACAAGAGTTAGGTGTGCTTACCTCACACTGTCAAGCACATTGTGAGAATTGCACACACATCCGATCGAGTGGCGCTGATACGATCGGGGAAACGGAGGTGTAGATGGGGCTAAGAATTCTAGGTCAATGTGTCGGGAACATTTCGGCCTTTCGTGCAAGGTTGGATATGGATCCGGACCACTACGACGCGGCGATCTGGAAGGGCGGACTTGATGGGTGGCAGCGGAAGCTTGCGTCCGAGATCGACCAGCACGCTTTCGAAAAGGCTGGAACTTGGCCGACATTGCTTTTTCTGGTGGGTCTGCATTTCATCGACCGATGGCTGCCTGGCTACGGTGGCTGGCGGAACGAGATCCTTTCGGTCGGAGCAATCGCGGTTCTTGCAATCGCATGCTTCATCCTGTTGGAACGATTAAAGCGCTTTTGGAAAACACAGCTGACCAGTGAACTGGCCGAATTTCTTTAGGCCCGCCAGCTCGCGGTTACCTTGCCTCGGATAACGACGTTGATGCCGTCGACGACGTGCACTCTGCCTTCGGCGGGGTCGATGCTGGCGGCCACCAGGACTGGCGGCTCGAAGCGGCGAAGCACGGTCACGGCCCCGGATCGGTGGTAGACCTGGGCAACAACGACGTCGCCAGCTTTCACCCTCTCGGCCTGGTTCGTGTCGACCAGCATGAAGTCCCCGATCAAAATGCCGGCAAGGGCCATGGCCTGCGACTTCACGCGCCACACATCGATGCCTGGCCGTCCCCCGCCTAAAGCTTCGGCCACGACGGGCACGGCCCGATCTTCGCTCGATCCCGGTCCTGGGACCCAGGTCGCAGCATCGCTTTCCTGAAACCCGGGCGTCAGCTGTTGCGCCGTGCCCTTGTCGGCCAGCCCGGCCCTTTCGAGCATTTCAGGCAGTTGCACCCCAAGCTTGTCCGCGAAGATCCTGGCCTGGTCCAGCGTCATGCGCTGTGTCCCGTTGATGATCCTGGAGATCACCGTGCGATCGCGGCCAATAGCCTCGCCCAGGTCGAAACTGGTCAGACCGCTGCGCTTCTGGAGGGCTTTGAACCAGATCGTATCCATGCAGCGTAGGTAAGTGGTGATCACCTCACACCAAAGCGAGGGGGTCTCACACTGCTCTCACAAATTGCTTGACTCGTCGCACATTGTGCATGCTATATCCTGCGTTATGGGTAAGCACATAACACCAACTGATGTGGTCGAGCGGCTGATCGGCAAACCCGACAAAATCGGGGAAGTCACGGGCGTCGACGGCAAGGCGCCCTACCAGTGGCGCACCGCGCGCGGCCTTCGAGCCGCTGGCGACATTCCCTATGCCTCACACATGCGCGCCCTCCTCTCCCACTCCGCGGCCCACCGCCTGGGCCTTACGGCCGAGCATCTGATCTGGGGCGCGGACGAGGCCGAGATCGAAGCCATACTAGCGGAGCGGGGGTCGCAACCCCAAAGCCACTCCTCCCCGGCGACCGCCGGGGAGGGAGATGCTTCTCCCCGCTTCGCGTCCCGCCGCGAGAAGGCGGCATGATGTTCCCCGTGGCCCAACCGGTCAACGCCCCGGTATCTGCCTCAACAGACCGGGCCACGCACCTGGCGGCGGGGTTGATCACACCCGCCGCCTTTTCCCTTGGCCGCCCGAAAACCAAACAGGCATGCGGGCCGGGCGGCCCGGGCGCGGCGGGGTCATACCTGCCGCGCAGCCATTCCAGGGGGTACCGCCATGGGTGATATCCACGTCGCAGCCCTGACCGCCGCGCTGGCCGTCGCCATGAGTGCGCGCACCGGCCAGCTCGTGCCGCATGCGGTGGACGACATGCGGACCAAAGCCGAAGAGCTTCTGCCCCGCAACCACCAGGCCTACCCGCTGATCATGGCCTTTGCGACACAGTACGAGCTGCACCGCCGCGACCCCGCCGCCCTGGCGACGCTGGGTGAGACCCTGCAGCACGGGCTGCGCCTTGCCGTCGCCCCGGCCCAAGCCGACCTGCCATTCCGGAGGGACATCGATGGGTGACGTCGTGCTGACCCCCGCCCAGGACAGAGCTCTGAAGTGGCTGTCCGACCACGGAGGCGACGCTGCCTTTGATCGTTATGGTGTCGCGCTGGCGATGGGCCAGGGGGCCCCGGTAACGCGGTCAACGTGGAACGCGCTACGGGACCTTGGCAAGGTCGAATTCTACAATCCGAGCGGCAAGGGACGCGGTCGCCTGCGACTGGTGCGGCAATGACCGCGCCCCGCCTCTCGATCTGGGATCAGGCGCTGATCAACCTGGCGGGATGGCTGGCCTGCAGCCGCTACCCCGACCCGAACCGGGCGATGATCCTCGATCAGGTCCGCCGCCTGGTGCCGAACGTGAACCACGATCATCCGTTGATCGCGCCCCTCGCAGAGGCCTCACATTCCTTCGTCGTCCATGCGGTGAACCCGTCGAGTATGGAGCTTCTGTCGGCGCGCGGTCGAATGGAAGCCGCCCTGGCCGCCGTGTTCATGGCGCGCGGATCCCAGGCCTGCGCCCAGATCTGGCCTGAGGAGAACGCGTCGCCCGACGCCCTCACGGCTGATGACACATCAATTCCTTCCGCCGCCGAGAGCAGCGCGGCCGGTTTGCCGGAACCTATCCCGCCGGCGGTATCGGAACCCCAGGATGCCCCTTCGCCGGTCGCGTCGGGGGCGGAGGAAGGCGGTGGGGGTAGGGTTGTGGCAGCGCCCGACACCCCCACCGCCACAGTTTCAGGTGGAGTGTAAGGATTGGACCGCAAGCCCCAGACCCTCAGCACAGACGAGCTGAAGTCGCGGCTGCTGGACCGCATCGAAGAGGTCGTGCACCGCTTCTGCGCCCCCGGCGCGGGCAGTTTCCGCAAGCACGAGAAGTATTTCATGCTGAACCCCGGCCGCGCGGACCGCACGGTCGGCAGCTTCTATGTCACCATGTCCGGCCCCTACACCGGCCAGTGGCGCGATTTCGCCATGTCGGGGGCCGAAGGGCGTGGCGACGTCATCGACCTGATCGGCCTTGCCCTGTCGATCCGCAGCCCGGCCGAGAAATTCAAGGTCGCGCGGGAGTTTCTGGGCCTCGACACCGAGGATCCCGCCGAGCGCCGCAAGCGCGAGGAACGGGCCGCGCGGCGGAAGGCCGAGCTGGAGGCCGACAAGGCGCGCCGGGCCGAGGAGCAGAAGAAGACCCGCAAGCTGGCCGCCGCGATCTGGCTG